>NZ_JAWXVZ010000010.1:0-197742 GCF_033843645.1 Nesiotobacter zosterae | reverse complement strand
CTCTCGAGACTGACCATCTCAAAAGCGGTCTGCTGGGGGGAGGGTTTCTTCAACATACCCCATTGAATCAAAAGTCCCCGCATAAAGCGAGGACTTTCAATCACTTTGTCAGCAGTCTGAGCCGCCTCATGTGGGCGGCTTTTTCTTGAACCTGATCTGGCCCGATTAGGCGTAGAGACGACGTTTTTCCGTCACCGCCACATCTGCGAGAGCATCTGAAACAGCACTGCGAATTTCCACCAAAGAGAAAGGCTTGGTAAGAACATCGCGAACGGCTCCGTTCAGCTCATCTGAACGTTCCCGTTGATCTGCATAGCCCGTCATCAGCAGGATCGGCAGGCCGGGGTAGCGCTGGCTTGTTTGCATGGCAAGCGCAATTCCGTCCATTTCCGGCATGCGGATGTCCGAGAGCAGCAGATCGAACGCGCCTTGCTCGTTGTTCAGAGCTTCGGCGGCTTCGCTGCCATCTGCCACTGCTGTGACGCTGTGGCCGTCCAGTTCCAGTGCGCGCTTCACAAATGCGCGAACTGCGTCATCATCCTCAGTCAGAAGTACGCGGGCCATAAAGTCCCCCTTCTAAGCGTCACCGTCCTGTGGCACGAATCCGATAAACGGTAGCTGTCGCCACGCATGACCCATGTCCATGCCATATCCGACCACAAACTTGTCTGGGCAGTCAAACCCGACATAGTCTGCCTCGATATCTGCCTTGCGGTGCATGGGCTTGTCCAACAAGGCAGCCACGCGAACGGATTTGGCGCCGCGCTCAGCGATCATGTCGCGAGCGAACTTCAATGTCCGTCCGGATTCCAGAATGTCATCGACAAGAATCACGTCCCGGTCCGTGACATCGCTCTCTATGTCACGCAATACCTTAACATGCCCTGAAGATACGGTGGCCGCACCGTAACTTGACAGGTGAAGGAATTCCATTTCCGGTGCAATTTTTGCAGTATGCAAAGCGCGGGCGAGGTCAGCGGCAAACATGAAGCTGCCCTTCAGCACGGCTACGACCAGCAGGTTTTCTGGCTGATCTTTTGCAATGGCTTCCGCAACGCCGGTAACGCGTTCGGCAATGGCTTTCTCATCGTATAGAACGCGGATTTCCGGGGTACCGGTCATCTTGTGCTCGCTCTTCTTTGTTGGCGCTCTACGAAGCGCATTTGAATGTCAGCGGCTCGATCCGGTGGCTGGGCCAGCCGAGTTCTGAACCTGGTTTTAGTCGCCGGATCCAACGTCATCAGGCGCGGTTCAACCGTCCAGGCGTACAGCTCACTGAAATCGTGAGAACGCAGGGACAACCTGACCGCCGGAATCTCGACGCGTCTGCTTGTGATGTTTTCGATGGAACCTTCGACCACAAGAACGGTCACGCCGTCCTGCACTTCGCGGAAGGTTCTCAAGTCCCGAAACTCCAGACCGCGCAGATTCACCGTGAGCCCGACCATCTGATAGAGGCCAGCGAGATCCGGGAACTGTCTTACGATCGTGTCTCTATAGCTTACTGTCATCACGCAGGCCAGCAGAGAAGCTGCAAAAAGTCCCAGGCCAGTTAGTCTGCGTAGACGTTTGCTTGTACTGTGTTTTGGCTTCGCCAAATGCGAGTAGCGCGAGCGCGTCTTTTCTCGGCTTTTGGTCTTGTCCTTGTCGCCTTCGTTGCCAGCTGAGGGCTCTGCGGCGTTTTCCGGTGTGCCGGGAACTGCCGTGTTACCGTCTTCATCGCCCGAAGCGTCATCTGGATCGGCTGGTTCCTCAGGAGGCTCAACGTCCTCCTCCTCTTCGTCGTCGGCATAAGAGCCTTTGTTCGCCTCGGCCTTGCGGGCGGCACTTTCCCGGTCCAGCTGCTGCCATTCGGCGTCGGCTTCCTTCTCATCAAGGGATTTGGAGTGAGGCTCTTCAGCGGTTGCCCGCCAGCTGGTGCCACAGCGGGTACACTTCACCGTCCGACCTTCCGCGCCAATCTTGTCGCTAGGAATTTCGTAGGTCGTCTTGCAATCCGGGCATTTGATCTTCAGTTTCATGGAAGACCTAGGGTTCCCCTGGCTGTGTTCTACAGTGCCCGTTAGCGCCAGCCACTTGGCAGACGGGTGTCTCGGCCTAACAGAATCTTCATATGATTAAGGAACTGTTAAACCCTGATTTCACATTAGCTATAAACCCAAATATGGAAATGCAAGTGACTGATTTATCCGAATTTAGCGGCCAGTCAAACATTTGGGGATAGTTGCAGAATGAAAGGGGATAGCCTTAACAGTCCATTAACAGCCACCATGTAGCGTTCCGCTAACATTAAGGAGCAGGCGGTGATTAGGTTTGAAAACGTGGGGTTGCGCTATGGCATGGGGCCGGAGATCCTCAAGGATCTGACTTTCTCCATTGAACCCCAGTCCTTTCAGTTTCTTACAGGGCCTTCGGGTGCGGGGAAAACCAGCCTGCTGCGCCTGCTGTTCCTGTCGTTGCGCCCGACCCGAGGTCTGATTTCCGCATTCGGTACGGACACCTCCCAGGTGACCAAGTCCCAATTGCCCGCCATGCGCCGCCGCATTGGCGTCGTGTTTCAGGACTTCCGCTTGCTTGACCACCTGACCACCTACGAAAACGTGGCGCTGCCGCACCGGGTGGCTGGCAAAATGGAATCGGATTATCGCTCCGATGTGATTGATCTTTTGAAATGGGTGGGCTTGGGCGACCGCATGCATGTGATGCCGCCGGTGCTTTCTGGCGGTGAAAAACAGCGAGCGGCGATTGCAAGAGCGCTGATCACGCGCCCTGAAGTGTTGCTGGCGGATGAGCCCACCGGTAACGTGGATGCGCCGCTGGCCCGCCGTCTTCTGCGTCTGTTCATAGAGTTGAACCGCCTTGGCACATCTGTGCTGATCGCGACCCACGATCTGCATCTTCTGGAACAAGTCAACGCGCGCCATCTGGTGTTGCATGACGGCCGGCTTCTAATCGATGAGTAATGGAATGGAACGACGCGAACCCTCCATGTCTTCTGAAGAGCGGCCCAAGCGCGCTGCCGGGCCTCGTCCTGCCAAGAAGGGCACTGTAGCGGCTGGCGTGAAAGCCAAGATGGCCCAGAAGCTTCCCAAAAAGGGTGAGGGACAAGGACGCAGGCCAAAGAAGGCCAGACAGGCACCCATCGTGCCGCCGCAAGCTGTTGCAGGGCGTGCGTTGATGCTGGTGGTGGCCATCATGAGTTTTCTTGCCTGCCTTACTGTGGGCTTCGTGACAGTCGTCAATGATGCGGCCACCGACTGGAGCAACGATCTGGTTCGTGAGCTTACCATCCAGATCCGTCCTGTGGACGGGATCGACATGCTTCAGCAAATTGATCGCACGGTGGCACTGGCTCAAGAGTTTCCCGGCGTTGGGCACGTGCGGGCGTTGTCGGACACCGAAACGCAGGAGCTGCTGCAGCCGTGGCTTGGCGCAGGGCTCGACCTGGAAGACCTGCCGGTGCCGCGCCTGATCATGGTGAAGGTAGACCAACCCGAACTGCTTGATCTGGGAGAGCTGAAACGCACTGTTGAAGACCAGATACGCGGCTCCAGTCTGGATGATCACCGCCTGTGGACCCAGCAGCTGTCGTCCATGGCGAACGGCGCTGTGGTGATTGGCTTTGGCATTTTGGTACTTGTGCTGGCCTCCATGATCCTGTCTGTGGTGTTTGCCACCCGTGCCGCCATGTCCGGTAACAAGGAGGTGGTGGAGGTGCTGCATTTTGTTGGTGCTGAAGACCGTTTCATCTCCGCCGAGTTCCAACGGCACTTTCTGGTGCTCGGCCTCAAGGGCGGTATCGTTGGCGGGGCGATTGCCTGCCTAAGCTTTCTTTTGATTGAGTTTTTAGGAAACACGAGCACCGAATTTGGCGCTGCCGGGCAGGCACAAGCTTTGCTTGGCACCATCTCTGTCAGCCTTGCAGGCTATATAGGCGTGGTGTTGGTGGTGGTGCTGGTCGCAGTTCTTACTGCCGTCACGTCGCGGATTGCAGTACACTCACATCTTGCGGGGATGGACTAGGTTTACTCGATTTTGGAGTTCACTTTTGGCCACGATCTGGTGTTACATTGCCCTCAACAAGTCTGAGGTGAATGGTAAAACTGGATCCAGCGCAAGGTGGCGAGCGTTCGGATCATTCTAGAATGACGGATGAAAAACTTCTTGCTCCTGCTCGCAAGGACGACCAGAACCCCGAAGACAACAAGGGGCAATCTGGTGGCAACATGGCCTTGAGAGGGAGCGTCGAACATGATTTGGCTGAACTTGAACCGGCTGCGCCCCGCCGCCGGTCGCGCCTGTTTGCGCTGAAGCTGACGCTCGGGGTGATCCTTGCCAGTGTTCTGATCTGTCTGGCTTCCTTTGCCATCAGCTTTTACGGCTATGTGGCCATGCTCAACTCCAAGCCGACTGAGGCCATTCGCGCGGCAGATGGCATTGTGGTGTTCACCGGTGGGCGTGAGCGCATCTCCAAGTCGCTTTCATTGCTGGCCGAAGGCAAGGCGAAGCGCCTCCTCATTTCCGGCGTACATCCTGACACCACGGTCGAGCAGATTTCGCTCATGACCGAGCAGAAACTGGCGTTGTTCCGCTGTTGTGTAGACTTGGATCGCAAGGCGCTGAACACCATCGGCAACGCGTCGGAAACGGCGAACTGGGCCCACGAAAATGGCTTTGCCAGTCTTGTTGTGGTGACCAGCGCCTATCATATGCCACGCGCTCTTGCAGAGTTGCAGGCGTTGTTGCCGGAAGTGGAGCTGATCCCCAACTCCGTGTTCCATGAAGGCCTCGACTTGCGCAATTGGTATTCAGATCCTGCAACAACAAAGCTTCTCCTTCGTGAATTTGTGAAGTATACCCTCGTGCGGTTGCGGGTGTTTTGGTACTCCCTGACATGATGATCCGGCCTTGAGGCTGATGTTCCATGACGGCACCTTGCTGCGCCCTTTTGGACGCGCGGGTGCGATGACACTGACTGGGTATGATGATTTTACTGCGATCCATTTTATTTAACCTGTTGTTTTATCTCAGCACACTGGTTCTGATGATCGCATTCGTGCCGATCTTTTTTCTGCCGTGGCGTTGGGGCTTCTGGATCCTGCCGATCTGGTGCAACGTGAACCTGTTCCTGTTGCGATGGATTGGCGGTGTGAAATCAGAGTTCCGCGGCCTTGAGAACTTGCCGGAGGAAGGCTGCATCGTCGCAAGCAAACACCAGTCGGCGTGGGAAACCTTCGCGTTGCTGGCGCACCTGAAAGCCCCTTCGTTCATTTTGAAACGCGAACTGCGCCGCGTGCCTATCTTTGGCTGGTACATTACCAAGCTGCGTCAGATCCCGGTGGACCGCGGCAAGGGCTCAGCGGCCTTGGTGTCCATGGCGCGTGCTGCGGAGGAAGCTATTGAGGATGAACGCCATATCATCATCTATCCGGAAGGAACGCGCCGTCCGGCAGGGGCGGAACCCAAATACAAATATGGCATTTCGCATCTCTACAGCGCGCTGAACTGCAAGGTGGTGCCAGTTGCCATCAATTCCGGCGTTTATTGGCCGCGCCATCGCTTCTTTCGTTTTCCGGGCACCATTACGGCCGAAATCCTGCCGCCAATTGAGCCCGGTCTTGAACAAAAGGAGTTTCTAGAACGCCTGGAACGGGATATCGAGACCGCTTCCGACCGACTTTTTGAGGAAGCTGCAGCGGCAACACCGGATAATATTATCGTGAAGGAAGCGCGTGCGCGCATGGCGGCGCGTGCCGAAGCCCTTGAAACTGCAGAGTAAACTTGGATTAACATTTGCAAGTTACATTGAAAGCCGATCGTGATCCGTCACGGTCGGCTTTTTTCTTGCGTTAGTTGCTTTTCGTTCATATTTTGTTCCTATACTCTCTATCAGTGAGTGGGTAATGAAGCGAGTATCAGCTGTGCAATATTCCCTTTTTCGGTCCAATCAGAGTGGCGGGCGTGCCGCGCGTGTATCCGAACTGCTGTCTGCAGGGGATCGTTTCCGTTATTGGGAAGGCAAATCGGGCCAGCGTTATCTGTTTTCCAAAATCAAGGAACAGGAGCTGCTGGACTATCCCGGCAGCGTGGTGCTGATGGCCGATGAGCGCATGGACCATGTGGTGGTCTGGTTGGGGCATGCGGATCAGCATGGCGAGCTTCACGGGGCCCACAGTGTGCCAAAGCGTCGGCGGCAGATGGCGTTTTACGTTCACCTGCTGTGCACCACCGACGAAGAGCGAAAAGAGACCCTGTCGGACCTTCAGGCGGGGCTGTTCTCCGAGTGAGCGGACTGCGTGCCCTGATGCACGAGGCGGGTCAGCTCCTTTTCCAACCATTCCAAGCCGTGATCGCGAATGCCCAGTTCGCGCATATGCCGCGCCGTGTTGATGACGTATTCCGGGTTTGCACCTGACTGACCCTTGGCGGACAACACGATTTTCAGCTGTTCTTCAAGCGGTAGAGCCCCGGCATACTGGGCATGACTGCGGTCGGCCACATAGGTGAGGGCCTGCACCGGATCATGTGGGCGTCCGTCCAACTGCACCCCGCGTACCGTTTCACGGTAGACCATGGTCTGCTGTTCACGCTCGCGCAAATAGGTGATGGTGCGGTCTCGGTTCTTCGCCGCGACACGGAAGGCCATTCCACGACAGGAACCACCCCGATCCAGCCCGAATACGAGGCCGGGATTGTCTTGTGTGCCGCGGTGGACCCATGAGTAAACACAGAGCGAGCGGTGGGCACCGCGCAACAAAGCCGGCACCGCCTCTTCGTAGTCGAAGCCGGGACGCCAGATGAGAGAGCCGTAGCCAAACACCCATAAATCTCGCATAACGTGCTAATTCCGTGTTTCTTTTTGCAGGGCTTCGGGTAACAGTCCCGCCGAAGCGATGCAATGACCCGTCAGTATGAGGTGAAAATTACTATCATGAGCGCGACCGCCAGTCCTAAGAAGCCCTCTAAAAAATCCTACATTATTCTTGGCGTAATGGTGGTTCTGGGGATAGCAGCCTGGTCAACCTACTGGAGTATCGGCCGGGGGATGATCAGCGATACGCTGACAAACACGCAAAAAGTTGCGGCCGCAGAAGGCGATGTCTTTGACTGCGCGAACAAGCGGGTTGGCGGTTATCCCTTCCGGTTTGAGGTGACGTGTTCTCCGCTGCGCATCGAGCGGGATGGGCAAACCGTGTTTGCTCACGAAGTCCGTGGTGTGGCGTTGGCCTATCAGCCGATGCACATGATTTTTGAAGCAGACAGCCCGTTTGAAGCGGTAGCTGGGCCGGGTGGTCCGGGCTACGCAGCTACCTGGGACATGGCGCGTTTGAGCGCTAATCTTGCAGAGCGGAAGATTGAAAAAGCCGACATGGTGATTGAGAACCCGTCACTTTCCGTTGTGGCGCTGGATACGCCGCTGACCATGGCGGCGCGCAATGCAGAAGTGCACATTCGCGCCAATGGCGAAGAAGGCGAGGCGTTGGACGCGGCAATTTTGCTGCAACAGCTCACCTCTGAAACCATGGCGTTGGATCTTCCAATTGATCTGGAGCTTATTGTGACTGCGCCAAAAGGCGGGTCGGCGCTGGAAGGCAAGGTGCGCAGTCTTCAAGATCTGTTGGTGGATGGCAAGGTTGACCTGATTGTGCGCAGCGCGCGGCTCTCTTCGGGCACGTTTTATCTTCAGACCGAAGGACCGGTGACCGTGGACGAGCAGGGCCGTCTGTCCGGCACACTGCCGGTGACCATTTCCGGGGTGGATCAGTTGGCAGCCGCTCTGAAGCCGCTGTTTCCTGAAGGCTCTCAACTGCCGCAGAACCTGCAGGCAACGGCGCTTTCCATCGGAAAGAGCAATATGGTGGATGGGCAGCCGACCATTCAACTGCCCATTACACTGGATCGCGGGCGCGCCCGCATTGCGTTCATCAATCTTGGACGCGTGCCAAACCTGTTTTAAGCGTTGGCAAGGGACAGTCGGTCGATGGAAACGTTGTAGCTCTGTTTGTCGCCCGGCTCTCCCATCTGCTCATAAAGCCCGGTTTCGACCTCGTTTTTGGCCGGAACCATCCAGCGCACATGGGACCAGTCGCGGTCTTTTCCGACGCCTGCCACATGCGCCACCAGGTGACGGCCAATGCCTTTGCTCTGGTAGGAAGGCATGACGTAAATGTCTTCCAGCTGGCCGATACGGCGGCCTGTAATCAGGTCTGGAAGGTCGTAGAACAAGGCAAACCCAACCAGCACATCCCCTTCATAAGCACCGAGGAATTCAGCACTGCCTTCCGCCAGCAGGCGCTCGGCATAGACTTCATCCGGACGGCGCGGTGCGCCGCGCTTCAAGGCTTGTGCGTTCTCTGCAATGAGAGGGGCAAGGGCCGGTGCATCGTCATGGACAAGTGGGCGAATGGTTTCAGCGCTCATGGTCTCTACGGTCCTGTCTAATTTCAAAGCTTTAGAAGCAGTGTCGCGAATTCAAACAGTAAATCAAGGGAGTGCTCGGCTTCTTTCGCTGAAACCCAAGGAAACTCCTCACCTCAGGTAAAAAATCCGGTGTTGATATATGAAAACACCGTGAAAACGTGTAGGACGCCTCACTGAAACCAAATGCGTTGAACGGCAGGGCCTTCATGGGGCAAATCACCCGCAATCAGGCGACGGCAATCGGCTTTACAGCAGTGATCATGTGGTCTTTTCTGGGGCCATTCGGTGCGCTGTCCGGCGAGGTGCCGCCATTTCTACTGAACGCGCTGTGCTTTACGGTTTCTGCTTCATTGGCTTTTGCCCGGCTTGCGATAAATCCCTCTCGCTTGATATTGCTTCGGCAACCGCTTCATGTGTGGGTGATGGGCACCGTGGGCCTGTTTGGCTATCACGCGCTTTACTTCATCGGCATTCGAAATGCACCGCCGGTGGAAGCGAACCTGATCAACTATCTCTGGCCGGTCCTGATTGTATTGTTTTCCGCTCTTCTGCCGGGCGAGCGTTTGCGCGTTCACCATGTAATCGGTGCGGGACTTGGGCTGGCAGGCGCGGGTCTTTTGATTGCGCGCGGTGGGGCGTTTGATCTGAGTTCGGATTCTACGGTGGGCTATGCGGCCGCCCTTGCTGCAGCGCTTGCATGGTCCTCCTATTCGGTGCTGTCGCGGCGCATGGGCAATGTGCCGACCGAAGCGGTGGCGGGCTTCTGTTTGATGACGGCGATCCTCTCCTACCTTTGCCATTTTCTTTTTGAGCAAACGGTGATGCCGCAGGGTCCGACGCAGTGGTTCGCGGTGGTGGGTATGGGCTTGATGCCGCTGGGCCTGTCGTTTTTCACATGGGACATTGGCATGAAGCGCGGCGACATTCAGGTGCTCGGTGCGTCCGCCTATGCTGCGCCACTTTTCTCCACATTGCTTCTGGTTCTGTTTGGCTTTGGCGCCTTTACATGGCCGGTGGCAGCGGCCTGCGCATTGATTGTGGCAGGCGCACTTTTTGCAGCTAAAGATATGATATTGCGAAAGAAATATTCAGCCTCCTAGGCGAAAGGCTGATTTAGTTCACCCCGCCCCGTAGGCTATGCTGTGTCGCAGATCAAACACCGTTTAGGGAGCGTGAACGATGGGACAGGCAGGGAACGGACCTCGGCCAAGGCGAAGTGTGTTGTATATGCCGGGCTCCAACGCGCGGGCGCTTGAGAAAGCCAAAACGCTGGACGTGGATGCGCTGATCTTTGACCTGGAAGACGCTGTGGCTCCAGAGGCCAAGGCAACCGCACGGGAACAGGTGGCAAGCGCGGTCAAAGGCGGCGGCTATGGGCATCGGGAGCTGATCATCCGCATCAATGGGCTGACATCCGAGTGGGGCCGGGCGGATCTGGACGCTGCCATTGCCGCCAAACCGGATGCCATCGCGCTGCCCAAGGTGAATGGCCCGGTGGACTTGAAGCTTGTGGCTGGCATCATGCAGGCGCAAGGGGCAGATCCGGCAATCAAGCTTTGGGCCATGTTGGAAACTCCACTGGCCATGCTCAATGCCAAAAGCATCTGCCTTGCGGCGCGCGAAGAAAGCTCCCGGCTGGAGGCGGTGGTGATGGGCACCAACGACCTTTCCAAGGAAACGGGCACCCACATTACCAAGGGCCGCGCTGAAATGATGCCATGGCTGATGTTATGTCTTGCGGCAGCCCGAGCTGCAGGGATCAGCATCATTGATGGCGTTTACAACAACTTTTCTGATATCGAAGGCTTTTCGGAGGAATGCACCCAAGGGGCGCGGATGGGCATGGATGGCAAGACGCTGATCCACCCAAGCCAGATTGACGCCTGCAACAGCGCTTTCGCGCCCTCTGATGAAGCGGTTCACTGGGCGCGCAAGGTTATTGCTGCGTTTGAAGCGCCTGAGAACGCGGGCAAAGGGGTGCTGCAGGTGGATGGCAAAATGGTGGAGCGCCTGCATGCGGAGATGGGCCAGAAGGTGGTTGCCATCGCTGATGCCATTGCAGCGCGTGCTGGCTGAGCAGAGCGGCTGTCATCGCCTTTTAGCAATTGCTTAGGCCACTGGCATTGCAGGGGTTTAGCTGATAGGTTCCGCTCCCTCTGGTGCCGAACACAGAACAACTTCGGCTCAATTTGTCATAAAAGGGGTGCTGCATGCGCTTGTTTCGCCTGATCACTGAACCGGATTCCTCAGAGTTCTGCCACCGCGTCACACAGGCGCTCAACCGTGGCTGGGAACTGCATGGTTCACCGACCATGACCTACGACGCAACACGGGGTGTCACCATTTGCGGCCAGGCCGTGATCAAGTACGTTCCGGATGAGGAATATACCCGCGAGACGAAACTCGGCGAGTGGTAAAAGCTGTGAAATTTCAGAGACCTGCGGCGCACTACGCAGGTCTTTTCGCGCTCGTAAATGCGTCATAGCACGATCTCGTAAACTTCCCCGAAGTCTTGTAGGCCTAGGTCAACAAACCGGGGTACATCACCGTGCTATCAATCTTTCTGAATGCAGTACTGCCCGTATTCGCGGCGGTGGTACTGGGCTACGTTTTTGGCTGGATGAAGCTGTTCAGCAAAAGCGAATCCATCATCATCAACAAAACTGTTTTCTATGTTTTCCTGCCAGCCTTGTTATTTAAACTGGTAGCGCAGGCCCCCTTTGACAAATTTGAGTACCTTTATGTCGTGGGCTACATCCTCGCGGAGGTACTGGTTTATGGCGTGACTTTCGTCGTTGCCTACAAGGGGTTCGGGCGGTGTGTGCGTGAAAGCCTGCTTCTGGGCATGGGAGCGGCATTTTGTAACCACACGTTTTTCATTCTGCCCATTGCAGAGGTTCTTTATGGCCATGACGCCACCTTGCCGGTGATCTCCGTCATTGTCATCGACAACCTTCTGGTGCTTGGCGGAACGGTTCTTGCGCTGGAACTGATGAGCAAGAACGGCAACGGTTCTCCCTTTCACAATTTGTGCGCAACGTTTTACACGAACCCGAACATCATGGCGTTGGTCTTGGGTCTCATGGTCAATCTGGCTGGCATCTCCACCGATAACGGGATTGGCATCTACGCCGATTTCTTGGGGAGCGCGGCGGCACCCGCCTCCTTGTTTGCGTTGGGGTTGGTGCTCAGCACCCAGCAGCTCAATGTCGCAAGCCCGCTTGTGTGGGGGGTGACCGCACTGAAGCTGGCGGTGGTTCCGGCCATGGGTTGGGTCTTGTTTGAACTTGCTTTCTCGCTCCCGCCGTTCTGGGTCGGGCCAGGTGTTTTGGTAGCAGCCGGACCAAGTGGGGTCCTCGCCTTTGTTATCGGCGTTCAATACAAGGTTCCTGAGGAGCTGCTCGCTCAGGTGATCCTGATGACGACCTTCTTCTCGGTGATCACGGTGACTGCCGTTGCCGCGCTGACCGTCTAGCGTCTCAGCCGAACTGCTCGGCTGGGGCGGCAAGCGCGGTGAACAGCTCAGTGCGCAGAGCGCTATCTGTTTTAAACTCACCGCTGATGTGACGAGTGATCATGGAAACGCCCGGTTTGCGGATGCCTCTGGTCGTCATGCACATGTGGGCAGCTTCAACGACCACGGCCACGCCGCGCGGTTTTAGGGTCTGCTCAATGGCCTCGCCAATCTGTGCAGTCAGGGTTTCCTGAATTTGCAGGCGCTTTGCGTAGAGCTCAACAACACGGGCAATCTTAGATACGCCTACAACCCGATCTGATGGCAGATAAGCCACATGGGCCTTGCCAATAATCGGTACAACGTGATGCTCACAGTGGGACTCGATGCGCATGTTGCGCAGCACGATCATGTCGTCGTAACCGTCAGTCTCTTCAAAAGTGCGTGAAAGGACCTCTCTCGGGTCTTCGTTGTATCCGGCAAAGAATTCCTCGTAGGCCCGGACTACGCGAGCGGGGGTGTCTATCAGGCCTTCGCGCTCCGGATTGTCTCCTGTCCATTTCAATAGGGTCCGAACGGCGGCTTCCGCTTCTTCGCGGGTGGGTCTGCTTTCTGCAGAATCGTGCGGTGTTGTTGGGCTTTGCTTGTTCTCGTTAAATCGCATCTCTACCAATATCCTTGATGGCGGCGGTGTGTTTTTTGTTTTGGTATAACATTACGCATCATTCAAGAGGCTCTATGCTGAGAAAATCAGAAGCGTGTGGCATCGCTACCTCAGAAAAACGGATGTTTGTCGTTGTTTTCAGGCAAGAATAGCGTCGACCAGACGCTTGTAGACGCGCCGGACTCGCTTCTTGTTGGCGTCGGACGTGGCATAGAAGTTCGAAAGACCCGGCGCGGCATTGACCTCCAACACGCAGCAGCCTTCAATCGCGTTTTCATTGGTTACGAGAACATCTATGCCAGCATAGCGCAGGCCCAATGCGGCGGTGGCGGTGGTCGCGATCTGTTTTACCGCCTCGCCCACATCCTCGGTTCTATCTAATGCCATGCCGCCGGTGGACAGGTTGGCATTTGGCAGCAGCTCCACTTCATCACCAGCCGCTGGAACGGTGTTCAGCGACAAATTCGTTTCCTTCAGATGCTTTGAAAGGCGCGGGTCATCAAGCGCGAGTTTGCGGCCCCCGGTTCGGGTGGCAGAGCGCGTCAGCTGGCGTTCAATGAGGGCGGCGAGCGAGGATGTGCCGTCTCCTGTGACGCTCAAAGCGCGGCGTTCGATCACCGCGAGCACTTCGCCGTCCAGTACGATGACACGGAAATCCCGCCCCGCAATCCCCTGTTGCAGCAGGGCGGAGCCATAGCGCGCAAGCACATGGTCAGCAGCCTCTTGCAACTCTGACCTCGTCGTTGCGCGCAAGACGTCAATGCCTTGAGAACCTTCATTCGGCTTCACGAAAACCGGGAACCCAACTGTCTCAGCAAAGCCCATTGCAGATGTAGCGCCGTGCATATGGGCCGCCGCCGCTGGATTGCGCAAGGCGACAAGGTCAATCTCAGCGTCTGTGTGAATGACAAGCCCCTTGGGGGTGTTCACACCCGCGTGCGCCAGCAGTCTTGAACAGAAGTCCTTGTCTGTGGCCACTCTGGCCGCCCCAAAGCTGTTCAGGGGCAGGCAGGTTCCCTTAAAAGGCAAGGGCCTGCCATCAGCGCACTGAATGACTCCCACGTGCTGGAAAGCCGGATCCACATAGACTTCGGCGCCATGGTCCGCGCAAAATTCGCAGAGCATGGCATTGCCCAAGGAAAGGCTTGGCAGTGTGGTGGCCAGAACAAATTCACCCATTCGAAGCTTCCAATGAAAAAGGCCCGGAAAACCGAGCCTTTTGATGCCTTTAGTCGACCAAAGCGTCAGTTGTTGCGACGGTTTTGTCGTGCATTGGCCAGATAGTCAATCTCGAAAAGTTCCGGGTTGGTCGGGCCATTTTCTTCAACGTTGTAGATGGCAACAGAGGTGTCGTAACCCTGATTGTCGCGGACGGTCCATTGCTTGAGCTTGAAGTCCTTTGTGTCGAAAATCAGTGTCAGGCGTCCTGAGGCAAAGCGCGTCTTGTCGTCGATCTGAACGGAAACAAGATCTTCTTCCACGTTGATGGCAGTCACATTGGCATCGCGGGTCAGGTCAATTTTGTCGGCCAGCAAGAAGCGCAGTGGCGTTTGTGACAGCGGCCATATGTCCTGTGTCTGCAGCTTGCGGTCCTTGATGGAGATCATGTCGCCATCGGCGATGATGTCCAGACTGGATGGCTTGTTGTAGTAAAAGCGCAGCTTCCCGGGACGGTGAATGAAGAACTGCCCTTCCACCCGGCCGCCCGTTGGGCCGAACTGGATGAACTCGCCGCGCATTGTCTTTACGGAGTTGAAGCTCTTGTTGATGGCCTGAATGGCCTGCGCCTGGCTTGGAGCCTGCGCCATGGCACCTGCCGGAAGCAGCAGGGCCGCAATGAGGCCAAGCACAATGCCGAGGGATGCAAAACCCAGCTTCATCCGCTTTGCATGTCCGGGGCGATTAGAAACCATCAATATAACTCCAACTCATCTTGGTAGCGCTACGCAGCAAACTCTGGTGCTCGTATAGGCCGGTCTCTTGGCAAAGTTTAGGCACGTCAGGTTAACTCTTGTTCATGTTCGCTACATCATTTCGTTATCGTCCGTGCGCAGCAGGATTTCACGCTTGCCGGCATGGTTTGCAGGGCCAATGATGCCCTCTTGTTCCATGCGCTCAATCAGCGATGCTGCACGGTTGTAGCCGATGGACAGACGGCGCTGGATGTAGGAGGTGGAGGCCTTCTTGTCCCGCGCCACAATGGCCACGGCCTGATCAAACAGGTCGTTGCTGGCGTTACCGCTACCCGCAGTCAGGGAATCGTAGCTGCCGCCTTCGTCCTCTTCTTCGGTCACTTCCTCCAGATACTGAGGTGTGCCTTGTGCTTTTAGGTGGTTCACGATCTCTTCCACCTCATCGTCCGAAACGAATGGGCCGTGAACACGTTGAGTTTTGCCACCACCGGCCATGTAAAGCATGTCACCCATGCCAAGCAGCTGTTCCGCGCCCATTTCACCCAAGATCGTACGACTGTCGATCTTGGAGGTTACCTGGAAGGAGATACGGGTTGGGAAGTTTGCCTTGATGGTACCGGTGATCACGTCTACGGATGGGCGCTGTGTCGCCATGATCAGGTGGATGCCCGCCGCACGGGCCATCTGTGCCAGACGCTGGATCGCTCCTTCAATGTCCTTGCCCGCGACCATCATCAGGTCAGCCATTTCGTCGACCACTACGACGATGAATGGCATCTTCTCAAGCGGCAGTTCTTCTTCCTCGAAGATCGGCTCGCCCGTGTTGCGATCAAACCCGGTCTGAACGGTGCGGGTGAAGCGCTCGCCTTTCTTCATGGCCTGCTCAACACGGGTGTTGTAGCCATCGATGTTGCGAACGCCCATCTTGGACATCTTCTTGTAGCGGTCTTCCATTTCGCGGACCGTCCACTTCAACGCCACAACAGCCTTGTTCGGGTCTGTTACAACAGGCGTGAGAAGGTGCGGAATGCCGTCATAAATGGAAAGTTCGAGCATCTTCGGGTCGATCATGATCAGCTTGCACTGCTCTGGCGTCAGGCGATAGAGCAGGGACAGGATCATGGTGTTGATCGAAACGGATTTACCGGAGCCCGTTGTACCGGCCACCAGCAAGTGCGGCATGCGGGCAAGATCTGCAATAACGGCTTCACCGTTGATGGTCTTGCCCAGCGCCATGGCGAGTTTCGCCTTGGACTTTTCAAAGTCGTTGGCGGCAACCAATTCACGCAGGAACACGGTCTCGCGGCGCGCGTTTGGCAGCTCGATGCCGATGGCGTTTTTACCCGGTATCACCGCAACACGGGCAGAGATGGCGCTCATGGAGCGTGCGATATCGTCTGCAAGACCAATGACGCGGGACGACTTGATGCCCGGCGCAGGTTCCAGTTCGTACAGAGTGACCACTGGTCCTGGCCGTACTTCGATGATTTCTCCGCGTACGCCGAAGTCTTCCAGCACACCTTCCAGAATGCGGGCGTTTTGCTCAAGTGCATCCTGACTTATTTGCTGACGGCCGTTGACTGGCGGCTCAGTAAGCAGCATCAGCGGCGGCAGTTCATAGTCGTTCTGGGGTTGAGCTGGCAGTGGCAGGCGGCCTTGGGCTTCCTGCTGGACGCGTTTGCCCGGCACCGGTGCTGGTGCCGGTGGGATTACGCGGCCACCTTGTTGGTCTTCCGGTTGAGCCTGAGGAGCGTTTATGTCCATTGGCTCTGGAGGGCTGGCGATGCCGATTGGACGCAAAGGCGCAGCAGGTGTTGGAACCGGTGCTTGCAGTGGCTCTTCAAATGCCTGCTCATCAGCATCAAAGTCTTCACCTGAGGCGTCATGGAACGGATGATGCGACGGATCAGGATCTTCCCAGGGTGCACGCGGGGAAGGGCAATCGTGTTCGAAGTCGACCGGCGCGCCTTGCGGTGCTGCATGGCTTGCCGCGGGCTGCTCGTAGGATACTGCGCCACGCTCGTAAAACTCACGCAGGCCGTCGTCCTCTTCAGGCAGCAGCTTGGCTGCCAGTTTGCGGCGCAGGTTGGTGATCAGACCGCCCTTCTGCTGTTCTGGAGCAGGTTCTTCCTCATAATAGACAGGCTGTTCATCTGAGGCGGCGTAGTCTGCATGGTATGGCTGCTCATGGGGCTGCTGGTCGTAATGCGCCTGAGCATAGCCTTCGTGCTCGTAGGGCTGCTGATAGCCCTCGTGTTCGTAAACCTCTTCTGCATGCGCATACTCCGGCTCGATGGGAGCAGGGTGGGCGGCATAAACATTGGCCTGTGCAGGCTGCTGTTTCTTCTTGAAGAAGGTTCTCTGAACAGCGCTGGTTGCCATCAACTTCCAATGGGACAACGCACCGATGGCCGCGGACAACCGGCCGTCTTCGTTGTCATCCTCGTCTTCATCGAAGCTGTCGTAGTCGTCATAGTCGGCGTCTTGTGCATTGACCGGCAACTCGGCCTGCGGTTCGTGCAACGGCGAGCGGCCGATCCATCCTGCGGCATGGGCCATCATGACGAGCGCAGGCAGGCCAAGGCCCACCGTACCCACCAACATTTTTGCACCATCCGTCAGACCGTTGAAGAAAGTATCTGGAACCGAAAACAGCCAGTCGCCCAAGAAACCGCCCATGCCCGTAGGCAGCGGCCAGCCTTGGGCAACGGGCAGAGCCGCAAGAGCGCCGGAGAAAATCAGCGTGCCACACACCCAGGTCGCCAGTCGCTTTCGGTTGAGGCCTGAACGATGGTACCAGAAAATACGCCAGCCCCAGACCAGAACGGGAAACAGAACCACCGCTGTCGCCAGACCAATGGACTGCATCAAAACATCCGCCACAATGGCGCCGATGCCGCCAAGTGCATTGCGTACCGGCTCCGTGGTGGAGTGGCTGAGGCTTGGATCGCTCACCGACCAAGTTGCAAGTGCGGCAGCAAATGCAATCGCGACCGTGATTACAGCCAGTCCGGACAGGGAAACCATATTGCGTTTCAACATGCGCTTGAACGGGCTTTCGGTGTCCTCAAGCGAAATGTTGGTTTTGCGCGGGTGATGCATGGTTGAGGCTTGATGCATTCGCTTACTCCAGACAGGTCACGATGCGATTGAACGCTTCGCGGCTTGTGTCGAGGCTATCTACAAGGGCAAGGCGGATGTAGTCCGCGCCGGGATTGAAGCCCTCCGGCATGTCGGAGGCGATGTAAGCGCCTGGAAGCACTTTCACACCAGCTTCGCGCCACAGCTTTTCAGCGGTCGCAACACCGCCACCCCAACGGGACACATCGAGCCACAGGAAGAAACCGCCATCATTCATGACAGAGCCGAACAGGGGAGACAGGATCTCTTCAGCGGCTGCGTACTTCTCATTGTAGAGGCGGCGATTTTCAACGACGTGGTCTTCGTCCGCATAGGCTCTAACAGCCAAAGCTTGCGCGGGCAGGGGGACTTGCGGTGCCGCGATATTGCGGAAGTTGGCAAAAAACTGAATGAACTCCGGATCACCAGCGGCAAAGCCACAACGCAGGCCCGGCAAATTGGAGCGTTTTGAAAGCGAGTTGAAGCTGACCACGTGGCTGAGCGTTCCATCCATGGCGCTTGCAGCTTCCAGAACACCGGTTGGCGGCGTCTCGCGGTAGATTTCCGAGTAGCACTCATCGGCAAAGATGAGGAAATTGTGTTTACGCGCCAAGCCTATGAGCTGCTTCCAGTAGGTCATGGGAGCGACGGTGCCTTGCGGGTTTGCAGGCGAGGCAAAGTAGAACGCAATTGTTCGGTCAAGCAGTGCCGGGTCCAGTACATCGAGGTCTGGCAGAATGCCGGTGCCTTGTTCCGGCAGCAATATTTCTTCTGCGCCTGCCATGTGCGCACCCGCGCCATAGGATTGGTAGAACGGGTTTGGCAGCAGAACCGCAGGGGTCTCAACGTCTTTTTTCAGATAATCACGGGCGCTTACGCAGGCAAAAACCAAACCTTCGCGTGAGCCATTGAGTGGAATGACACTCTTGTCAGCATCAAATGCGGCGTCCAGCCCATAGCGGGCTTTCAGCCATGAGCCGATGGCAGCGCGGAACTCCGGCGTTCCGTGAATGGGCGGATACTTGCGAAAACCTGCTTTGTTTTCGACCAGTACGTCCATGAACAACGACGGCGGTTCGTGCTTGGGCTCGCCAATCGTCATTGTGATTGGCTCAAGCGCGGGCTCGATTCCCTCCAGCTGATCGCGCAGGCGTTGGAAGGGGTTGCCGCCCGAAATTGGTTTTTTCTGATTGTTGGACACCGGATTTCTCGTCCTACTACTCTTTTGAAACTAGCTTAGAGCCGATTTCTAAAGATTTTTGGTAAATCTGACCTTAACCATATTGTCGATCCAGTATCTTCCAGTTGCAATTTCCCGCGGATTTAAGGGAATTTTGGTCTTAACTTGGCAATTTGCGAGGCGAAAACGGTGAGGGCGCTAAGCAGGAAAGGGCCTTGAATGGAGCGGGTTAGATCACGAGAGCAGACTGTCTTTGCGTTTGAAATCAGTGCCGATGGAGTTCTCCACGAAACCGCAGTGGAAGATGTGATTGATGCTCATCTTGGTGCGTCCAAAGGCGTGCATTGGTTACATGTCAAGCAAGAGGGCAATTCAGCAGAGGCGCTCCTGAACCAGTTGCCTTTGGATGCGGATCTCATTGAAAGCCTGAAATCCGCAGATGCGCTCCCAAGGTGCACCATTTTCGCTCAAGGCGTCTTGTTGAATCTTTTTGTATTCAAAGAACTTGATCAGTCATTTCTCCCCGATCTGGCGGTCCTTCGCATGTGGGTGAGCGAGCGGCTGGTGGTCTCTGTGTGTGATGACAAGTCCGGTATCATCCCCGCTTTGGGTGAGGAGGTAAAACGGGGTTTGCGCCTGCACAACGCGGCAGAACTGGTCTCCTTCATCGCCCTCAGTCTGGCCGATCGGGCAGAGCCACTTTTTGAAGCCTTGTCGGACCGAATTGAAAACATGGAGGATCTTGTGCTCCTGAAGGCCTTGCAGCCCTGGGAGACAGAACTGGCTCACATACGCCGGACGGCAACAATGATCCGACGCAGTCTTTTCACGCAGCGTGATGCCATTCGTGGCTTTGAGATTGAGAACATGGCCTTGATGAGCAGGGCGGCCCAGGTGCGTTTGAGAGAGGCGGCAGACCGCATTACTCGAATCGCTGAAGAAATGGATGCAATTCGGGAGCGAGCCGAAATCGTCCACGATCAGGTCATGTTCAACAGAGCCGAACAAACCAACCGATATATGCTCATGCTTGCAGTTGTTGCGGCAGTGTTTCTGCCGCTTTCGCTTATCACGGGTCTTTTGGGTATCAATGTTGGAGGTATTCCGGGCGCTCACAGTCCCTACGGCTTTGTCGTGGTGTGCCTTCTCCTGCTCGCCGTGGTGGCGCTACAAATTTACATTGTGCGCCGCCTCAAAATACTCTGATTGGCATCCAAAACCGCGGGCAGAGTAGCTAGAAGTCGCTGGTAATGCCTTTGACTTCCCAGTCTTGGTAGCGCGCAGGGTCCAAGCCTCCACGTCCGTCCACCTCAGCTGGTCGATTTGTGGTGACGGCATCGATTTCTGCTCGGCGGGCTTCGGCTTCTTTCAGCGCGCGCTGGGCAGCAGGCGGCAAATCCTCAAAACGCTTGCGCTTTGGGGCTTCCTCCACTTCTGAGGGCGCTGCAATCTCAGTGGTGGAGTAGTTCAGTTTGGAGCCTGTGTCGTTATGTCCAGTCATTACCAAAGCCTTCCCGCTTCTCTCAATTTTGCTGGTCCGGGTCTTGTTGGTGAGATCAATTCTGCCTAAGTGACTTATATCCGTCAAAATTTTAGGTAGTCTGCTTCGTGGCAACTTTTAAATGGTATACCCACCTTTATTTGTCGAGCGAAGCACCATCACAAATCTCAGACGACGGGAAAAACGCCCGTTGGTCATAGTCCTAAGAGAGGGTCTTTAGTCATCATGAACTACTTCCGAACAGCCATGCTGCTCGCTGCCATGACGGCTTTGTTCATGTTCGTTGGCTTTTTGATCGGCGGTACGGGCGGCATGATGATCGCGCTCCTGTTTGCCGGCGCGATGAACCTTTTCAGCTACTGGAACTCGGACAAGATGGTGCTGCGCATGCACCACGCGCAGCAAGTAGATGAGCGCCAAGCGCCGGAACTGGTTGGCATGGTGCGCACCATGGCGCAGCGGGCGAACATGCCCATGCCCAAAGTTTATGTGATCAACAACCCGCAACCAAATGCTTTTGCAACGGGGCGCAATCCTGAAAACGCAGCAGTGGCTGCGACCACGGGCCTCCTCAATACTCTCAGCAAAGAAGAAGTCGCCGGCGTGATGGCCCACGAGTTGGCGCACATTAAAAACCACGACACGCTAATCATGACCATTACCGCGACCATTGCTGGTGCGGTTTCCATGTTGGCGAACTTTGCGTTCTTTTTTGGCGGCTCTCGTGACAACAACAATCCGCTGGGTTTTGTCGGCGCGATCTTGATGATGATCCTCGCGCCGCTGGCAGCCAGCCTCGTGCAAATGGCAATATCCAGAACGCGAGAGTATTCTGCCGATAAGATGGGTGCGCAGATTTGCGGCAATCCGCTCTGGTTGGCGTCTGCTCTGAACAAGATTGCAGGTGGCGCCGCTCGCATTCCAAATCCGGATGCGGAACACAACCCGGCAACCGCGCATATGTTCATTATTAATCCCCTCTCCGGTGAGCGGATGGATAATCTGTTCTCAACACATCCGAACACGGAGAACCGCATTGCAGCTTTGCGTAACATGGCCTCTGAGGCCGGCATGACGGCATCAGGGTTTGCGTCGCAACAACAGGCGTCACGGCCAAACACTGGTCCTTCTGTACCGCCTTCCAATGCTCCCAAGGGGCCATGGGGCGGGGAGCAACCCAAACGGCCTAAAGGGCCGTGGGGTTAAACCCACCCTCCGCAAGTGGCATTTGCAGGCGCTCTCCAACAGAGCGCCTTTTGGATTCTTGAAGCGAGTTTGAAGACAAGCCAGTCAAACAGCCATTTCCTTATGGCCGGTTTTGTGTCATTAGGCACACCACCGTTATGACAAGTAGATGAATTTGAAGGGCTTGGCCTTTCTATCGGGGCCAGTTCGCGGCCCCAATCAGTAGGATTTTGGCGTCGATGAGCGCAGACAACAACACAACACAGGCCGCCGCACGTAAGGCTTCTGGCAAGAAGCGTGGCAAACCTGCCGCCAAAGGCGCAAAAGTACCTGCTGTGCAGCCGGGCACCGAGCCAGGCTATGCCGCACGCAAGGCTGCCACGGATCTTCTAGGCAAGATCATGTTCAAGCGCATGCCCCTCGATGGTGAACTGGATTTGCGCAATGGCCATCCGGGCTACAAGCGGCTTGAGCCCAATGATAGGTCTTTGGTGCGCGCAATTCTTGGAACCGCGTTGCGCCGCCGCGGTCAGATCCAAGGTGTTCTGGATGCGCTTCTGGAACGTCCGATACCGGAGAAGACAGGCCGCGTTCTTGATATTCTCCATGTTGCGCTGGCTCAAATTCTGTTCATGTCCATTCCAGATCACGCTGCGGTTTCGCTAGCTGTGTCGCTTGCCGGACGAGATGGCCGCGCCAAGCCCTATAAAGGCTTGGTGAATGCCGTATTGCGGCGTGCAACTCGGGAAGGCAGTGCCCTTCTTGAAGAGCAGAGCGCACCCGGGATCAACGCGCCAGACTGGATGTACAAACGATGGATTGAGGTATTCGGCGAAGAAACTGCTGCAGCGATTGCGGAAGCGCATCTGCTGGAGCCTTATGTCGATTTCTCGATCAAGGACGATGTGGCCAAGTGGCAGGAGCAACTGGGCGGTGAGTTGAGCTGCGGCAAGTCCGTACGTCTGGTGCCTGAAGGGGCAATCGATGTGCTCCCCGGTTTTGATGAGGGGGCATGGTGGGTTCAAGATTCGGCTGCAGCTGTTCCTGCGCGCCTTCTGGGCGATGTTGCTGGTCTTCGCGTGGCGGATCTGTGTGCTGCGCCGGGCGGCAAGACAATGCAGCTGGCGGCAGCAGGCGCCCATGTCACCGCTGTTGATGTGTCTGCGCGTCGCCTTGAACGCCTTTCTGACAATATGGCTCGCATGGGTTTTGAAGTTGAGACAGTCGCCTGTGACCTTCGAAACTACGAGCCAGATCAACAATTTGATGCCATTTTGCTGGATGCGCCGTGCAGTGCCACGGGCACCATCCGCCGTCATCCTGATGTTGCATGGCTGAAGCGGGAAGATGACGTCTCAAAGCTCGCAGACTTGCAGTACGAGCTGCTTACCAAAGCTGCGCACTGGCTGAAACCCGGTGGTTTGCTTGTCTACTGCACATGTTCGTTAGAGCAAGAAGAAGGTGAGCTTCAAATTCAGCGATTCCTCTTGGAATCCCCAGAGTTCTCCAGAGAAACCGTTGATGCAGAGGCATTTGCGCTTCCTGCCGCAACCGTCAACTCTCAGGGAGACTTCAGAGCTTTGCCCTGCCACAATCCGCAGAAAACGGCGAGATTGAGTGGCATGGATGGCTTCTTTGCGGCGCGGCTGCGCAAGTCCTGAGCTTACTGCGTCTTTTTGATCACACGCGGTGGCAATTCGCAATGATATGGTTAACGAGTTTTAAAGGCCTTTCAAGGCAATCCTGTGTCTCGTGGTTGAGACAGGCATGAAGGAGGCCTATAGCGGGTATGGCGTTGGGCGCGGTGTCTGAACAGGCGCTTCTTTGGCGTTTGATGGCGCAAAACATGGTGCAAGCAGCGGTTAGGGCCCTGCGTGGCGGTTCTGTCATGCGGTTTGGTTCCTTGCGCCACACACCATCGCGTCTGCTGATTGCCCCGCAAGATCTGCGTACAACCGATGCCACAAACGCGGCTGATATCTACGCCGGTCGGTTCCTGTTCTCCGGACACCTGGTGGAAACTGGAGGCGAATCTCCTTTTGAAATTCCAGCGCCGAGCGTTGAATGGGCAAGGGCCCTGCATGGTTTTTCCTGGTTGCGCCACCTGCGCGCTGCGGAAACTGCGATGGCGCAGAAGAACGCCCGAGCGTTGGTCGAAGATTGGATCAAGGCATGCGGGCGCGGCGATCCCGTGGGCTGGCGGCAGGAAGTCATAGCTCGGCGCATCTTGAGCTGGATGGCCCAATCTCCCTTGTTGCTTCAAGGATGTGAAGCGGACTTTTATCGTAAGTTCATGCGCTCTCTTGGCAAGCAGGTCCGATATCTGCGCCGCACCGCCGGTGAAGCGCCTGATGGGGTGCCCCGTCTGACCGTTGCCATGGCAGTGGCTTGTGCCTCGGTTTCCATAGAAGGGCAAGAGCGCCATATCCGCAAAGCGCTGAAGCGGCTTGATATGGAGCTGCAGCGCCAGATCTTGCCAGATGGCGGACATGTCTCTCGCCATCCCGGCGCAGTACTTGACATTTTGGTGGACCTTTTGCCGATCCGGCAGGCGCTGGTCATGCAAGGCCAATCGGCCTCTCCTGCCATGATGGAAGCCATTGATCGAATGATGCCGATCATCCGTTTCTTCAGGCATGGCGATGGCTCTTTCGCGCACTTCAATGGCATGGGCTCCACGCCGGGCGACGTGGTCGCAACCGTGCTGGCTTATGATGATGCCCGCGGGGCGCCCTCGCCAAGTGCGCCTTACTCCGGGTATCAACGTCTCTCGGCAGCGGACAGCCTGGTCATAATGGATGCGGGCGCACCGCCCCCGATCCAGTTCAGCGGTCAGGCCCATGCCGGAACGCTGTCTTTCGAATTTTCCTCGCACCGCAACCGAATTGTGGTGAACTGTGGTGTGTCTCAACGTGACCGCATTGAATGGCGTGCGGTGGCGCGCTCCACAGCGGCGCATTCGACTGCTTCTGTGGGCGAGACCTCGTCCAGCCGGTTTCTGAACAACCCCCGTTACGAACGCTATCTCGGCACGCCGATCGTGTCTGGGCCGCGTTCGGTTAGCGTGGAACGCTACGATGATGAGCTGGCTGAACGCGTAATTGCCAGCCATGATGGCTATGCTGCTCGCTTTCACCTGATACATGAACGGGATTTGACGCTTTCTCGTGATGGTACTGTTCTTGACGGTGTTGATCGGTTTCAAAAAACCGGCGAACCCGGCGAAAATGACCACTACACCCTCCGCTTTCATCTGCACCCTACTGTGAAGTGCTCCATGCTGACCTCTGGCCAGGCGATTATTCTGCAGTGCCCGGACGGTGAAGCTTGGGAGTTCATGGCCGAAGATGGCGCCGTGGAGTTGGAAGAGTCCATTTATCTTTCGGATGTGTTTGGACACCGCCGGACAAATCAGATTGTGATTTACGGCCGCGCCAGCGAACGGCCGAACGTAACATGGATGTTTCGCCGTGTTGCCGCTGCGAAAGGGCGGCGTAAATCGAACTAACTTTACCCGGCTTAGCAATAGCAACGATGTTTCCTTTCATTTCGTGTGCCGGAAAAAATCCATCCTCAGCCTTTATAATCCGTAGAAACCGTGGTACGGCGACGCCATCTTCGATGTGTAACCCTGCAAATACGTAAGGCTTGATGCTCATGGCTGTCCTGTCAAAAGGCATACCTGTTCCTGAAATGGTTCCGGTAAAGCGTGCTCTGTTGTCTGTTACCGACAAAACTGGATTGATTGCGTTTGCAAAAGCGCTGGTAGATCGCGGTGTTGAACTCGTCTCCACGGGTGGCACGCGCAAGGCCATTGAAGAGGCTGGTCTTGCAGTGAAGGATATCTCTGAAGTGACGGGCTTTCCTGAGATCATGGATGGTCGGGTGAAAACGCTTCATCCAAAAGTGCACGGCGGCTTGCTGTCCATCAGAGATGATGCGGACCATGTGGCGGCCATGGCGGATCACGGGATTACGGGCATCGACCTGCTCTGCGTGAACCTGTACCCGTTTGAGGAGACCGTTGCGTCTGGCGCCGATTACGCCAATGGCGTTGAGAACATTGATATTGGTGGCCCGGCCATGACGCGTGCCGCAGCCAAGAACCAGGCCTATGTGACGACACTTGTCGACCCGGCTGACTACGATGCCGTGATTGAAGCGCTTGATGCCAATGGCGGCCAATCGCCAATTGCACTGCGCAAGAAGTTGGCGCAAAAAGCCTTTGCCCGCACTGCGGCCTATGATGCGGCGGTGTCCAACTGGATGGCCGCGCAGATTGGTGAGAGTGCGCCGGACTATCGTGCCGTTGGCGGCAAGTTGAATGAAGTCATGCGCTACGGCGAGAACCCGCATCAAGCCGCTGGTTTTTACCTGACAGGCGAGAAGCGCCCCGGTGTGGCGACTGCCCGCCAAGTGCAGGGAAAGCAGCTTTCTTACAACAACATCAATGACACGGATGCTGCCTTTGAGCTGGTTTCCGAGTTTGATCCGGCCCGCACCGCTGCGGTGGCCATCATCAAGCACGCCAACCCTTGTGGTGTCGCCGAAGCGGCCACGCTGAAAGACGCTTATGAAAAGGCGCTTGCCTGTGACCCGGTGTCTGCTTTTGGCGGCATTGTTGCCTTGAATGGCACTCTGGACGCAGATGCCGCAGCAGAGATTACCAAGATCTTCACCGAGGTGATCATTGCGCCAGATGCGACTGAAGAAGCCATGGCGATTGTTGCCAAAAAGAAGAACCTGCGTCTTCTGCTCACCGGTGGCCTTTCCGACCCGCGCGAAGAGGGCGTGTTCGTGAAAAGCGTGTCTGGCGGTCTGCTGGTGCAAAGCCGTGACAACGGCGTGGTGGATGACCTTGACCTGAAAGTGGTGACCAAGCGCCAGCCGAGCGCGCAGGAGCTTGCAGACCTGAAGATGGCGTTTCGTGTTGGCAAGCATGTGAAGTCCAATGCAATTGTCTATGTGAAAGACGGGGCGACCGTTGGCATTGGCGCGGGCCAAATGAGCCGTGTGGACAGTGCCCGCATCGCCGCCCGCAAAGCGGAAGATGCCGCTGAAGCAGCGGGGCATTCCGAGCCTTTGACCAGGGGGTGCGTTGTCGCCTCTGACGCATTTTTCCCGTTTGCCGACGGTCTGCTTTCTGCTGCTGAGGCAGGAGCAACTGCGGTGATCCAACCGGGTGGCTCGATGCGTGACGACGAGGTGATCAAGGCGGCAGATGAGGCGGGGCTTGCCATGGTCTTTACCGGGATGCGCCACTTCCGCCACTAAGGATCCCTGATCAACTTTAAAGCTCTCAGAACCCGCAGCAAACGCTGCGGGTTTTTTTATTTCCGACATGAACTATGTTTAGTTTAATTAAAATTCTAAACTAGTTCATGGGCCTGTTTCAGCGTGAAGAGTGTTTGACGTGCCCTGTGACCGAGCAGACAAGGCAATCATTTGCTCTCCCAAAATACCGCACTCGAACTGACCGGGAATAACTCCGCCTGCAGGGTCAGGGCATGGAACCACTTCATTTCACATTGGTTCCCCGTTTTGCTTTGTGTCTATTTTGCCCTTCAAGTCGCCATTCGGCTTTTGAGTTCCGCCAATCTTGGGCTGGACGAGGCGGAACAGATCATCGCGGCGCAAAGCCTTGAGTGGGGGTATGGCCCGCAGCCGCCGCTTTATTCCTGGCTTGTGGTTGCCTTTTTCTCAGTCTTTGGCAAGAGCCTGTTTGCTCTGTCGCTTCTCAAGAACGCAACCCTGCTGCTTGGGTACCTTGGGGTGTGGTTCACGGCAAAACGCATGGGTGGCAAGACCTTCGCCGCGCTTGCGACGGCCTCGATTATTTTCCTTCCTCAAATATCATGGGAAGCGCAGCGTGCCTTGTCCCACTCCGTGCTGTTGTTTGCTGCCGCCTCGTGGACGGTGTACGTGATGCTGCTCTGCATTGATAAACCAACTTTGCTGCGCGCTGCCGCCTTGGGCGGGGTGGTGGCAATTGGGGCGCTTGCCAAGTTCAACTACTTCTTCCTCCTGGCAGCGGTGCTGATCGGGTGTTTGGCGCAGCCCGCGGGGCGGCGTTTGCTCTTCTCCCGCTATGCTGTGATTTCCATTGGGGTTGCCGCCGTGCTGCTGTTCATGCCAGCGCTTTGGATGGTACAAAATCAGGACCTTCTGTTCTCCCGCGTGCACAAGTTTGGCATTCACCGCGTTGAAGAGCCTTGGTATGCGGGGCCTTTCTCCCTTTTGCGGGCATCCATCAGCTTCATTGCTGTGTCACTAGCGGTCTATCTGCCCTTCCTGTTCTTGCGCAGGTCAGAGGATAAGGCCCCAAAGGCCGATGTGAACAAGTCCGCCTGTCAATTTCTCCTGGCGACCTTGCTTGCCGCTATCACCGTGATCTTTCTGGCGATGGTGATGAGTGGGACCACTGTTGTTAAGGACCGGTGGCTGCAGCCAACGCTGTTTGTGTTTCCTGTCATTTTGGCGGGGTGGGCGTGGCCGCGCATGACGCCAAACCGGCTGGCCTATGTGTTCGGCATTGCCGGGGCGTGTACGCTGGCAATAATGATCGCGATGCCGATCAACATGAACCGGGACAGCACCAAACGCCCCAGCGCGCACAAGATCCCATCCTCTGCCATTGCAGAGCGGGTGAACGCAAATGGCGCAGCCGTTGTGCTTGGGGAACCCAAGGAGTTTGTGGGGGCGGTGGGGTACCATCTTGAAGATGTGACCATCACCAGCCATGAGTATGCTGCGCTGCGCATTCCGTTCAACCGGCCGGTGATGCTGATCTGGCGCCACCCGCGCGACACCGAAGCCCCGGACAAGCTGAAGCGGCTTTATGAGCGCCTCTATGGTGAACCGCTCTCCCCAACAACGGCAACCAAGGTGGAACTGCCCTATGAGGGGCGTTCGGGTGCAACATTCACCTATTACGAACTGTTGGTGGAGTGAAACGTCCACCAGCCTGCCTAACGCTTTGGGAAGGTGTTGCTGTTAGACTAGCGCGTCTTGAGGCAGAGGGAATTAATGAGCGCCATGATGGGTGAGGATGCACCGGGCCGGGCAAAGCGGACACTGAAGGATCTGCTGCTCGCGCTGATTAACGCGACGCTGGTGCTGGTGATCCTGGCCGCGCTGGCGGTTGGGTGGGCCATTTACGCGGTGATGGATGTGACCGAAACGGCCGCAACGCGCACGGCGTCTGCCGTGGTTTCTGCCAGCGGCATCAAGCCTGCCGAGTGGCAAGCGGAGCTGCGCCGCCTCAATGATGAGCTGACGGCGCTTCGCCGGTCTGCGAACACGAACCCTGAGCTGAACGCCAAACTGACCCGCATTTCCAACCAGCTTGGCAGCATAGAGCAATCCTTGCGCACCTTGAGCGAGCCGGAAAAGCTCATCGAGGGGGATGTGGTCGACCGGGCGCTGCTGATGCTACAGCAGCGGCTGCACCAGTTCCGCCAGCAGGTGAGGGGCGATACCCCGGCCCCTGGCACTCCGCAAAGCGAGGCGCTGGGCGTTTCTGCCGACTGAGGCAAGCCCGCACCCCATCAAGCACTTTTGGCACCGCCGAGGCCCCCTCGCGGTGTATGGCGTCTGGAAGGAACCCGCCGGATGACGGGATGGCAAGGCGGGCAGGCTTTGCCTGCGCATTGTTGTGTTTGAGTCTTCGGCAAAGGCACAGCCGCCTTGCCCGGACACTTTATCATGAAAGGCACTGGCCCCCAGTTGAACAGACGCGAAAGGCAGTTGCCTGCCACCGCTGAACGCCCTTCACTGCGGACAAACCCCCCAGGATCATGCGGTCTCCCCTGGGTTACCTTCCACCGGACCTCCTGGAAAGATGCGTTACCTCTTCCAGCAGCCCCGCCCAGCCCACTTCGCGCCAGTGGACGGTCCACCGGCGGCCCGTTCAAGTGGGCATGGGTTCAAAATTAGAGGCGTCAGGACCAAGGGGAATAAGTTTTTCAAAGGGAAGGGGCCAGTCTATAAGCCGGAGGGGGAGGCGTCCAGCCGCACTGCACCTTCTGATTGTGATCCCTTTGGTTCAGTTGGGGGGCACCCTGTTTTGGTTTATCCTGACAACGGTCAGAGTGACGCAGCGTTTGCACCGGAGGGTTACCCATGTCAGTTCCAATTCACCGCAAGGCAACCGAAGCCGATTTGCCCGTCCTGCTCACCCTGGAAGAGCGCTACATGGCGGAGCTGGAACCCCAGCACTATGAGCATTGGAAAGCGGCGGAAGCTGCCAAGAAAAAGATGCTGGCGGACCATTTGCCCCAGACCCACGTGTCCGTGCTCGCCGATCAGGTGGTGGGGTTTTGCAGTTGGGGCCTGGTGCGAGAGGAGCCCAAGATCTTGCATCTTTATGTGATGCAGGACTTCCGCCGCTATGGCATTGCCGCCCAGCTTCTGGCGCTGGCCGAAGAGCAGGTGAAGCGCGCGGGCTTCAACCGGTGCAGCTACGCACCCATCAGCACCCACCCGGCACGCACGTTTCTGGAACAAGGCGGCTACAAGCTGGTGCGCGAGGACGGCGAGCGCCTGCACCTTTTGAAAACGTGGTAGTGGCAGAAGAGCATGGTTACGGCGGGTTTCCTGCGGATTGTGTGGCCGCGTTTTAGCGAGAGGCGCAAGTTTCTCCTTGTCATTCTGGATCCCGCATCAAGTGCGGGATGACGCTTGAGGGGAGGTGAGGGTGTTGGGGTTCCAAGGCGTTACTGATGTTGGGCGCGGGTATTGGGTCTCACGGGCGTTTTGGCGATGATGCAGAGGCTGCTTGTTGCGCAATGGCAGGACTGCTGGTCTTGCATCACCTCACCGCGCAACGTTCAAGTAACTTCAGGGCCTCTCCATTACCTCTCACTGTCATCCCGGCCCCCGAGCCGGGATCCAACGGGCGGTGCTACGTACTTGGGGGGCAGGCATGAAGCAAAGGCTTTCCCGTGGTGCTCTGGATCCCGCATCAAGTGCGGGATGACGGCTTTAATGTAGCGCAGGGCTGTGAGCCGATGAGACCCGCGGTCTTCTCCATTACCCCCAGCGTCATCCCGGCCTCCGAGCCTGGATCCAGCGGAAGCGGCCTATCATTTTAGACTGGCAATTTCATGTTGTTGTCGCCCCGTGGTGAAGGCCGCAGACTGAGGCATGGCGTATTTTGTATACATGACAGCCAGCAGACGGCACGGGACGCTCTATACGGGCGTGACCAACGACTTGGCCCGGCGCGTTTACGAGCACCGTGAGAAAATGGCGATGTCCTTTACGGCGCGCTATGGCGTGGCACAGCTGGTCTACTATGAGGAATACGAGCGGATTGTTGATGCAATTGCTCGTGAGAAAAAGCTGAAGCGTTGGAAGCGGGCATGGAAGGTGGAGTTGATCGAGGGATTTAATCCGGCTTGGAGAGATTTGTACCAAGAGTTGGCATGACGGGAATGGAAAGGCGTGCTGGCTTGGCTCTGGATCCCGCATCAAGTGCGGGATGACGCCAGCGGGGAGGTGAGGGTGTTGGGATTCCAAGGTGCTGCAGTTTAGAGGCGCTGGTTCTGGTTTCGTATGCGTTTTGGAGAGGTGCTTTCATTTTCTGAGAGTTGCCAAGGCTACCCTTCTTCCAACACCTCACTGCGCAACGTTCATGAGACCCACCGTCCTCTCTATTACCTCCCAGCGTCATCCCGGCCCCCGAGCCGGGATCCAGCGGAAGGTGCAACGCGTTCGGTCGGTCGGGCGCGGGGGATGGCTTTCCCGTGGTGTTCTGGATCCCGCATCAAGTACGGGATGACAGCTTTGATAAAGCGCAAGGCCGCGAGAGGTGCTGGGCTCTGAGTTGACATTAGGGTGTTGGTTGGCCCTGAGGGATGAGGTGCCAACAAAAAACGGGCCCGTGGAGAGGGCCCGTTCTTGATCCGAAGTCTTTCTAGAAAGTCTTAGCTGGAAACGAGGTTGCGGAGCACGTAGTGCAGGATGCCGCCAGCCTTGATGTATTCCAGTTCGTCTTCCGTATCGATGCGGCAGAGCACTTCGATGGTCTTTTTCTCGCCACTGGCGTATTCCACCTCGATGTTCACCATCTGACGCGGTTTCAGGTCGGCAACGCCATGGATGCTGACTTTCTCTGTGCCTTCGATGCCGTGGGACTGCCAGCTTTCGCCTTCCTTGAAGGTGAACGGCAGAACGCCCATGCCCACCAGGTTGGAGCGGTGGATGCGCTCGAAGCTTTGCGCGATCACGGCACGCACGCCAAGCAGCTTGGTGCCCTTGGCCGCCCAGTCACGGGAGGAGCCGGTGCCGTACTCCTTGCCCGCAAACACCACAAGCGGGGTGCCTGCTGCCTTGTAGTCCATGCAGGCGTCGTAGATCCATTCCTGCTTGCCGTCCTTCATGGTGACGCCGCCTTCAACGCCCGGCACCATCTGGTTCTTGATGCGGATGTTGGCAAAGGTGCCGCGCATCATGACCTCGTGGTTGCCACGGCGGGAGCCGTAGGAGTTGAAGTCCTTCACCGCGACCTGATGCTCCGAGAGGTAGGTGCCTGCCGGGCTGTTGGCCTTGATGGCCCCGGCCGGAGAGATATGGTCGGTGGTAATGGAATCGAGGAACAGACCCATGACCGCCGCGTTCTCGATGTCTTCGAGCGGCTTGGGGTCCATGGTCATGTCTTCGAAGTAGGGCGGGTTTTGAACGTAGGTGGACCCTGCGGGCCAGCCGTAGGTCATGCCGCCTTCAACCTTGATGGCCTGCCAGTGCTCATCGCCCTTGAACACGTCGCCGTAGCGCTGTTCAAACATTTCCTCGTTGATGGAGGTGCGGATGAGATCTGCAATTTCCTGCGTGGAAGGCCAGAGATCCTTCAGGTAGACCGGGTTGCCGTCCTGATCCGTGCCGAGCGGGTCCTTGGTGATGTCGATGTTCAGCGAGCCGGCAATGGCGTAGGCCACAACCAGTGGCGGGGAAGCCAGATAGTTGGCGCGCACGTCCGGGTTCACGCGGCCTTCGAAGTTGCGGTTGCCGGACAGGACGGAACAGGCCACAAGGTCGTTGTCGTTGATGGACTTGGAGATCTCTTCGGGCAGCGGGCCGGAGTTACCAATGCAGGTGGTGCAGCCATAGCCGGTGAGGTTGAAGCCCAGTGCATCCAGATCTGCCTGCACACCCGCCTTTTCCAAGTAGTCGGTGACCACTTGAGAGCCGGGGGCAAGGGAGGTCTTGACCCATGGTTTCACGGTGAGTCCCTTTTCGCGGGCCTTGCGAGCCACCAGACCCGCACCGATGAGCACTGACGGGTTGGAGGTGTTGGTGCATGAGGTGATGGCGGCAATGACCACGTCGCCGTTGCCGAGGTCGTGGTCGCGGCCTTCAACGGCTACCCGCTTGAACTCCTCGCCTGCCTTGTTGAACTCACTGGCCATGGTCTTGGCGAAGCCGCTGGAGGCGTCTTCCAGCGAGATGCGGTCCTGCGGGCGCTTTGGCCCGGCAAGGGAAGGCACAACGGTGGAGATGTCCAGCTCCAGCGTGTCGGTGAAGACCGGTTCTGGCGCGCTGGAATCGCGGAACATGCCTTGCGCCTTGGCGTAGGCCTCGACCAGTGCGATGCGGTCCTTGGCGCGGCCGGTGGCCTCAAGGTACTTCAGGGTGTCGGTGTCGACGGGGAAGAAGCCGCAGGTCGCGCCGTACTCTGGTGCCATGTTGGCGATGGTGGCAGCGTCTTCCAGCGACAGGTTGTCGAGACCGGGGCCATAGAACTCCACGAACTTGCCGACAACGCCCTTCTTGCGCAGCATTTCAACCACGGTGAGCACAAGGTCGGTGGCGGTGATGCCTTCGTTCAGCTTTCCGGTGAGCTTGAAGCCAACCACTTCCGGGATGAGCATGGAGATGGGCTGGCCAAGCATGGCGGCCTCCGCCTCGATGCCGCCCACGCCCCAGCCCAGAACAGCCAGGCCGTTGACCATGGTGGTGTGGGAGTCGGTGCCCACCAGGGTGTCTGGGTAGGCGATGGTTTCACCGTTTTCTTCCTTGGTCCAGACGGTCTGGGCCAGATACTCAAGGTTCACCTGGTGACAGATGCCGGTGCCAGGTGGCACGGCGCGGAAGTTGTCAAACGCGGACTGGCCCCAGCGCAGGAACTCGTAGCGCTCCTTGTTGCGCTCGTATTCCTTCTCCACGTTGAGTGCGAAGGCGGAGGCGGTGCCGAAGTAGTCCACCATCACGGAGTGGTCGATGACCAGATCCACGGGGACTTGCGGGTTCACTTTCTTCGGGTCGCCGCCGAGCTTGACCGCCGCATCGCGCATGGCCGCAAGGTCCACAACGGCGGGCACGCCGGTGAAGTCCTGCATGAGAACGCGTGCCGGACGGTAGGCGATTTCGTGGGTGGAGGTGCGGGAGACCAGCCACTGTGCCACTGCGGTGATGTCTTCCTTGGTTACCGTGCGACCGTCTTCAAAACGCAGCAGGTTTTCAAGCACCACCTTCAAGGAGAAGGGAAGCTTGGAAACACCCTCAAGGCCGTTCTTTTCAGCATCGGGAATGGAGAAGTAGGTGTAGCTCTTGTCGCCGACCGTCAGGGTCTTCTTGGCGCCAAAGCTGTCCAGGGATGTGGTCATTGCGAGCGATCTCCTTTTGGTTTGACAGTCTGGCGCATGGGTGTGCCCGACTGCGGAGCGGGTCTCTCTGGATCACCTTTGAAAAGGTGTTTTTGATATGCCCCTTTGCGGAGCGTTTTATTGAACCCCTCCGTGACGCGCTTTTGCAGTGGCGGCCCGAGAGAGGCGAAAAATCAGTTGTTGTCCCTATAGCGTTTTTTCGCAGTTCGTGCCAGATCCGCGACGTTGGGTGATGATGTCATCCCATCGGACAGCGGGGGTATTCGGCACAGGTTTTGCCAATAAAAACAGAGGGTCACCGCCTTCTCAATATTATATACATATGTATACAATAATTTCCAAGAGGGGATTGGCGATATTTTTTGTAAGCGCGGGCATCCTGAGAAAAGCGATGAGATGGGCGCGTTCATCTCCGGGGTATCACGTAACAGGATCAACCGCGTGCGCCAGTCCTTGAGGGTGCGGCTAAGCAATAAGTCTGGAAACCGCCGCAAAGACGCGTGTTTTCCGGAGAAGCCTCTGGAAATTTGCCGGTGTGGAGTGGTATTCCACTGGGCACGGGCCAACCCACCGTGCCCGCCCGCATGGCATTTAGGACAGACCAAACGTGGCAGCTGAAACCAACACCACTTCGACGCAACCGGGCTTGCGGATCGAGTGCCGGGCGCTTTCGTGCGATCGCGGCGGACGTGAGGTGTTCCACGGCCTGTCCTTTGCGGTTGGAGCTGGGGAAGCGCTGTTGGTGAAGGGGCCAAACGGCGTTGGCAAGTCCACTCTGCTGCGGGTGCTGGCCGGATTGGTGGTGAAATCCGGCGGTGAAATTTCGCTGGAGGGCGGGGAAGCGGAACGGCCATTTGCAGAACACTTGCATTACTTCGGCCATTTGGACGGGCTGAAGCCTGCCCTGACAACCCTCGACAATCTCTCTTTCTGGAAGACGTTTTGCGACCCGGTTCAAGGGCGTTGCGGCATGGACCCGCTCGAGGCGCTGGGCGTGCTTGGCATTGAGCATACGGCGTCGCTGCCTGCCGGTTTCTTGAGCGCGGGCCAAAAGCGCCGTCTGGCTTTGGCGCGGCTTTTGGTGGTGTGGCGTCCGATCTGGCTGCTTGATGAACCCAGCTCGGCGCTGGACAAGGCATCGGAACAAACGCTCCATGACCTGATCGAAGCGCATCTGGAAGCAGGCGGCATTGTAATTGCGGCGACGCACCTGCCGTTGAAGCTGAAGCGGGTGCAGGAGTTGCTGATGGAACCCGTCACCGCCGACGCGGCTGAAACCGAAGCTTATGCAGAAGGCGTAGTGTTCGGCGACGAAGAGGGATGGGGCTGATGAGCTGGATGGCTGCACTCTTCCTGCGGGACTTCAAACTGGCCGTGCGTGTGGGCGGGGGCGCGCTGATTGGTGTTCTGTTCTTTCTTGCCGTTGTCACCGTGTTTCCGTTTGGCGTTGGGCCGGATCTCACGCTGTTGGCGCGCATTGGCTCGGCGGTGCTGTGGATTGGCGCGTTGCTTTCGACGCTGCTCGGCCTTGACCGGTTGTTCCAGGCGGACCGCGAAGACGGCACGCTGGACCTTTATCTGCTGGCCGGTCGCCCCATGGAGCTGGTGGTGCTGGTGAAGTGTGCGGCTCACTGGGCGGCAACCGGCTTGCCGTTGGTCATTGCAACGCCGCTGTTTGCGCTGTTTCTCAATCTGGAGCCAATGGCCATCGCCGCTGTCACCTTGACGCTGGTCATCGGTACGCCCGCCTTGACGCTGATCGGGGCAGTGGGAGCCGGGGTGACGGTGTCGCTGCGCCGGGGCGGGGTGCTGCTTGCCATTCTGGTGGTGCCCTTGTCCATTCCCGTGCTTATCTTCGGGGTGAGCGCAGCCACTGCGGTGTTGTCCGCAACGGCCCCATTTCTGACGCCGTTCTTGTATTTAAGTGCCATCAGCCTTGTAGCGCTGGTGGTTGGTCCGGTCTCTGCCGCAGCGGCGCTGCGCTATGCGAGTGATTAGAGGGGGAAGGCTGGGCACGCCCTGCCATAATGCGACAATTTCGCGCAATCGCATCTTGGTGGGAACGGCGGTCGATCTATCTTATTGATGGTCGCGGCGTCCCAGTTTAGAAGAGTTTCATGAATTTCTACGATCTGGCAAACCCAACTTTCTTTTTGAACCTCGTGCGGCGTGTGCTGCCGTGGCTCGTGGGGATTACTTTGATCTTGTTTGCGGTGGGGCTGTATCTGTCCTTTGCCGCGCCGCAGGATTACCAGCAGGGCAACACGGTTCGGATCATGTTCATCCATGTGCCGTCCGCGTGGCTGGGCATGTTTTGCTATGCGATGATGGCCATGTCCTCCATTGGTTCGCTGGTTTGGCGTCATCCGCTGGCGGATGTTTCTGCCAAGGCCGCGGCGCCCCTTGGGGCCTGCTTTACCTTTCTGGCGTTGTTCACCGGTGCTGTGTGGGGTCAGCCCATGTGGGGCACATGGTGGGTTTGGGACGCGCGCCTGACCTCTTTCCTTGTGCTTTTCATCATGTATCTGGGCATCATTGCGCTCTGGAAGACCATGGACGACCCCAACAAGGCGGCACGCCCAATCGCGATCCTGACTTTGGTGGGCGCTTTGAACCTGCCCATCATCAAGTTCTCCGTGGACTGGTGGAACACCCTGCACCAGCCAGCGAGCGTGTTCCGCATGGATGGTCCGACCATCCACCCGTCCTTGTTGACGCCGCTCATGGTCATGGCGCTGGCGTTTACGTTCTTCTTCATCATGATGCACCTGATGTCCATGCGAAATGAAATCTACCGTCGCCGTATTCGTGCCATGCGTATGCGTGCTGCAGCTGCTCCAAGTGCGCGCGCCACTGTCGCGTCCGCCAAGAACGCGTGAGGAGAGGTGATCATGGAAAGCTTCCTTCCGGACCTTGGTCGACACGCTGGTTTTGTGATTGCAGCCTATGTGGTGGCAACACTGGTGATCGGCGGCATTGTTTTGTTCGTTCGCGCTGATCAGAAGAAGCAGGAAAAAGATCTGCAAGAGCTGGAGGCCATGGGCCTGCGCCGCAGATCACAGAAGAAGGGGTGAAGCTGTGAGCGATAACTCGGAGATCGAAAAGCCAGAACCCCGGCGTTGGTCGCCGTTTGTGCTGTTGCCAATTGTGGTGTTTGGAGCGCTGGCTCTGCTGTTTTTCTATCAACTTGTATCCGGCAATGATCCGCAAAAGCTGCCTTCGGCTCTGATCGACAAACCAGCACCCGAGTTTGTGTTAGGCCCGGTTGAAGGACTTATGAAGGACGGCAAACCCATGCCAGGCTTTGCCCATGAAGACCTTCTTGGTCAGGTTTCCGTGGTGAACGTGTTTGCTTCCTGGTGTGCGCCGTGCCGAGCTGAACACCCATACCTGATGGAGCTTTCCAAGGATGATCGCTTCCAGATTGCGGGTTTGAACTACAAGGACACAGACCCGAAGGCCGTGCGCTTCCTGACCGACCTGGGAAATCCTTATGACCGGGTGGGCGTAGACAGTGGCCGTGTCGGTATCGACTGGGGGGTGTATGGCGTGCCGGAAACCTTCATTGTCGATCGGGAAGGGCAGATCCGCTACAAGTTTGTGGGTCCGCTGGACGCGCGCAGTTTCAAAGAAGTCTTCTTGCCAGAACTTGAAAAAATCCTCTCAGAAAACGCCGGTTAAAGGCAGTCTGTAGCGTGCAGACCAGTCGCGTGTGCGGTCTCACCGTCTTGTGACTGTCACTTTAACTGGGATGTCTATAGGTTGCTATTCCGACGCAATGGCAAGGATTCTGGCACTGACATGATGTTGATGGTGAAACGCATACTGGTTTTGGGCGCGGTCTTCGCAGGGATTTCCATCGCACCCGCAGTGCATGCTGCTGAAGCGCAGAAGCCAAAAGCCATTGTGGAGCTGTTCACCAGCCAGGGTTGTTCCTCCTGCCCGCCAGCAGATGACATTTTGTCGGAGCTTGCCGATAAAGACGGCATTCTGGCACTGGCGTTTCATGTGGACTACTGGGACTACCTTGGGTGGGCGGACACATTTGGCTCTGCTGACAACACCAAGCGTCAGAAGATGTATGCGGAAGCCAATGGTGAGCGGAGCATCTACACGCCGCAAATGGTCGTGAACGGGCACCGTTCTTTCGTTGGCAGTGATCGCGCCAGCATCAAGAAAGCGCTGGAACGGCATGTGAGTTTGCCGCTGTCTGTGGAGACCTCTGTTCATGACAACATGTTTGAGGTCAGCGTCGATGGCGCTGTGCCCGGCCCCAAACTGATGGCGAGCGTATATCTGGTCAAGGTGAGCGACCGCGCCACCGTTAGTATCCGGCGCGGTGAGAATGCTGGGTCCAAGCGCGAATATCGCAATGTCGTTCGGGGGATCATGCCGATCGGCGTTTGGGATGGGGGGCCGGAGACCTACAAGTTGCCGCTATCTGAAGTGGGTGGCAACGGTGTTGAGCGTATCGTGGTGCTGGTCCAGAAGATGGTGAACGGTAACCCCTCTGACATCCTTGGAGTGGCGACGACTGCGCAGGTCAGCTTCTGAGGATTTCCCGCTGATAACCTATGGCTAAGTTCCTATCGATGTTTGGTTAGGTTTGATATACCTGCCAAACCTGTTAGGCATGCGCGTGATTGCGAACGGTGGCGCACTCACCAAACTATCAGATGGGCCAGAAGTTATGAACGAGAGCATGCGCTTTGCGCTCGGCAGCATTGTTGTCGGTTTGATTGTACTGGCGACAAAGTACGCGGCTTACCTCTACACCGGCTCTATTGCTTTTTACTCCGATGCGCTTGAGTCCATCATCAACGTGGCCTCGGCGCTGGCTGCAGCAGGCGCGCTGCATCTTGCCCAAAAACCAGCGGACCACAACCACCCTTATGGGCACACCAAGGTTGAGTACTTTGCTGCTGTGTTGGAAGGGGTGCTAATCGTTCTGGCGGCGGTGACCATCTTGCGGCAGGCCTATATCAGCATCATGGAAGGGCCGCAGCTTGAGTACTCCCTGTTTGGCTTCGTGCTGAACGGGGCGGCGTCTGTGCTCAATTTCATCTGGGCGAGCGCGCTGATGCGTGTGGGCCGCAAGCACCGCTCGCCGGCACTTGTTGCCGATGGCAAGCACATCATGACGGATGTCTATACTTCTGTGGGTGTGATTGTAGGCGTGGGGGCTGCTTATGCGACGGGCTGGACCATTCTTGACCCCATACTTGCCATTGTGGTTGCCGTGAACATTCTTTGGTCCGGCTGGCACCTTGTACGCGAGTCCATTGGCGGGCTCATGGATGAAGCGGCTCCGGAAGAAGAGCAGGAGCTGTTGCGCACCTTGATCTCAAAGCATGGCGAAGGGGCAATTGAGGCCCACGATTTGCGCACCCGCCATTCAGGGCATGTGACTTTCGTGGACTTTCACCTGGTGGTTCCGGCGGACATGACCGTGCTGGACGCCCACGAGATTTGCGATCGGATCGAAGAGGGTATTGCCAAGGAGTTGCCCGGCGCGCGGGTCACCATCCACATCGAGCCGGAAAACCACGCCAAACATTCGGGCATTGTGGTGATCTAGACCTGCTCCGGAGGCGCGCTGCAAATGAAAAGGCCCGGGTGGGAGAGCCCGGGCCTTTCGTTTTTTGGGAAGGTGATTGCTGGGAGTTTTCTCCCTTTGATGTTTAGAGGCGCTGAGAGCCCTGGCCGAATTCTGGGTAGGCTTCGACGCCAATTTCGACCTTGTCCAGACCCATTGCTTCTTCTTCTTCGCCGACACGGATGCCGATGGTTGCCTTGAGGGCGAACCAGACCGCCGCAGAAGCAATCACGGTGAAGACACCGTATGCAGCCACACCAAGCGCCTGAGTTGCGTAAGACGCGTCGGTGTTGGACAGCGGCACGATGAGCGTGCCCCAGATGCCTGCGATCAGGTGAACCGGGATTGCGCCTACAACGTCGTCGATCTTCAGCTTGTCCAGCAGCGGCACTGTGAAGACAACGAGCGCGCCGCCAACACCACCGATGATGATGGACTGCAGAACGGATGGTGCCAGTGGCTCAGCGGTGATGGACACGAGGCCAGCCAGGGCGCCGTTCAGGGCCATGGTCACATCGACCTTCTTGTAAAGGATCTGGGTCAGAACCACTGCAACGATCACACCACCTGCTGCTGCCATGTTGGTGTTCGCGAAGATGCGAGAGATGTCGGTCACGTCGCTGATGGTGCCCATTGCGAGCTGGGATGCGCCGTTAAAGCCGAACCAACCGAGCCACAGGATGAACGTGCCCAGAGTTGCCAGAGGCATGGAGGAACCCGGCATGACGTGAACCTGACCGTCTGCGCCGTATTTGCCTTTACGGGCACCAAGGATCAGCGCGCCAGCAAGCGCGGCCCAGCCGCCTACGGAGTGAACGAGTGTGGAACCGGCAAAGTCAGAGAAGCCTGCTTCTGACAACCAGCCGCCGCCCCACTGCCAGGAGCCTGCGATCGGGTAGATGAAACCGGTCAGCACGACAACGAAAGCAAGGAACGGCCACAGCTTGATGCGCTCGGCCAATGTGCCGGACACGATCGACGCTGCTGTTGCTACAAACACCATCTGGAAGAACCAGTCAGATGCAGTGGAGTAACCGGTGTCGAGAGCGTCGCCGCCGACCGGGTCGAAGGAGTAAGGACCAAAGGAACCCATGAAGCCGCCATCAACGCCGGTGTACATGAGGTTGTAGCCGGTGACCCAGAACATGAGGCCCGCGATGGAGTAGAGGCTGATGTTCTTCAAGCACTGCATGGACACGTTCTTGGAGCGAACGAGGCCTGCTTCGAGCATGGCAAAGCCTGCTGCCATCCACATGACGAGGAAGCCGCCAATGAGGAACAACAGGGTGTTGAAGATGTACTGAGTTTCAGGTGAGACCGGCGGTGTTTCCTGAGCCAAAGCCGGTGCAGCCATGGCGGCAAGGGCCGCGACTGACAGGCTTGAAAGGGTATAGATGCGCTTCATTTTTTCAGTTTCCCCTCGATTTTTCTAATTAGAGTGCGTCGGCGTCTGCTTCGCCGGTACGGATGCGAACGACCTGGTCGATGCCGTAAACGAAGATCTTGCCGTCGCCGATCTGACCGGTCTTGGCCGCGCCAGCGATGATTTCGACAACCTTGTCCGCCAGATCTGCATCCACGGCGACCTCGATCTTCAGCTTTGGCAGGAAGCTGACCGCGTATTCCGTGCCGCGGTAAATCTCGGTGTGTCCCTTCTGACGGCCGTAGCCCTTCACCTCGGTGACGGTGAGGCCTTGAACGCCAACGCTCGTGAGGGCGTCGCGCACCTCGTCGAGCTTAAATGGCTTGATGATCGCCATTACAATTTTCATAGTCAGCTCCCGCTCTACTGTTGACCAATCGGGAAATTCGTTCCCTGTGTTCCCCCGCGCTCTCCCGGTCCAAAACTGACTGCGCTCAGTTCAGGACCAGCAGGTCCGCGTTCGGCCTATTACATACAAGGAGTGTGCCAACTCGATTTTTCGGCGGAATTCTGCTGTTTTTGGGGTGTTGGTACTTCTTAAAAACCTATTAAAAACAGCGTTCTATCCGGGACATCTAGGTCGAGAGACTAGGTTTTGGGCAGAGCGACGCCGCGGCAGGTGTGGTGATAAAAAAATAGGCAGAGCACAAAATTTGCTCTGCCTAAAAAATAGTCAAACTGTAGAGGGAGGGGTCAGGCTCTAAAGCCGCCTTCCTCTAAAAAGCGCTGTTCTTCCGGTGTCGTTTCCCGGCCGACAAGGGCATTGCGATGCGGGAAGTGACCAAAGCGGCGGATCACGTCCATGTGGATCAGGGCATAGAGGTAGCCGTTCTGATCGCCCCAGCGGCGGAAAGCGTCCACTGCAATGGTTTGGTCCTCAATGTTTTCGGAGTGCTCAAACGGCAAGAAGAAGAACAGGCGAACCTCCCGTGGGTAGGCCAGGTGGTAGTTCTTTTCCATGGCTTGTCTGGCGATGGCGAGGGCCTTGGCATCATAAGCGAAGCTCTCGGCGGAGCCTCGGAAGAGGTTTCGCGGAAACTGGTCCAGAAGCAGGAGCAATGCCAACGCGCCATGGGGCGTTTCCTGCCAGCCGTCGTAGTCGCCCTTGGCGGCCTTACGCAGATCACCTTCAAACCGGCTTCTGATTTCCTCGTCGAATTCCGGCGTGCTTTGAAACCATTTTTCTCGGCCAGCTTCCCACCAGAACTCAAGGATCTCGTAGATTTTGTTAGACTCTGTTGTTGTCATGGGCCCCCCGACAGATTACAGAACCCGCCAGAGCACAGCGGGACTATTGGACTGGTGCGCATGTTACAGCCTGTTGGCTGCATCAGCATCACCTGATACCGTTCCAAATGGGAATGTCGTGATGGATTTTAAACAGCTTGATCTAAAAGGACTTAATTGTCCGCTGCCGGTCATGAAAGCGCGCCGGGCGCTGGCGCGCATGCGGGCGGGTGAGGGCCTTGAGGTGCATGCGACAGATCCGATGGCGCAGATCGACATACCGCACATGTGCAATCAGGACGGGCACACGCTGCATGGCGTGGAAACACAGCAGGACATTCTCGTGTTCCGAATTACCCGCGGCGCGGTTGAGGGCGCCTAGGTCAGCAGCTTTTCAATGGATGTGGCGAGGCGAATATCGCGTTTCGTCAATGCATTCACGTCATGGCTGCTAAGCGATATCTGCACATCTCTATAGTTGTTGGACCAGTCCGGGTGATGGTTCTGCTTTTCGCAAAGCAGGGCGACTTGTGACATGAAACCAAACGCCCGAACGAAGTTTTTGAATCTAAACGCTTTTTGAATTGATTTGCCGTCTATTGAAATTTTCCAGCCTGGAAGGCTCTCCAGCGCTGCGTCAATCTCTTGCTGGCTAAGCACGTCGGTCATCCAAAACTCCTCACAGGCTCGTGTTCGATATATTACCGCGCCAACAAGAATTCTGAGAAAAGGCGCTTATATTCAAGCCAATAATAACAAGAAAGGATTTCCCAATGTCCAACACGTGGTTTGCGTTTGCTCTCCTCCCAGCCATCAGTCTTTTTGTCGTGACTGTTGGTTTGAGCATGGCCGTCGCGTAACGACCTCCTTTTGTTTGACGTGGATGGGTATGCTCTGGATATGCGCAGCGCTTGCGATTGTGTGTATCATCTCGTCGTCTGATCCCTGATTTGGCGAGCGAGAACCCATCCATGTCAAAGACCCGCGTTCTTTTTGTCTGCCTTGGCAATATCTGTCGCTCTCCCTTGGCGGAGGGCCTGTTTACCCATCATGTCACAACCCACGGTGTGCAGGACCACTATGAAATTGGGTCCGCTGGCACGGGAGGCTGGCATGTTGGCAACCCGCCAGATCCACGCAGTATCGCCATCGCAGCGCAGCACGGCGTCGATATTGGCATGCAGCGGGCGCAGCAAGTTCACCCCAAGCACTTCACGAACTATGACTATCTGATTGGTATGGACGCCAGCAACGTTGAGCGTTTGCATCATCTAGCGCCCGCTGGCGCGCTGGCGCAGATCCGCATGCTGTTGGATGAGCAGCGCAAGGATGTGCCGGACCCTTACTATGAGGGGCCTGAGGGATTTGCGCTTGTCTATCGCATGGTGAACGAAGGAACGCTGGCCCTGTTTAAGCAGCTGGAAGCACGGCGCCTGTGACTGGCGCGCCTAGCGAAACATGCTGGCGAATTGTTGAACCTGTGTGCTGCCGATGCCGAACAGTTTGTTAAGCTTGGCATGCAGCCAGATCCCGGCATGGGTGAAGGCGTTTTCCAGGGTTTCTGGTTGTGCCCAACTTGGGGTCTTTCGATAGAGCAGCCAGTAGACGGCCCAGATCACGAAAAACGTCACGCCCCAGGATATCATCGTGTCGGACAGGAAGTGCCCGCCGAAGGCAACGCGATTTATCGAGAACACCAAAGCCGGGCCAATCGTGCCGATGGCGACTGGGAGCTTCCATTTTTTGGGGACGATGAAGACCAGAGCGACCAGCCAGATGGAAGAGGATGCCTCGCCTGAGACAAAGGAGCAGTTGGTCTGGCAATAATCGGAGCTTTGCCACACGCCGACGAAGGGATTGGAGCCGCCGAAAGACTCCACGTGACGAGGGCGGGGGCGGCCAATATTATTTTTGAGCAGAGCGTTGACGACGAGCCCGGGACCAATGATCAGAGTGCTTATAAGAAACAAGGGGGCGCGCAGATCAACCAGAGCCCTTAGCTTCGGCAAAAGCAGTTTAATGAGCAGAACGGCAAGAGAAAGGCCCACAACCCACGACACCAGGTAGTGTTTCATGTAGCGAATATCTTGCAAGAGTGGGCTTTTTGCCGCTGGGAAATAACCATCTGAGCTGTAAAACATCTGGCTGGCCCAGATATCTACTGCAGGAAACGCCAAAAAGAAAAGTGATACAGAAATAATGTATGCCGTTGTCAAGACAAACGGACACCTAGCGGAAATACTAGGAAGGTTTACATATGTACGCTTCACCCCAATGCCCCCATTGCGAGCGTCTAATGTTATTTTTGTATAATAAAATTCTGACGCAATGCGCAAGGGTATATAATCGATACGTGACGATAAATTAAATGAACGATGAATGTTTGATGGAGTTGCGCTGATGCCCCGGATCGCTTTCTGGTATGATTTTGCTTCCACCTATAGCTATCTCAGCGCCATGCGCATTGAGACCCTCGCAGTTGACCGTGGCATCTCCGTAGAATGGCGTCCATTCTTGCTCGGGCCAATCTTTAAAAAGCAAGGGTGGGAGACCTCGCCATTTAATCTTCAGCGTTCTAAAGGAAATTACATGTGGCGGGACATGGAGCGTCAATGTTCTGTTCTCGGCCTGCCGTTGGTACGCCCCAACCCGTTCCCGCAGAACAGTCTTTTGGCGGCGCGGATTGCCTATTGCGGGCGCAATGAAGACTGGATCGGCGCATTTACCCGTGCGGTCTATCACATGGAATTTGCGCTGGGCGAAGACATCTCAAACCCTGAGCTTCTTGCCGCGCTTCTGGTGGAGTTGGGAGCACCGGCAAAACGGGTGATGAATGAGATTGAGACGGCGGAGGTGAAAATCGGCCTGCGGGCGGAAGTCGCAACCGCAGAGTCGCTTGGTATCTTTGGCGCGCCCAGTTTCGTGACAGAACATGGAGAGCTGTTTTGGGGCAATGACCGGCTGGATGATGCGCTGGATGCGGCGTTCATGAGATTTGGCTAGAAATCCGCAGTGGTATAGAGGCAAAGGCGAGCTGCAAACTGGCTTGCTCTAACGGGTTTGACGCCTACGCCTTCCTTTTAAGCGCGCTGTTTTCAGGGGTGTTCTTTCATAGCCTGTGTGATCAGGGGACATTTTCTCAAGAGATTGGCTCTGGTGGGCGGGGTTTGGAGGGCTTATAAGGTCTTCTCTTCCTAAACGAGTATCCGTGGCATGGTCTTCGACTGGTGCCCGGTGCAAGAGAGCCTCATGTTTCAGCAGACCGTCCAGCTTGTGTTGCCCATATTCATCTTGATCGGGTTGGGTTATGCGTGCGCCTCCCTAAAGCTTCTCAAAGAGGGCGTGGGGCAGGCGCTTGGCTCCTTCTGCGTGACAATTCTGGTTCCTGTGCTGATTTTCAGGACGTTGACCGGCGCTGAGTTGGGTGACGTGTCGCCTTTTCCGTTTTGGCTGGCCTACTACTCGGCTTTGACGCTGGTTTACTTTGTTGCGGCCGCCATCGTGCGCTGGGGCTTCAAGCGCGAGGCCCGTGCGGCCGTTGTGGCTGGCCTTACCGCCGGGTTCAGCAATACGGGCCTTATCGGCATTCCATTGATATCGTCTCTTTTCGGGCCCGAAGGTCTGGTGCCGCTTTCCCTGATCATTGCGCTGCATATCCCGTTTGTGACGATCCTCTCAGTCTCTTTGATGTCCCGCGCTGTGGTGATTGATGGCTATGAGGAAGCGCGTCCGATCAACGAGGTGCTCCAGTCGGTCATAAAGAGCCTGATCAGCAATCCCATTATCATTGGTATCTTGAGCGGCGTTGCGGTGAACCTCGTTGGTCTCCCCATTCCGTCCATCGCCGAAACCGTGTTGACCTCCATGGCGACGGCGGCAACGCCCGTTGCGCTGTTTGCGGTAGGCATGGGACTGGTGGACTACGGCATTCGTGGCACGCTGAAGATTGCAACGGTGCTTAGTGTGCTCAAGATTGGCCTGTTGCCGCTGACCGTTTTCATCTTCATGAGCCAGTTCACGGATTTACCGCCCCTTTGGGTGGCTGTAGCAACAATGGGCGCTGCCTGCCCAACGGGCTTGAATGCGTATCTTCTGGCTGTGCAGTTCGGCACCGGGCACGCCATGTCTTCAAACGCGATCACAATCACCACCTTCACCGCGATCTTTACAGTGAGTGGGTGGCTGGCGTTCCTTCAGGCGTTCGGCTACTAGCCGAAGCCAAGGCGGGTGCGGATTTGCCGAGCCGTCACGCCATCAGCGCGGAGTTCGCGCAAGGATGTGTCTCGGGCTGATTTTGACAGCTTGCGCCCGTCATCATCCAGGATGAGTCCGTGATGTTGATAGGTGGGGCATGGGAGGCCAAGCAATTGCTGAAGCACCCGGTGAACTGCCGTGGCATAAAAGAGATCCTGACCGCGCACTACATGAGTGATGCCCTGAAGGGCATCATCCACCACCACAGAAAGATGGTAGCTGGTGGGCGTGTCCTTGCGGGCCAGAATGACATCTCCCCATTCGCTCGGCACGGCCGGGACATCGCCGGTCTCGCCTTGCGGGCCGACGCCCGTTTCTGGCCAGAACACTAAATCAGCAAGCTGCGCCAGCGCTTTTTGCATGTTGAGGCGCAGGGCAAAGGGGCGGCCCGTCACCGCGGGCTCTTGCGAGCCACCGGGATAAAGAGGGGCGCCATCCGGATCGCGAGGCCAAGGTGTCCCGGTCGCAAGTTCCTTATCGGCAATGGCCTGCTTAATCTCAGAGCGCGTGAGGTAGCCTCGGTAAAGAAGGCCCTTCTGCTCCAGCTCGTTGAGGGCTGCAGTGTATGCGCTCAGGTGTTCGGATTGGCGGCGAACGGGTCCATCCCACTCAAGACCGAGCCACTCCAGATCCTCAAGGGCATCCGCGCAAAGCTTGTCTGTGCAGCGCACGGTGTCTATGTCTTCTATCCTCACAAGGAAGCGTCCTCCCAGTTCTCGGGCAATGTGCTGATTGAGCAATGCTGAATAGGCATGGCCAAGGTGCAGGTGGCCATTGGGAGAGGGGGCAAAACGAAGGACGGGCGCAGACATTCAGGTTATGGTCTTTCTGTTGGAAGGCTGCTCAGGCTTGTTGAAGTTTAGTTTGCCGCACGCAGCTGGCAAGGGGAAGTAGTGTGAAACCCATTGAAACAGAAGAAGATATTGCACGAGAACTGCAGAGCCTGTTGCTGCTGGATGAACGGCTGCGCGGCGTTTTCGAGATTGCCGGGGTGGTGCCCTTGCGTCGGCGCGCGGCGGATTTCAAGGCGCTTTCCAACATCATCGTCTCACAGCTGATTTCTGTTGCCGCTGGCGCTGCCATTTTCGGGCGTCTGGAAGCGCTTGTGGATCCGTTTACACCGGAGGTCTTGCTGTCGAAGTCCCATGAGGAGTTGAAGGGGGTTGGCTTGTCCGGCTCCAAGGTCAACACCATTCGCAGCATCGCCGAACACATGGAAGATGGGCTTGATCTTATGCATCTTGCAGAAATGCCCGCCGATGTAGCCCAAAAAAAGCTTTGTGAAATCAAAGGCATCGGCCGCTGGACCTCTGACATTTTTCTTTTGTTTTGCGCTGGGCACCCAGATGTGTTCCCATCAGGGGATGTGGCTTTGCAAAACGCAGTGAAGGATGCCTTCGGGCTGGATGAGCGGCCGAAGGGCAAAGAGCTGGATCTGATTGCAGAAGCGTGGGCCCCGCATCGCGGCACTGCAGCGCGGCTTTGGTGGTCTTATTACAAGGCCCGCCGCGAAGGTCGCGAAACGCTGCCCATCTAGTTTGGGAGAGGCATATGGAAAGCCATGGTGTCCTTCGCCACGGTGCCAAGGAGACACCCGCTGAAAGTCTGGTGGTGCTGCTTCATGGATATGGAGCGGACGCATCCGATCTGATCACGCTTGCAGACGATCTGACAGAAGCGTTGCCGCGTTGCGAGTTTGTGGCCATTGAAGCGCCGCAGGTCTGCGACGTTTGGGCCGCAGGACGGCAGTGGTTTCCGCTCACGGAGCGGACGCCAAAGGAGTATCGCCTTGGGGCTGAGGCCGCAGCGCCTTATCTGGTTTCTGCAGTGGAAAAGGAAATGGCACGCGTTGGCGTGGAGCCGAGCTCAGTCGCGCTCTTCGGTTTCTCACAGGGCGCGATGATGGCCCTTCATGTGGGGCTTCATTACCCCAAGACATTTTCCGGCATTCTTGCATATTCTGGTGCGCTGCCTGCACCGGATACGCTCTGCCGGGAGGTGGCCAGCAAGCCGCCGGTTCTGCTGGTGCATGGCGAGGAAGACGACGTGGTGCCGTTCTGGAACTTGTCTGTGGCACAGACAGCCATGGAAAACGCGGAGGTGCCGGTGACTGCACAGGGCCTGCCGGGACTTGGCCATGGCATCAACGTGCACGGGATTGAGCTCGCGCGCACGTTCTTGATGGAAGTGTTCCACGAAAGCTGACAGGCGCTGTCCTAATTGGTACGGCTTGCGACGAAGTGCGCCAGCTCTGACAGAGGCTTGCCGCGTTCGCCGAACGGAGCGAGCAGCGCATCGGCCTCTGCGATCAAGTCTGCAAGCTTGGCGCGCGCAGCGTTTTCTCCCAACAGGCCGACAAGCGTGGCCTTCCCCATTTCCGCGTCTTTGCCGGTTGCCTTGCCGACGACCTCAGCATCGCCAACAACATCGAGAATGTCATCAGCCAGCTGGAAGGCAAAGCCGATCACTTCCCCGAAACGGGTCAGCGTGTCGACGGTTTCTTGCGGTGCATCGGTCAACAAAGCGCCAGCGCGGCAGGCATAGCGGATCAGGGCGCCGGTCTTCATGGACTGGAGGAGCCGGATTTCGGCCTCGGTACGATCGCGGTGTTCGGACTCCAGATCCAGCATCTGGCCGCCAGCCATGCCACCGACACCGGAAGCGCGGGCAAGCTCCTGAGACAGGACAAGGCGCACTTCGGCGCTTTCGGAGACTTCCCGGCGGGCAATCAAATCGAATGCGAGGGTCAGCAACCCATCACCGGCCAAGATAGCGGTGGCCTCATCAAAGGCGATGTGCGTGGTGGGTTGGCCGCGGCGCAGATCATCATCATCCATGGCGGGAAGGTCATCGTGCGCCAGGGAGTAGCAATGAATGCACTCCAGCGCCGCCGCAGCTGTGAGGACGCCGTCATCCTCGCGGCCCAGCATCTTGGCCGCTTCCACCATCAAGGCGGGGCGCAAGCGCTTGCCTCCTGCAAGGGCGGCATACTTCATGGCTTCAATGAGACGACTTGGGCGGGCGACTTCCTGCGGCTCTGGCTGCAAGGCTAGGGCGTTGGTCAAGGTTTGTTCCACACGCGCTGCAGAACTGGCGAGTAAGGTGCGGGCCGCGTCGCTCACGAAGTCTCTCCCGAAAAAGGTAGTGTGCCTGATTGGTTGCACTGCTGTCGCCTGAATGCCAAGCCGCGTCAAGCCCATGGCGCGAGAGGGGCTCCAATTTTTTGAGGGTGATAGAAGCAGCAGCTACGAAAAATGCGAGGGCTTCCGTTAGGAGAGTTGCGAAATTTCTCCGTTACAATACTCTTGAGTGTGGATTGCTTTGGAAGGAAGAAATGCGAGCTCTTGCCAGAATGCTGGAGCCCTTCCTTGAGAAGGGCCAGCTTATCATCATTGACGCAGAAAATGTACGCCATGAGCTTGGCGCGCGCGCGCCCGGCCCAAAGGCAGTGATACGCTTTCATGATAGGTGGCTACCCCTAAAGATGTTGTGGGATCCGGAGCTTGTGGGTGCAGAAGCCTACATGGATGGGCGTTTGACTTTGGAGGAAGGCACTCACGTCAACGATCTGATCAGCGTGTTCACGGTCAATCGCGGCCCGTTTAACGCGACTGCCCTGCAGAAAGTTGTTTGGTCTTTCAAAGATGGTCATGCGCGTAGAAAGCAGCGCCTTGATCTTTCGCGAAACAAGGCGCAGGTGCGCCACCACTATGACCTGAACACGGATCTCTACCGGCTGTTTCTTGATGACGGGCTGAATTACTCATGTGCTTATTACAGAACACCGGAGGATACACTTGAGCAGGCGCAGGCTGCCAAGTTGGACCATCTGATCGCCAAGCTCGACCTGAAACCCGGTATGCGCGTTCTGGAAATTGGCGGTGGCTGGGGGTCGTTGGCGATCCGCATGGCGCAGGCGGGGGCTGACGTAACATCGCTGAACGTGTCACCTGAGCAGATCCGGATTGCCGAAAAGCGCGTTGAGGCGCTTCGTTTGCAAAACAATGTCGAGTTCATCTGCAAGGACTACAATGAGTTTTCCGGGGAGTATGACCGGGTTATCTCGGTCGGCATGATGGAGCACGTGGGCATTGGCAATTTTGATGCCTACTTCGCCAAGGTGAAGGAATGCCTGAGCCCCAAAGGCTTTGGCGTCATCCATTCCATCGGACGCTACACGCCACCGGGCACGACAGGCCCGTTCTTGACCAAGTACATCTTCCCGGGCGGGTATGTGCCATCCCTCTCTGAGGTTTTTGCAGCAACGGAACGGCAGCGTTTGTGGGTGTGCGATGCCGAAATTCTGCGCCTGCATTACTATTATACACTCAGAGCGTGGCGGCTTCGGTTTGAGGCCAATTGGGACAAGGCTAAAGCGCTTTACGATGAACGCTTCTGCCGAATGTGGCAGCTCTATCTGAGCGCATGCGAGATGGGCTTTCTGGAAGGGAGCACAATGGTGTTCCAGCTTATCGTGTCACGTGAGCGGGACGCGGTGCCGCTGCTTCGCGACTTCATCGGCGACAATGAGCGCAAACTGCAGGCGGCGGCAGGGCACGACACTTGGTTTCAACGCGCTTGAACAAGAAAACCCGAGATGCGGGCGCACCTCGGGCTTTCAAGGGGAGGAATGTGTGAGCCGCGTTACTCAGAGGCTTCCAGCGCAATTGCGGCCGACTGAATGATCGACGCGTAACGCACGGCGGTCTGGATCATTTCGGAGGTCATGCCTTCTTTGCGCAGAACAGCTTCGTGGCTGTCGATGCACATGCCGCAGCCGTTGATGGCGGAAACGGCGAGGGACCAAAGTTCGAAGTCTGCCTTGTCAACGCCGGGCTTGCCAATCACGTTCATGCGCAGCTTTGCAGGCATGGTGCCATACTGTTCGTTGGAGGACAGGTGAACAAACCGATAGTAAACGTTGTTCATGCCCATGATGCTGGCTGCTGCCTTGGCGGCTGAAAGCGCTTCTGCAGAAAGATGCGGCGTTGCTTCAGCGATCATGGCGTCCTTAACGGTCTTGTTGCGGGAAGCAATGCCACACGCGACGAACAGGCCGTACTTCTGCTGTGCGGTCAGGCTTTCATCAGAAGCCATCGTGCCAAGGTTCAGACGAACGTCCTTGGCGAAGTCACCAAGAGCGGATTTCAGGCTATCAATGGACATGGATTTTACTCAGCAATGTTCTGGGAACAAATAGGGCGGGGGCAGAGGAGCCGGATGAACCGGCTCACTCTTCAAATGCAGGGTGTCGCGGCTTAGGCTGCGAGAACGTCGCCGCCAACTTCACGGTTACATGCGCAAAGTTCGTCGGTCTGCAGAGCGTCGAGAACGCGCAGGGTGTCCTTCGGGTTACGGCCAACGTTGAGGTTGGTCGCGTAAACGTGCTGGATGGTGTTTTCGTTGTCGACGATGAAGGTGTAGCGGTATGCAACGCCTTCTGGCGCGCGAACGCCAAGACCATCAACGAGGGAACCATTGGTGTCTGCGAAAGACCAGATTGGGAGCTTGTCCAGATCTGGGTGATCGCGACGCCATGCCAGCTTCACGAATTCGTTGTCGGTGGAGCCGCCGAGAACAACTGCGTCACGGTCTTCAAACTCGGAAGCCAGACGCGCAAACTCTGCGATTTCAGTTGGACAAACGAATGTGAAGTCCTTTGGGTAGAAGAAGATAACCTTCCACTTACCGTCGAAGCTCTTTTCGGTGAGCGTTTCGAAAGCGGACTCGCCGTTTTCTTCGTGCTTGTTGAAGCCTGGCTTAACACCGGTTACAGAGAATTCTGGAAGCTTATCGCCAATACCGAGCATGATCGTCTCCTGCATGAAATGTGGGCCACATGACGGTGTGGCCTTATCGAAACCTTTATGCTGCGCTGCACAGCGCCGCTTACGGGTTTTTTATGGGGCAGGATTGTTGTTCGGTCAAAACGATAATTGCGAACATTGCTATCGGAAAAAACGATACCACATGTTGCAATTGTTATAATTCGCTGAAAACTGCCGTTTTTTAGAATCATTCTGAAATGGCGCTGAAATCTGTGACACGCTGACGCATCATGTTACCCACACTTAGACAGCTCCAATACTTCAAAGCACTGGCGGATCACCTGTCCTTTTCCAAGGCGGCAGAGGCCTGTCATATTACCCAGTCAACGCTCTCGGCTTCAATCAAGCAGCTGGAAGACATTCTTGGTTGCGAGTTGGTGGACCGCTCCGGCCGCGCGTTGGTTTTGACCGAAGCCGGTGAGCATGTGCTGCAGCGGGCAACTGAGCTTTTGCGCGATGCAGAAGACCTCGTGCACGGTGTGCAGTCTGATCAGGAACCGCTCACTGGACGTTTCCGCTTGGGGGTCATTCCTTCAATTGCGCCGTTTTTGTTGCCGCGTTTTCTGCCAGCGCTGCGCGGTCGGTATCCCAGATTAAAGCTGTTTTTGCGTGAGGACCTCACCCGCAACCTGATCTCTGCTCTTCGAGAAGGGCGAGTTGATGCTGCGTTAATTGCCTTTCCCTACAATGCGGAGGGATTTGAGCAGATGGTTGTGGGCCGGGATGAGCTGATTTTGGCTGTGCCGGGTGCGCATCGACTGGCGAATGCTGCTGTGATTGATGTTGATTCGATTATGAATGACACGTTGCTGCTGCTGGAAGACGGACACTGTTTGCGCGACCACGCACTTGCAGCAACTGGCGGGCGTTTGAGTGTTGGCGGAGAGGACTTCCAGGCAACATCCATGACGACCTTGATCCAGATGATTGACAATGGGCTTGGTCTCACATTGGTGCCGTCTTTGGCTGCAAAAGCAGGGGTTACATTGGGAACCAATTTGAAGTTGGTTCGGTTGAACAATGAAACAGCCTATCGGGACATTGGTCTGATCTGGCGCAAGAAGTCGGCCTTTGACAAGAATGCCCGTGTTTTGGGGCGGGCTGTAGAGGAGTTTTTGAGCGGGGAACCGCTGAGTGCCGAGGAGGTAATGTGACACTGACACGCTCGGGCAGCCGGTCCCGCCGCAAGAAGGGGCGCATCAAGCGGTTTTTGCTAAAGGTGCTGGCGATCCTGTTGGTGACGCCGGTTGTGTTGACGGTCGTCTATTCAGTGGTGCCGCCCGTCTCAACCTTGATGCTTGGGCGCTATGTGACGTTGCAATCCGTGGAGAGGGATTTTGTTCCGCTCGAGGAGATCTCGGTACATCTGCAACGCGGCGTGGTGATTTCGGAAGACAGTTTGTATTGCGAGCATGGCGGCGTGGACTGGGCGGCGATGCAGACTCAGGTCGAATCGCTTCTTGAAGGGGAGCGGGCCAGAGGGGCCAGCACCATTCCAATGCAGCTGGCAAAAAACCTTTTTCTTTGGAACAGCAGAAGTTATCTGCGCAAAGCGGTGGAAGCGCCGCTGGCAATCATGCTCGATTCCATGCTTACCAAGCGTCGGTTGCTCGAAGTTTATCTGAATACTGTGGAATGGGGTGAAGGAATCTTCGGCGCTGAGGCCGCCGCGCAGCACTATTTTGGGGTGTCAGCGAAGGATTTAAGCAGGCAACAGGCCGCTTTAATGGCCACAACCCTGCCAAACCCTATCCTTAGAAACCCAGCGAAACCTAATGCTGGACATCGCAGACTTGCCAGTGTAAATCAGCAGCGAATGAAGGTGGCCGGGGACGTTCTTGCTTGCACGTCCGCCGAACGGCAGTGATGTGAAATTTATTTCTCAAAGGCACTGGCGTTACGGTGAATTAGCCTGTATAACCCCCGCCATTCTGACACTTTTGTGTTTTCGCACGTTGAGGCTACGCGCCCGGCGCGTGAGTATTGACGAAAGAGAGAGCTACGATGGCAGTTCCTAAGAGAAAAGTTTCGCGCATGAAGCGCGGCTTTCGCCGTTCTGCGGACGCCCTGAACCAGCCGACTTACGTGGAAGATAAGGATTCGGGCGAACTGCGTCGTCCGCACCATGTCGACCTCAAGACCGGCATGTACCGGGGTCGTCAGATCCTTCAGCCAAAAGACGACGTCTAAGGCTGAACGCGAAGAACGCGACTGACTTATAAAAGACGAGGCCGTCCATTTGGGCGGTCTTTTCTTTTTTGGATTGATGCCTTGCAAACCCTGTTTCAGGGCATCGCAAGTGAAAAAAAAGCCGCCCGGCATAGCGAGGGCGGCTTTTTGCATTTCATCAGTTCAAGCCTTTAGCCATTCGCAATGTACTGAGCACCGTTGATGGTGAGCACTGCGCCTGTCATAAAAGCGGCTTCCGGTGAAGAGAGGTAGCGCACGAGACCTGCGATCTCTTCAGCCTTGCCAAGGCGGCCGACCGGGATCTGGCCGATAATGCCCTCCAGTACCTTTTCCGGCACTGCAGCTACCATGTCGGTATCAATGTAACCGGGACAAATGCAGTTGACGGTAATGCCTTTTCGGGCAGTCTCCTGTGCGAGGGCCTTGGTGAAGCCAATGACACCTGCTTTTGCAGCTGAATAGTTGGTCTGGCCGAGTTGGCCCTTCTGCCCGTTGATGGAGGAGATGTTTATGACGCGACCGGAGCCCCGGGCCCGCATTCCCTCGATCACTGGCTTTGTCATGGTAAACATGGAATCGAGGTTTGTGCGGATAACCGCGGACCATTCTTCAAAACTCATTTTATGAAACCACCCGTCGCGGGTAATGCCCGCATTGTTGACGAGGACTTCAATATCACCCAATTCTTCGCTTACTTGTTGTATTCCAATTTCGCATGCTGACGCGTCCGACACATCCCACTTGTAAACCTTGATGCCGGTTTCAGCGCTGAACGCTTCCGCCTTCTCAACGTTACCCGCATAAGTGGCTGCGACAGTGTATCCCGCCTCTTGCAAGCCCTTTGAGATCGCTGCACCTATTCCGCGTGTGCCGCCAGTTACCACTGCAACTTGTCCCATCAACGCATCCTCAACATCTCTTTGAAATTTTTTAAGTACCGTAGAGTACAAAAGCATAATGGCGGAACGTCAAGCGCTCCGCCATTAGGTAATGGTATGGGTTTTTAGAGGCTTAGATGCGTTCTACGCACATTGCGACACCCATGCCGCCGCCGATGCAAAGTGTTGCAAGTCCTTTGCTGGCTTCAGATCTTTTCATTTCATGTAAAAGAGTTACAAGAATTCTTGCTCCTGATGCGCCAATTGGGTGACCGATGGCAATAGCACCGCCGTTGACGTTTACTTTCTCAGGGTCAAGTCCGAGGCCAATATTTACCGAACACGCCTGAGCTGCAAACGCTTCGTTGGCTTCGACAAGGTCCAGATCTTCCACGGACCAGCCGGCCTTCTCCAGTGCCTTCTTGGAGGCTGGGATCGGGCCTGTCCCCATAATGGCAGGATCAACACCCGCAGTTGCCCAAGACGCGATGCGGGCCAGTGGAGTGAGACCGCGCTTTTCCGCCTCAGCCGCTGTCATGAGAACAATGGCGGCAGCGCCGTCGTTGATGCCGGAGGCGTTGGCTGCTGTGACGGAGCCGTCTTTGGCAAATGCAGGGCGAAGCTTCTGCATGGCTTCCATGGTGGCACCGTGACGGATGTATTCGTCATCCTCAACGATGCGTTCGCCTTTGCGCTCCTTCACCGTGACAGGGGTGATCTCTTCCTTGAACTTGCCAGCCTTTTGAGCAGCCTCGGCCTTGTTCTGTGATTTGACTGCGAACTCGTCCTGCTGCTCACGGTTGATCTGGAATTTTTCGGCAACATTCTCAGCGGTCTGCCCCATGTGGTAGCCGTTGAAGGCATCCCAGAGGCCGTCCTTGATCATGCTGTCGATCATCTTGTAATCGCCCATCTTTACGCCGGAGCGCAGGTGCTGGCAGTGTGGAGACAGGGACATGTTTTCCTGACCGCCTGCAATAACGATGGAAGCATCACCGGACTGGATCTGCTGCATGCCCATGGCAACGGTGCGAAGACCGGAGCCGCAAACCTGGTTCACAACAAGCGCGGTGGAAGTGTCTGGCAGGCCAGCATTGATTGCAGCCTGACGGGCTGGGTTCTGACCCTGGCCGGCGGTGAGCACCTGACCGAAGATCACTTCATCAACATCCTCAGGAGAAACCTGGGCGCGTTCCAAGGCGGACTTAATTACTGCAGCGCCGAGATCGTGTGCTGGCACATTGGCGAAGGATCCATTGAAAGACCCGACCGGGGTGCGGGTTGCACTTACGATTACGACATCATCTGGATTGCTCATGACAAAACCCATGCTTCAAAAAGGACAAAAGGCAGCACGCACGCCCACGTTTAAATGAACAAGGGGTGCGGCTAATGAGAAACACCTGCGGATGATACCTAGAGTTATTAGTGTTTTTCCAGTTTAAAAGAGGCGTTTTCTTTTCGACTATAGTGCACCACGGAAAACGGTAGCGCTCGCATGGGTAGATGACGTAAGCTATCGTTTTGAGGGAGCTTCCTGCCTTTTCAGTAGGATTTTAAGAATAACGCTGGCGGCAATGCCAGCACCGGAGCACAAGTTACACAGATGGCCAAAACAGACGCGCCGACCATCATCAAGAAGTACGCCAACAGGCGTCTCTACAACACGGGCACCAGTACATATGTGACGCTTGAAGATCTGGCCGTCATGGTCAAGGACGAGGAGGATTTTGTCGTCTATGATGCCAAGTCAGGCGACGACATCACCCGCTCGGTTCTCACGCAGATCATTTTTGAGCAGGAGAGCAAGGGGCAAAACCTGCTGCCGATCGCATTCCTTCGCCAGTTGATCCGATTTTACGGCGACAGCATGCAGACACTGGTGCCAAGTTATCTTGAGTACTCCATGTCGTCTTTGACACAGGAGCAAGACAAACTGCGTGAACACATGACGCAGGCATTCGGCTCGTCAGCGCTTGATGTGATCGAAGACCAGACCAAGCGCAACATGGAGATGTTTGAGCGCGCCATGCGGATGTTCTCGCCGTTTGATCCGACCGGCAACCCGTTCGCAGGTGCAGCGCCAACTCATCAAAGCGCGCCAAAGCAGGCCGAGCCTAAAAAAGAAGAGCAGTCTTCTTCTGATCTGGCTGACTTGAAGCAGCAGCTTGCCGACATGCAAAAACAAATCGCAGCGCTGGCGGATACAAAAAAGTAAATCAGGCTGCGAAATAGGCGAGCCGGTTTGAGCTATTGAATGGGCTGCCTCTGCGGTACGGGGCAGCCCTTTTCGTATCACCCCACGTCCGCGGTGAAACCAGCTGCCTCGATACCGGCAATGGCGCAGATTTCGTCGTTGTCTGATGTGTCTCCGGTTACACCGACGGCTCCAACAACCTTGGCTGTTTCCGGATCCCGAATGAGCACTCCGCCCGGTACCGGCACGATGCCGCCCCCTGCCACGCCGTTAAGCGCCTGGACGAAGTGCGGCCGCGTTTGAGCGTTTTCGTTGAGCCAGCGGGAGCCTTCTCCTAAAGCGACCGCGCCATACGCCTTTCCGATGGCAATTTGCGGGCGCATGAAGGAAGAGCCATCTTGCCGCTCCACTGCAATCAGGTGCCCACCTTCGTCCAGCACCGCGATTGTCAGGGGTTTGAAGCCTTCCTCGCCGCTCTTCTGATAGGCGGTCGCGATGATGTTGCGCGCGGTGGCAAGATTTAAAACAGGCATTTCCATCCTCATGGCTGATTTGTTTTGTGTTCTGATCTGGCTTAGCATCTCTACGTATTTTCGATTAGTGTTTGTTTTCGAAAAACACTGATGCCGAAAAATGCTCGGTATAGTGGGGGATAATTCATGTTCAGAGATTTTCAGGCACCCGGGCGTTCGCCGGTGTATGCGCCCAATGCCATGGCGGCCACGTCACATCCGTTGGCAACTCAAGCGGCCCTCGAAATTTTGAGAGACGGGGGAAACGCAGCAGATGCTGCCGTTGCGGCCATCGCCGTGCTTGCCGTTGTTGAGCCGCACATGACGGGCATTGGCGGTGACTGCTTCAGCCTGGTGGCGACGCCTGATGGCCGTCTGCATGGCATGAACGCCTCCGGTAGGGCCGCCCAAGACGTCTCTGCTCAGAAGCTGCGCGATGCAGGGGAAACAGAGATCGCCGCTGACTCCGTTCACTCCGTCACCGTACCTGGTGCCATTCGCGGCTGGGAAAAGTTGCTCAAAGACCATGGCCGTTTTGGCTTAGCCAAAGTGTTTGGCCGTGCCATCGAGTATGCCGACAAGGGCTTTGCGGTTGCGCCGCGCGTGGCAGCAGACTGGCAGCAAAAGGTAGATCTGTTGCGTAAGGATGCCGGATCGACGCGGTTCTACCTGAAAGACGGGAGAGCACCGCACACCGGTGAAGTGATGCGCCTGCCTGCGTTAGCAGAGACGTTGCGGGCAGTTGCGGAGAGCGGTTCCTCGGCTTTCTACGAGGGCGCAATTGCCGAGGATATGGTGACCACGTTGCGGGCAAAGGGAAGCTATCTCACCCTTGATGACTTTTCTGCGATGGAAGCTGATGATCTGACGCCGATCACAACGGACTATCGCGGTGTGACGGTAGCGGAGCTGCCGCCGAACGGGCAGGGCATCATTGCGCTTGTCATGCTGGAAATCCTGAAGCGCTTCGATCAGGAGGGGCTTGATCCGCTGGGTGGCGATCGGTTCCACTTGCAGATGGAAGCAGCCAAGCTGGCCTATGCCGGGAGAGACCGGTTTTTGGCCGATCCGGAATCCATGCGTTTTTCAGCGAGTGAGTTTCTCCAAGAGAACTACATTGACCGTCTTGCAGGCATGATCCGCATGGATGCTGCGCTGCCGCGGCAGACTGAACAGATCCTCTGCCCAAGTTCCGATACGGTTTATCTGAGTGTGGTCGATGCCGATGGCATGGCGGTGTCGCTTATCAACTCCCTCTACAATGGCTTCGGATCCGGCATTACTGCGCCAAATTCCGGTGTCTTGCTTCAAAACCGGGGCTCTTGTTTCTCACTGGAAGCGGGGCATGACAATGAGCTCTCGGGAGGCAAGCGGCCATTGCACACCATCATTCCGGCGATGGCGATGAGGGACGGCAAAGCGTTTCTTTCTTTCGGGGTGATGGGCGGCGGCTATCAACCTTGCGGTCATGCGCACGTCCTTTCAAACATGTTGGACTACGGCATGGACGTTCAAGCTGCCCTTGATTGCCCCCGGCTGTTTTTGAATGAGCGCAACCTCTCGCTGATTGCGGAAATGCATGTACCTGAGGCGACAATAGCCAGCCTGCACGCACGGGGGCACGAAGTGGAACGGACAACCGCCGCCATCGGGGGTGGACAGGCCATTTTGTTTGACCGTGTCAATGGCGGCCTTGTTGGCGGGTCTGACCCGCGTAAAGACGGCTGCGCGCTGGGCTATTGAGGCGGCGCAAAAGAAAATCCCCGAAGCGTGTCCCCGAGGCGTCCGACCGAAGTGTGCCAAGGGGATTTTCGGGTTCAAGCTGAGTGCGTGAGGATGCGGCCGCAGCCAAATCGTCGGGTCGATTTAAACGTTGCCTTATAGCTCATGCTTGAGGTCTGCGGATCGGCGCGCCGTTTCTCACGGGTTTGCGGATCCTTGTCTCTCACGGCAATCAGGTGCGCTACAAAGGGTGCGTTGCTGCGGTACGAGACAATCTGGCCAAGGTTGTCTTCCTGAGCTGTGGCGCCGTCAGATGGCGTGCCATCAACCGGGACAAGCGCACGGCCTGAGCGATGAGGACGATTTGGGACATGGGTTGCACGGTGTTGGTGTGCCGCGCGTAGGGTCGGGCCTCTGCGCACCGTGGCACGGTCCGCATGATACTCAGTACTGGCAGTCAGTCGGGTTACTCGCATACATCCTCCCCGCAGGCGCTGTCCCAATTTGGGGCAGGCCGTGGCCTTGCGGTGTATGCTTCGCAAGCCCTGTGCCAAGCGTTAATCTTTGCTTAACGATTTCACGGCGACCAACAGGGCGACAGTCCCGACTTGTTGCCCAAGACTGGTTTGGGGTGAATAAGCAGGCTCTGAGATCTTGAGGGCTGTGCTTAGAGCTGGGCGAGGGTCTCTTCTGGCCCCTCGATGAGCAGTGTGGCACCGTCCTCTGTGAAAGTGCGGTCCAAAACTCTCAAGGATAGCAGGGAGATACGGCGTTCAAGCTCAGAGGTGTCGGCAAAGGAAACGGAGACCTTCTTTGTCTTGATCGGGAACCATTGTTCCAATTCGGCACAGTTTATGGCCGCGTTTGCAGCGCCGGAATACGCCCGTGCCAAACCGCCTGTGCCCAGCTTTGTGCCGCCGAAATATCGCACTACGATAATGCCGCAGTTGATGAGCCTGGCGCCGATCATGGTCTTGAGCATAGGCATGCCGGATGTTCCGGCGGGCTCGCCATCATCCTTTGCCCCTTCATCAATACGCCCCTCATCCAGCATGCGCCGGAACGCGGTGACATGATGGTTGGCTTTGCGGTGTTGATCGCGCAGTTCGGAGAGGCGGGTTTCGAAGCGGTCATAGGGAACCAGAAAAGCGAGGAAGCGAGACTTCTTCTCTTCCAGCTCAGCCTGAAATTCCCGAGTGACCGTATAGAGCGGCATGCGTTTCCGTGAGTTGTCTAGTTCTGCTTCTGAGGCTTTTTAAAGTGCTTGGACAGCTTGAGGGCCTGGCCCTGGTAGTTGGAGCCAATCCCCTCGCCATAGAGGGTTTCAGGCCGTTCCTGCATGGTTTCGTAAACGAGACGTCCGACTGTCTGACCATGCTCCACGATAAAGGGCACTTCATGAGAGCGTACTTCGAGAACAGCACGGGAGCCGGAACCTCCGACTGTCGAGTGACCAAAGCCCGGATCAAAGAAGCCAGCGTAGTGCACGCGAAATTCACCCACCAGCGGATCAAAGGGTACCATTTCGGCGGCGTACATGGGCGGCACGTGAACGGCTTCCTGCGACACCAGAATGTAAAACTCGTTGGGGTCCAAGATTAGCGAGGCATCGCCGCGGTTATAAATCGGCTCCCAGAACTCCTCCGGGGTTTGCGCTTCTTTCTTGTCCACGTCGATGACGCCAGTATGGCGTTTGGCGCGGTATCCGATGAGGCTATCCTTGCCCGTGCCCTTCAAGTCGATTGAGAGCTGCACGCCGCCGCCGATCAGATCGTCTCCGCCCGACACCAGTGTGTGCTCTTCATGCACCTTGAGAAGCTCTTCATCTGAGATCAGGGCATCTCCATTTCTGAAGCGGATCTGTGAGAGGCGGGTGCCTTCACGCACGAGGACAGGGAAAGTGCGCGGGGAAATTTCTGCGTAAAGCGGGCCGGAGTAGCCTTCGCGGACACTGTCAAAGGCGCGGCCTTCATCGGCAATGACACGGGTGAACACATCAATGCGGCCCGTGGAGCTCTTTGGATTTGTGGTGGCGGACAGGCCCTCAGGCAGCTTCAGGGCTTCCTGAAGCTTTACGATGTAAACGCACCCGGTTTCCAGCACGGCGCCTTTGGTCAGATCAATTTCATGCAAAATGAGGTTTTGCAGCTTGTCTTCCACAAGGGCACCGGGACCCGGGAGGAAAGAGGCACGAACGCGCCACGCCTTGGCTCCCAGCCGGAGGTCCAGGCTCGCAGGCTGGATCTGGTCTTCATCTGGTTTGCGCGGCGCCGAAATGGCCCCGGTTGCAAACATGTTGGCGATTGTTTTCGCAGGAAGAATTCCACCCATACCGGTAGGTCCCATGATCTGATTTGCTGTCTGCTCAACTGCAGTAAAGCGCAGCTCGTGTTTTCTCAAGTGACTTCCGTGATTACAGGACAATGAGGCACAGGCCAAGGCTTCTGTGATCTGGTTTTGAGGATACTTCAAGAAAGCAGGGCCACAAATTTGTTTGACGCACCCTTGTCTTTGGCCTAATCAAAAGGCCTGTTTTGTGGTGATTTGGGCCGGCCGGCTTGCTGCCACGTAAAATAAGTTGCTAAAGGGCCGGGTTCTTGTAGCAAGACCCTGGCTATTTCGGCCGGGGTTTTTTGTTTTCAGAAACGGGCCACTCTATGAGCAGGGCAGTTCTCGAAAACCGATGATGGCAAGGACGCATAATGAGCACAGACAACAAAGACACTTGGAAGCCAGCCACCAAACTCGTGCATGGAGGGACCACGCGATCCAGTTTTGGTGAAACGTCTGAAGCCATGTATCTGACACAGGGCTTTGTGTATGGCAGTGCTGAAGCGGCAGAGGCTCGTTTTCTGGGCGAGGAGCCGGGCTACATCTATTCTCGCTATGCAAACCCCACCGTCTCCATGTTTGAAAAGCGCATGTGCGAGATCGAGGGCGCAGAGGCTGCGCGGGCGACCGCCTCCGGTATGGCAGCTGTGCATTCTGCCCTGATGGCTTCAGTGAGGGCGGGCGATCACGTGATTGCACCGAAGGCCCTGTTTGGGTCTTGCCGATACATCATCGAGCAGTTGCTGCCTCGTTTCGGGGTCGAATCGACCCTTATTGACGGGACTGATTTTGAGCAATGGAAGGCAGCTCTGCGCCCGAACACCAAAGTCGCCTTCATGGAAAGTCCAACCAACCCGACGTTGGATGTGATTGATATTCAGGCCGTTGCAGATCTCATGCACAACGCCGGTGCGCGTCTGATCGTCGACAATGTGTTTGCAACTGCCATTTGGCAATCGCCTCTGGCGCTGGGCGCTGATGTGGTGATATATTCCGCCACCAAGCACATCGATGGGCAGGGACGCTGCCTCGGGGGTGTGGTGCTTTCTGATGAGAAGTGGATCACCGAAGAATTCCATGATCCTTATAAGCACACTGGCCCGGCCATGAGCCCGTTCAATGCCTGGGTGCTGCTGAAGGGGCTTGAAACGCTGCCTCTTCGCGTTGAGCGCCAAACCTATACTGCAGGCAAGGTCGCCAATCTGCTGGCTGAGCATGACGCTGTTTCTCGCCTTGTCTATCCTGGCCGTGACGATCATCCTCAGGCGGAGATCGCCAAGAAGCAGATGCGGGGTGGTTCGACCATGTTGGCGTTTGATCTTGCTGGCGGCAAGGAAGCGGCTTTCAAGTTCTCCAACGCGCTGAACATCGTGCAGCTTTCCAACAACCTGGGCGATGCCAAGAGCCTGATCACACATCCGGCAACCACCACCCACCAGAGTGTGGCGGAAGAAGCGCGACTTGAGCTGGGTATTTCTGACAAGACCCTGCGTCTCTCCATAGGCATTGAAGACACGGATGATTTGCTGGCGGATGTAGAACAGGCATTGGCGCAGGTTTGATCCGTCCTACGCCAGGGAACTCAAGGGCGCTCAGGCGCCCTTCTTGTTCATGCGCAACAGGTTGGCGTGAAAGCACCAGTGCGGCGCTGTTGGTTGACAGGCTTGTCCGTTGTCCCTATCACGGTGGACAAGGTTGAGAGGCCTGCCGCTCACGAGCCAATGGGCTTATGGTGAAGCTCTCTGTCATCACGGCATAACAAGCAGATCCCTAGTTTTCAGCGGTCTGCGGTAATGTGGGCACCCGCAGAGTAATGCTGATGACAATGAAAGGATGCTTTCATGCCCGCAGCTCTGTCTGTTCCAACCTTGAGCACTGCCAAGAAACGAGCCCGTGAAGTGCGCGCTAACCTTGCACTGATTGGGAAGGTGATCACCCATTCCGAAGCCTTGGAGCACGTTGCAAAGGAGCTTGGTTTTCGCAACTGGAATGTGGCCGCCGCACGCCTTTCCAACAGACCACAACTTCATCTTTCCATTGGTGACCGTGTCTCGGGCCGGTATTTGAAGCAGCCCTTCGAAGGTACTGTGCTCTCAGTTCACCCGATTGGCCACGGGGATGCCTATCAGTTGACGCTGCAATTTGACGAGGCGGTTGATGTGGTCAGATTTGAGAGCTTTTCTGCCTACCGGCAAAGAGTCAACGCCACCGTGTCACCAGAGGGCGTGACGTGGGCCAAAACCAGTGATGGCGCTCCGCATCTGGTGCTCGATCTGTAAAAGCGAAAGGGGTTGGCAGGAAGCGCAAGCGACTACTTCTGTCAGCCCTGATTTGAAGCTATGTGGTTGAGTTTGCTAATTCTTTTGGCTCGCCAGCGGAGGCGATGCCGGAAACCGTGCGATAGATGTCAATATGGCGGGAGATGACCTCGTTCCAAGTGATCGCCTTGTTGGACATATGTGCGCCTTGGGTCAATCGATCGAAAATGCCGTTTTCGTTGTTCATCACTTTAAGCAGTGTTTCCCGATCTTGCTTAAAGTCCCCTGATAGGAACAGGCCGTTCTCGCCGTCGACAATCAAGTCTCTTGTTAGTCCAACAGGCGTGGTCAGGACTGGCGTCCCAGAGGCAATAGCTTCCGGAATGTTCGCTGGCCCTCCTTCATGCGCACTGAGCATGAGAAGGAAGTCAATCTCCTTGTAGACCTCCGGAAAAAGCTGGTAGGGCAGGAACTCATAACAACGGCAGCTAAAGCCAAAGCTCTCTAAAAGGGCGGCATCCTGACTTCGCCCTTCCCCAATCAGATAAAACTCTGCGCTGCCCGGTGGAAGGGTTTGAAAGATCTCTTCCAGAAGGACCTCTCCCTTGACGCGGCGGCCATAGCGCCGTGAGATGAAGCCGAGCTTGAGAGGTTCGCCAGTTTTGTATGTACGGAGAGGCTTTTTGCTGAAAAGCTTGGGATCGTAGCCATGGGGAACCACCACTGTGTGGTGCATTCCGTGTTGGGCTAGAAACTCCGCTTGACCCGTGTTCAGGCAGATTATGCGCTCTGCTTGACGGTACTTTGACTCGAAGCGGTCAAACGATACAAAGGGGTCGCTGTCCTCCAGGTCGTGATGGACTGTCACAACGCTGCGTGCAGGCAGGTGCTCTTCAAGCTGCGGTCTGTGAAAGTGATAGATGTCCGCTCCTGGAAGTGCCTTTTCTGAGATCGCAAGGTCAAACCGGCCGTCTCTGGCAAATCTCCTGAAAAGGTCCGCGAAAATCTTGCTGCCCAAGTCCCGGGTTATGACGAAGTTCACTTTCATGCCAACGCCTCTTCGAAGGTTGGGCGAATGCTGATTTCGCTGGCCTTGGATTTGATATGTGGGAGGCTTTGGGGCTCCTGGAGCATCGCCGAAATTCGATGTAAAGGACAGTTGTTGGCGAGGAACAGGTGATCCAATATCATGAATGAGAGATACGCCTCCAGACCTTCGTATTCCTCCAAGGAAAGCGTGCAGACGAGCTTGTTGTCTTCGACAATTTTCCGCAGTTCACCTGTGGAACTCAGATTATTGGTAAACCCACCTTGGTCGTAGAAGGCACCACCTATTACGTAAGGCTTGAAGCCTTCCAGAGCGGCCTCAATCGCGCCTTGCGAGCACAGCGTGAACACGCCGCTGCATTCTCTTAGAAGCTGCCGCAAGTTCGAGTTTTCCAAAAGCACAAGGCGTTCTTTTTGGTGAGCTGGCAGGCATTCTTGCCAGTCTTGGAGATACTTGAGCGTCACGTTGCCGAGATCACCGTACTTTGCCGTTTCCCAAGGATGCGCCTTGAATACGACAAGTGCATCTTCATCTGCCAGCAAGGCCTCAATCATTTTCTTGTAGGCAGGAATCGTGGACAAAACCGTGCCATCGCCCGAGATGATGGAGTAATCATTGATCACTTGTCCGAGTATCAGATGGACGTTTTGGTAGCCTTGTGTAAATGAAAGAGCCTGCTCTGGCGGCTGCGTAACATTCTTGTTCTTCATTGAGCGAAAGGCATTGTGGGCCTGAATGGCTCTGATGCGCTTTGCCTTACTGTCGAGATCTGAGTTCAGATCAGCCACGATGTGATTGGAATGTCGGCTGTTCGAAGAATTAGAGATTGGTGTGTATCTGTGCTCCAGATAAAAGTGATTTCCCGTGAGAAATGTTTCGGCTACATAACACCTGACTTGTGTTTTTCGCAGTATTTGCATGAGTGTCCTGCAGTATATTCGGGACCCTGAAAATATGACTGCGATATGTTGTTTGTCCAAGTCAGGTATTTTCTGCCAGAAATCGAACCAAAAAAGCGCGGCGGCATAGCAATTTAACAGAGTGGTGCGGTCATGTTCCCAAGCAATATCGAAAACAACTGCGCTGTCTTTCTCTATTTGTTGGCTTTGCCAGTGCTTGAGGTGAATGCGGGCACATAGCAGCTCCTCAAACACCAGTTCTCTGATCGGAGTGCTGTGCCGCTTTAAAGCCTTCAACTCGGCGGATGATTTGTTTTCAATATTCTTCAAGTATGAGGCTAGTGCTGAACTGTGTTCGTCATAATTGCCGTTGGCTTGCATCAACTGGAAGGCATAGGTGTCTGGCTTGATGCCCAGTGTTACTTGGGCTTTTGAAGCCTCGAGGTACTTGTGAAGAGAAGAGAAATTTCGCCGGTTTAGGTGGAAGTCTTCTGTGAGCAGTAGTTTGGTTCGCCGCGATGACAGGGGTGCATGAAGTTGGTGGTTTAATCGCTCGCTACTCCTCCCATACTCCCTAGCGAAATATTGATCAGTAGTGACAGTTGTAAACGGCACTTCAGCATTGCCGTCTGCAACTTTTTCTTCCAGGCGTTTGATGTTAAGTCGCATGGTGCGAAGTTCAATCAGACTTTTCAAATACCCGATGAAGCGCAAATAGAAAAACTTCAAAGCAAAGCTCCTGTCTTAAACCTTGACGTTTCTTCCTGCCAACTCGTTCAGAACAGATAGTTCTTTAAAGTACAGAGCTATTCTGCCTCTATAGGCGCGCGAAAACGCAAGTTCATTCCGAAGGAAAAACACGTTGTACTGACCTGGTGTTTCAACGTCCCGCGTTACAGGCGAAAACCCAGCCTGTTTGAGGAGCTCATAGTTCTGAAAAACTGTCTTTTGGCCGGACCAGATTTCGTAGTCTTCAACTTCAGCATAGATTGCTATTGTATTTTTGAGGGTTTCTGTCGCACCTCTGAGCACTTCAAAAAGGTGCCCCTCGACATCTATTCGCAAAACAGTCGGGCGCTTTAGTTCCGGTTGAGAGATGGCATCCAGAGTTACGCACTCGACATTGGTGGTGTCGTACAGCTCTCCGGGTTTACGCATCAAAGAATTGTTTTTGTACAGGTCGCTCTGGGTTTCTTTCTGTTTTTGCTTGAAAAACGGAATGACGCCAGAGCGGTCAGAGGCGGCTTTGTTGATGTATTGAAAGTTGGGTGGCGGTGGAGAGCGATCAAACTCCATTTCGAAATGTTCGAAGACTTCAGGATCGGCTTCAAGCGCCAAGGCAGTGCAGTTCTCAAGCTTTTTTGCCAGAGTAAGTGACGTGTCTGCCTCGTGGGCGCCGACCTCAACAAACAGTTCGGGTTTTGCGACCCGGGTAACGATATCCATGAACAAGCGTTCGTGGCACTCGTTTGATCTGCGCTTGTAGTGCATATCAGTTGTATTGTAGAGCAAATTGCACAGCAAAAACTGATTGGTGTACTCAAACGCCTGCCACATGAATGCCCCGAACTGATTTAGATACCAGTGATTGATAGGTAGTGGCGGGCAGTATGGTATCCGCGGTCTGTGTCGAACAAACCTCTCATTTTCGCACCGTGTTTGTCGCTGGTCTGAAGTCAAGGAGTCCAGCGCAATGGATCGGTGAGCGCGTTACTGGCGGTCGAAGATCGAGCCCATACGTGGGCTAAAGAGGCGGTCGTAGGTTTTCAGCAGGAAGTTATCTGTCATTCCAGCGATGTAGTCGCAGATGACACGCGGATCGTTATCGGCCTGCGTCCATTTTGCATAAGCATCTTCCGGTAAGAAAGATTTGGGGTCGGAGGCAAAGACCTCGAACACCGAGACCACCATTTTTTGGCCTTTGAACTCCAGATGCTGGACACGCGGTGTGAAGATCACGAAATCAGCGACGAGTTTCTGCAGAGCTGAAAGGAACTCGTTTGGTTGATCCTTCAGCTTCACGCGGTACTTCAGCAGCGGGTGCTCGAATGCATCCAGCTGCTTCAGTTCAATATTTGAAATGAAGTGATGAACGAGCAATGAGATGTACATCTTCCGCCGGGAGCCATCGCCAAACAGGCCTCCTACCATTTTTTCGAAGGCGTTGTTGCCAATCTTGTCGGAATAGCGTTCTGCTTGTTCGTCCAGAAACGCCGTGCAGGTGTCATCGCCAATGCGGTTGCGGAACTGATCTTCCGTAATCAGGCCCAGAGCAATCGCGTCTTCCAAGTCGTGAACGCCGTAGGCAATGTCATCGGCCACATCCATAATTGAGCAATCAAAGCTCTTGTGTTTCGCTTTGCCATGTTTTCCCGCGCGAGGTTGCACTTCAACGAACGCTTCTCGGTCGGTGATGCTGAAGGGTGCAAGCAGCCAATCAACCACATCTTGTTCCGTGTCCATGTATGCCTTTGGCGGAACACATGCCTTGTGGTCGATGAGTTGCACGGCTGTGGTGTTCGCGTGAAGGCGCGGTTTGACGTCGCTGTTGCTCGCAGCGCTGAATGAAACGGGGTACTTCAGCAGGCCAAGAGCAACGCGGCGGGTTAGGTCTGCGCCGTTTTCAGGCGAGAAGGCTTCCAGCTTGGAAAGAATGCGCAGGCTGTGCCCATTGCCCTCGAAGCCGCCATTTGCGCGCATGCAATAGTTCAGTGCCACTTCACCCCCATGCCCGAAAGGGGGATGGCCCAGATCATGGGCAAGGCCAAGCGTTTGAACCAGGTTTTCGGCGGGCAGCCATTCGGCTGCTGGGTGCTGTGTGCTGGAGAGAAGACCACGCAGCTGTTTGACGAGGCCGCCTGCAATCTGTGCCACCTCCATGGAGTGGGTGAGGCGGGTTCGGTAGAAGTCGCTATCCCCGAGATTGAGGATCTGCGTTTTTCCCTGGAGGCGCCGGAAGGAAGCTGAATGCACAATGCGGGAGTAGTCGATATCGAACGGATCCCGTGGATCGTCCACGCGCTTTTGCTTGCCGCTTTTTCTTTCTGTCCAGCTGCTGTTCATTCTGCCCTCGCGCTGCCTACGTGAACCAACGTGCCCTCTATGTGCAAGGGAAAGAAGCTGAAAGCAAGCGACGGAAAAAGTTAAACCCGCCTTCATTTCCGAAGGCGGGTTCATTTTGTTCCCCAGGACGGTGATTTGGTTTTTTACTGTCCTTTGTCCGCCAGCTGTTTGCGCTTGGCCAAAGTGCGAAGACGCAGAGCGTTGAGCCGGATGAAGCCTGCCGCATCCTTCTGATCGTAAGCGCCGTTGTCGTCTTCAAAAGTCACCAGCTCTTCAGAGTAGAGCGAGAGCGGAGAAGACCGGCCGACAACCATGACATTGCCCTTGTAGAGCTTAAGGGTCACCGTGCCGCTGACCATTTCCTGGCTCTTGTCGATCGCCGCCTGAAGCATCTCACGCTCTGGAGAGTACCAGAAGCCGTTGTAGATGAGCTTGGCATAGCGAGGCATCAGCTCGTCTTTAAGGTGTGCTGCGTCGCGGTCAAGAGTGATGGATTCCATCGCCCGGTGGGCCTTGATCAAAATGGTGCCGCCCGGCGTTTCATAGATGCCGCGGGACTTCATGCCGATGAACCGGTTTTCCACCAGGTCCAGACGTCCGATGCCGTTCTCGCGGCCAAAATCGTTAAGCTTGGCAAACAGAGTTGCCGGAGACATGTGGACGCCGTTGATGGAAACGGGGTCACCTTTCTCAAAGCCGATCTCAAGTGTTGTTGCATGGTCCGGCGCATCCATTGGATCGACGGTCCGCTGGTACACATAGTCCGGCGCTTCTTCTGCTGGATCTTCCAGAACCTTACCTTCTGAAGAAGAGTGCAGCATGTTTGCGTCAACGGAGAACGGCGCTTCGCCGCGCTTGTCTTTTGGCACCGGAATCTGATGTTTTTCCGCAAAGTCGATCAGATCGCTACGAGATTTAAGCGTCCAGTCGCGCCAAGGGGCAATCACCTTGATATCCGGGTTGAGGGCATAGCAGGCCAGCTCGAAGCGAACCTGATCGTTGCCCTTGCCTGTTGCGCCGTGGGCAACGGCGTCGGCACCGGTTTCCTCTGCAATCTCGATAAGGCGCTTGGAAATCAGCGGCCGTGCAATGGAGGTGCCGAGGAGGTACTCGCCCTCGTACAGAGCGTTGGCCCGGAACATTGGGAACACAAAATCCCGAATGAACTCTTCCCGGAGATCATCAACATGGATCTCTTTTACGCCCAGAAGCTCCGCCTTTCGTCGTGCTGGTGCAAGCTCTTCGCCCTGACCGAGGTCCGCGGTGAAAGTTACAACCTCGCAGCCGAATTCGGACTGGAGCCACTTGAGAATAATCGAGGTGTCGAGCCCGCCAGAATAGGCAAGCACAACCTTTTTGATGTCGCCTTGGGCCATGATTAATTCCAGTTAAAAGATACGCGCCGGGCGGCGTTTGTGCCGTCCAACGCGGCGCACAATACCCGGCCTACTCTTTAAAGCAAGAGGGGCAATGGGCACACTGACGACCCTTTAGCTGTCAAAGAGCTCCAATCAGGCCACTATAGCATAAGCAGCGTTTTCCTTGCGTGGAGAAGGGCTGTATTTTGGTCAAATTGTAATTCCATGAAAAGTATAGGTTTTTGATTTGGTAAGTATAGCTTTTTCTGAAAAAGGATAGGTTGGTGCAGGTGTTCGTGAGATATGCGCCAGTTGCATGTCTTAGCTATTGGTTGCGGCAAAAAAACATGAATAAAACTACCGCAACGGCCTAAATGTTTGGTCTTGTTTGTAGTTTTTATCGTCTCTTGGCTGACGGAATTTGCAGAAAAACACCGCAAATTCCGTTTCCAGGGGAAATGTCGCCCTGTTTTTTAGGGGGTCAAGGGCGACTCATTTGGCACCTGGCACCCACCCTTTGGGCGCAAGTTCAAACCCTTCAAACTGAAACCCTGGTGCGACGGTGCAGCCGACAAGGGTCCAGCTTCCGAGGGCGCGCGCTGATTGCCACGCCCCTGCCGGAACCACGCCTTGCGGGCGCTGCCCAGCGAAAAGATCCGTTCCCAGTTCAAGAACTGAAGGAGCCGCCTCACCATCACTGATGGACAAGGCGAGGGGATCGCCCGCATAAAAATGCCAGATCTCGCAGGCATCCACCTTATGCCAGTGAGAAACCTGCCCTTCCTTCAAGAGGTAATAGATGGCCGTACAGGCCCCGCGGGGCTGTGGGCTTCCGCCATCGCGAAAGGTCTCCACGTAGTAGCCACCTTCCGGATGGGGCTGCATGTTCAGCTCCCGAATGATGTCGTCAGCAGAAATGGGGCTCATCACGCCATATCCTTCCTCTGGCGAATTTCCGCAAAGACGTCGGAGAGCGGGGCCCCCTCCATGCCAAGATGCTTCTGGATGGCGGGGTTCGCAGCGCGCAGGAACGGATTTGTAGCCAGCTCAAGTTTGAGTGTTGTGGGTAGCGTTGCCTTGTCCTCGCGGCGTAAGGCTTCGATTTCTGCCACACGCTTGATCAGCTCTGTGTTTTCCGGATCTATGGTCAGGGCAAAGCGTGCGTTTGACAGGGTGTACTCATGCCCGCAAAACAAAACAGTTTCCTCAGGCAGCGTGTCAACGATATGGGTTAGAGAGGCCCACATCATTTGCGCATCGCCTTCAAACAGGCGGCCGCAGCCCAAAGCAAACAGGGTATCGCCAGTGTGTGCGAGACCTGCGTCTTCAAACCACCAGGTTATGTGGTCCAGTGTATGGCCGGGCGTGGCCAGCGCGCGAACTTTCAATGGGCCAGCCATAATGTGGTCGCCGTCTTCCACGCCAACCTCGATCTCCGAGAGTTTTTGCTGGGTGCGCGCCGGCCCGACCACGCGGGCGCCGGACTTTTCTTTCAGCTCGCCAAGACCACCGACGTGATCCCAGTGGTGGTGGGTGATGAGAATGTCGGTGAGGTTCCAGCCCTCGGCCTCAAGCACAGCGAGGTAAGGGGCAGCGTCCGGCACATCCAAAGCGATGGTCGTGCCGCTCTGCGGGTCGTGGACAATGACGCCGAAGTTATCTGAAAGGCAGGTAAATTGCCGATATTCGACCTGACTCATGACGGGGCTCCCGGTTTTAGGCAAGTTCGGAGGGGCGATCATCGGGGTAGGTCCATTGAAATTCAACCAGCAATTATGGGAAAGGCGGCGATAAGGTGTCGCGATGGCTGGCTGGCACCTTGATCCGGCATTGCGCAAACACTGCGCTGACCCCATAAAGGAAGTGTTGCACTACACACGGACGGCTGCATGTATCTTGATGTTCGACATCTTCGCGAGTTCTACGATTTGCCGCTTGGGCGCACACTTCGTGTACTCGTTGGAGCGCGTGTGCGCGAGATTTGGCCGGAAATGCGTGGGCTCAGCATGCTCGGCATTGGGTATGCAACACCTTTCATGCGTCAGTATTTGAAAGAATCCAACCGTCTCTTTGCAGCAATGCCTGCGGCACAAGGCGTCATGCGCTGGCCACGTGAGCACACGCGGCCCAACTCTGCGTTTCTAACGGAAAACGACGCGTTGCCGCTGCCAGATGCGAGTATTGACCGGATTATTCTGGTGCATGGGCTGGATATGGCGCATGACCCTGATGGTTTGATGACGGAAGCCTATCGGGTTCTGGCTCCCGGAGGGCGCCTTCTGGCGATTGTCCCGAACCGTAGAGGGGCATGGTGCCGTTCTGAGGTGTCACCGTTTGGGTATGGCAGGCCCTATTCCCGGCCCCAGTTGGAGAGCTTTCTGACAAGCCATATGCTCTCAGTGGTCACGCGAGAAGAAGCGCTTTATGTGCCACCCACGAAGTCACGCATGATTTTGAAGTCGGCGCGTTCATTTGAGCGCATTGGACAGGTTTTGTGGCCTGCTTTTGCTGGTCTTCTCGTGGTAGAGGCTGAAAAGAAGGTCTACCGTGGCATTATGAACCGCAACAATCGCTTTGCCCGCGTGTTGCAACCCGTGTTCTTGCCGGACGGCAAAACGGCGGGTGTTCAGGCGATGGATGGTTCTGGGAAACAGGACCCGCACCCCAGCTGCTGAATGGTGTTAAGCGGAGCTGCTACTTGCGCTTGAGAAGAAAGACGGCCTGATCACCAATAAGGTTCCACACCCACCATGGCGCATTGAAGCCAATGGGTTCGCCCTTGGCGTTGAGCGCTTGTGCCTTCAAAACCTCGGCGTCCACTTCCTTTGACAGCTCAACAAAATCGCGGATGGTGCAGAAGTGAATGTTTGGCGTGTCGTACCATGTGTATGGCAGATAGTCGGTTACGGGCATGCGGCCTTTGGTCAGTAGCTGCATGCGGTTGCGCCAGTGGCCGAAGTTTGGGAAGGACACGACAACTTTTTTGCCGATGCGCAGCAGCTCCTGCATGACCTGCTTTGGGTCTTTTGTTGCCTGAAGCGTCTGGCTGAGGATTGCGTAGTCAAAACCGTCATCTGGGTAGGCGCTCAGATCCAGATCCGCGTCACCTTGAACGACGGACAGGCCTCGGGCCACGCATTTGTTGACGCCAGCCTGAGAAAGCTCGACACCGCGACCATCAATATTGTGACTGCGAATAAGGTGATCCAAAAGGTCTCCGTTCGCACAGCCGATGTCGAGAACTCGCGCGCCGGGTTTGGTGATCAGATCGCTGATGAGGCGGTGGTCGCCGCGAATGGTGTTGGGTACGTGCTTGTTCATGTCGATTTTGAAACCATTTGAGAAACAGGGAGCTGGCCACGCATAGCGCTTCAGGCGTTGAGGCCGCGCGCTTCTGCAGCACTGTTCAGGAAGCCGGATACGGTTGCAAACATCTCTGGTTCGTTCAGCAGAAATGCGTCGTGCCCTCGGTCGCTGTCAATCTCGACGAAGGAAACATTGGCTGCCGCAGCATTCAGAGCCTGAACTACTGCTTTGCTCTCTGATGTGGGGAACAACCAGTCTGTCGTGAATGACACAACGCAGAAGCGGGTCTTGGTGTGCAAGAAGGCGTTGGCCAGTTTGCCCCCGTGCTGAGCTGCCAGGTCGAAGTAGTCCATGGCGCGTGTCACATAAAGGTATGAGTTGGCATCGAACCGGTCCACAAAGGTCATGCCTTGATGGCGCAGGTAGCTCTCGATCTGGAAATCGGCGTCGAAGCCGAAGGTGATCTCGGAGCGGTTCTGCAGGTTGCGCCCGAACTTGTTGTGCAGCGACATGTCAGACATGTAGGTGATGTGCGCCGCCATACGGGCCACGGCAAGACCCTTGGTTGGACGTTTGCCATGTCTTTCGTAGTCGCCATTTAGCCAGTCCGGATCGGCCATCACGGCCTGCCGACCAACTTCGTGGAATGCGATGTTTTGTGAAGAATGGCGCGGTGCAGTAGCGATTGGGACGGCTGCGAAGACCTTTTCCGGATAAGCTGCGGCCCATTGCAGGACCTGCATGCCACCCATTGATCCACCAACAACGGCGAACAGGGTTTCGATGCCGAGCGCTTCCACAAGCTTTGCTTGGGAGCGGACCATGTCGCCAATTGTAACCACCGGCATGGTGAGGCCGTAGGGTTCGCCAGTTGCAGGACTGGTTGAGGCCGGGCCTGTGGTGCCCATGCATCCGCCCAGAACGTTGGCGCAAATAACGAAGAATCGATCCGTATCCACGGGCTTGCCAGGGCCGACCATCATCTCCCACCAACCGGGTTTGCCGGTCACGGGACTGGTGGACGCGACGTATTGGTCGCCGGTCAAGGCATGGCAAATGAGGATTGCATTGGTCTTCTCCTCATTGAGACTACCGTAGGTTTCGTAGGCGATTTGCCAAGGCGCAAGTTCGGTGCCGCCGTCAAGTTTCAAGGGCATGTCCAGACCAAATCGCATGACCTTGCTGGATGGGTGATTCACTTCATCCTGTTGGCCTATCGCATCAACTGCGCGTTCTGTTGCAGTTGCTTCGGTCTCGCTCGCCCCTGTGGCAGTACCAGCGCTGTCGGTCATTTTATCTCCGGCATGGAAACGGATCGTCGTTCCATCTTATCTTTGTTTTGACAAGAATTTTGCAAGTTTGCTATGGGCCGGGGCTAAGCGTGTCAATGTTTTCTTTTGATTTCGCTCGCCGAGTTTTCTATGTCTGTGCGGTAACTTCATCAGCCCTGAATGGTATGGTATGGCATTTCCAACTGAACCTATGAAAAAGATTGAAGGTTTGAAAGAGGTGCGCGCCCGCGTCGATGCGGTTGATGCGCAGCTACACGAACTTTTGATTGAGCGTGCAGCCCTTGTGGGACAGCAACGGGCTCTTGAAGAAGCCGCCGGTTTGTCACAGCCGCTCCACCATCCAGCGCGCGAGGCTGAAGTTCTGCGCGCGCGCGTGGAAGCGCATGCCGGACCATTGTCGCTGCTGACAGTCGAGCATTTATGGCGTGAGATCATTGCCGGATCCGCTTCGGCGCTGGGCGGTGTCACACTGCACATGGATGGTGCCAGCAATGCAGCAGCGTTGATGGAAAGCGCTCGGTTCTATTTCGGTTTCGACGTGCCGCTTTCTGAGGAGATTGATCCACCGGCGGTGCTGGCTGCAGTTCATGAAAATGCCGGGGATCTGGGCATTGTCGGGCTTGAAGAGCGCGCTGAGCAGCCGTGGTGGCGCGGCCTTGGCATTCGCAGCGATGGCAGCAGCGGTCCAATGGTTGTGGCGCGGTTGCCGTTCCTGGTCATGGATGAACGTGCAGCGGACTTGCCCGCTTTGGTGATTGCCGGGGCGTATGACACAGAGGCTGTTACAGATGTGCGGGTGTATGATGCTCGCTGGAACGGCACGCCCCCCGTCTCATTGATGAGCCAGGGTATTGAAGTGTTGAGTTTTTATCGCACTTACGAAGGCGTTGATGCATTGCTTGCCGTCTCAGGTGATTTAAGCTCTGCCGACCTTCAGGAGGCCTTCTCAGCTTCCGGGGCCCTGCCGGACAAGCTGCGCCTTGTGGGTGGCTATGCAGCCCCAATCGACATTGATGGTGAATTTGATGGTGACCCGGAGGCCGATGAACGGTCCGACCGGGATAGTGAAGAGGACTAAGTCTTATGGATCAGCCGGTTTTACGCCCTGTTCCCCGCCCTGGTGTTATGCAGATTGCACCATACGTTCCCGGCAAGTCCAAGGGCAACGGGCATGGAAAGCTCCATAAGCTGTCCTCCAATGAGACGCCGCTTGGTGCCAGCCCCGCCGCACTGGAAGCCTACGGCTCAGTGAAGTCACTGGAGCTATACCCCGATGGCGCGGCTACGGAACTTCGCGAAGCTATTGCCAAAGTGAATGGCCTCAATGCAGGCAACATCATTTGCGGCTGCGGTTCCGACGAAATCTTGAGCCTTATTGCCTATGCCTATCTTGGTGAAGGTGATGAAGCGATCTACTCGGAGCATGGCTTCCTAGTTTACAATATCGCCATTCTGGCTGCAGGGGCGACGCCTGTTGTGGCGCCCGAGACAGACTGTACGGCCAATGTTGATGCCATCCTTGAGCGGGTAACAAGCAAGACCAAAATTGTCTTTCTTGCAAACCCGAACAATCCAACCGGCACCTATCTTCCTTTTGATGAAGTGCGCCGTCTGCATTCCGCTTTGCCAAAGTCGACGCTGCTGGTTCTGGATGCAGCCTATGCGGAGTACGTTCGCCGCAACGATTATGAGGCCGGTCTGGAGCTTGTTGCCACCTCTGACAACGTCATCATGACCCGCACGTTCTCCAAGATATATGGTCTTGCTGCTCTGCGTGTTGGGTGGGGCTATGCGCCAGATCACGTGATCGACGCCCTGAACCGCATTCGCGGTCCGTTCAACATGAACAGTGCGGCCATTGCGGCTGGCGCTGCTGCGGTGCAGGATCAGGCGTTCGTTGAAGCGGCGGTGGCCCACAATGAAAAGTGGTTGCCATGGGTAACTGAGGAATTGACCAAGATTGGCCTCAGGGTAACCCCAAGCGTCGGCAATTTCGTTCTCATCCATTTCCCGGAGGAGGACGGGAAGCGAGCAGCTGATGCAGATGAGTATCTGCTGGACCGCGGCTGTGTGCTGCGGCAGGTGCGCGCTTACGGCTTCGACAACGCGCTTCGCATGTCCATCGGCACAGAGGAAGCGAACCGTGACGTTGTTGCCGCTCTCACTGAGTTCCTTAATACCAACTGATAGAAAGCCATATGTCTGAACCCTCCTTTAGCCGTGTCGCGCTGATTGGCATCGGTCTGATCGGCTCGTCGCTAGCCCGCGTCATGCGCCGCGAGAATATTGCGGAAGAAATCGTGATCTCCACTCGGTCTGAAAGCACCTTGCAGCGTGCTGAAGAGCTGGGCCTTGGCGACCGATATTATCGTGACGCGCGGGAGGCCGTGGAGGGTGCAGACCTCGTGATCGTGTGCGTGCCGGTTGGTGCCTGTGAGGCTGTGGCAGAGCAAATTGCGCCGGGCCTTGCGCCGGGCGCAATCGTCACGGATGTGGGCTCGGTGAAAGCCAACGTCATCAAGGCCATGAAGCCCTATATTCCGGACAACGTACACTTTATCGCGGGGCATCCGATCGCAGGTACCGAATATTCGGGTCCTGATGCTGGCTTTGCGTCACTCTTTGAAAACCGTTGGTGTGTCTTGACCCCGGAATTGGGCACTGATGAAAAAGCGGTGGCAAAGCTCAGTCAGTTCTGGCGACGTTGCGGATCCGACGTGGAGACGATGGATGCTGAGCACCATGATCTGGTGCTGGCTGTTGTCTCCCACCTGCCGCACATCATTGCCTATAACATCGTCGGCACCGCAGATGACCTGGAAACGGTTACCCATTCTGAGGTGATCAAGTACTCGGCTTCAGGTTTTCGTGACTTCACCCGTTTGGCTGCATCTGACCCGACCATGTGGCGCGATGTCTGCCTGAACAACAAAGAAGCCATTCTGGAAATGCTCGCTCGTTTTTCCGAGGATTTGTCCGCGCTACAGCGTGCTATCCGTTGGGGAGATGGCGACATGTTGTTTGACCTGTTCACGCGCACGCGCGGCATACGTAGCCAGTTGATTGAAGCTGGTCAGGAATCCGCCGCCCCGAACTTCGGTCGTCAGAACGAACGTGGTGAGCCGGGCGAGTAAGGCTTTTCGCAGGAAGAAGATATCGGGGCAGGGTGTGGCAACCGCACCTTGCCCCCTTTTTTATGGGCCGCGATTTCACACACCATCTATTAATCCTGTATGGCGTGAACGGCTCACGTGCATTGGTGTGGTTCGTCTTCAGGTTTATCAACCCAGGAGACAAAACCATGAATTATTGCGTGATCCCAGCGAACACTTACGGCTCGATCCAAAGTGGCGACTTTAATGACATTCAGTTTCTTACAGGTGGGCAGGCTTCGTGCACCGTGATTGTCGTAAAGCTGCCAGACCAATCTACTGCGATGGCCCATATCTTGTCTGCAAACCTCAATGGCGCGGGAGGTAATCCGATCGCACCTGCCGTTTGCGCCGAGCGATTGGCCGGATTCTGGGATAATTATCTAGCCGTATCCAACAAGGGCAATGTCCAGTTCATCAAGGGCGCCCAACCTGGTGACTCAACAGATATCGCAATCCAGGCTGTAAAAGATGCGCTGGAAGACGCAAATAGGCCGGGTGAATTCAACGATGTTCAAAATGAGGGCAACCCGGAATATGCGGTGGCGGGCGATGGGAACATCATAACGGACGGCATTCCTACTTGGGCGCAGGCCAAGAATGCTCTGCTGGGGCTTACCGACAACGCAGCGGTGCAGGGTAACATCAATGTTGCCATGTTTGTTGGCATGAATGGCAACACACTGCATGCCAATACAGAGCTTGTTGAAGGGATCAATAACGTGGCAATCAACGTGGGTTAATGCGTCCAAGGTTGCAGTTTTGGCCCCTTTGGCACTGAATTGAGGGCTTTACTCAGATCGTCAGCCCGTTAAGGTTGTGACCCAAAGTAGACGCAGCGTTTATCGGAGGATAAGCGCTGCCTGCGTCTGTTGTTGTGGAAGGCGACAAGGCGTAGTGGGGCAACTGAGTGTTCTTGGGAGGGAGCTGCTCAATGGGCTTTATCGATCCGATCGCGTACTCTGTACCGGCGTTCGTCATTCTGATGATTGTCGAGGGAGTTGTGGCCCTTCGAGGTCAGTGGCGCGGATATACTTTCAAAGATACGGTGATCAGCCTTTCGATGGGCATTGGAAGCCTCGTTGTGAAGGTCGCGTTTGGCGCAGCCGCCAGCTATGCGGCGCTGAGCTGGGCCTATGGAAATCGGCTTATAGAGGACATCCCTGTGGCGTGGTGGAGCGTTGCCATCTGCTATCTGCTCTACGATCTGGCGTATTATTGGGAGCACCGGTTTGGCCATGAATATCGTTGGTTTTGGGCGAGCCATGTGAACCACCATTCATCCCAGCACTATAACCTCTCAACGGCGTTGCGGCAGACATGGACCGGCACCATAGCGCTAACATTCATTTTCGGCATGCCCGTCGCCTTTCTCGGCTTCCCGCCGGAAATGGTCTACTTCGTGGCCTCTCTCAACCTCGTCTACCAGTTCTGGATTCATACGGAGCTGGTGGATCGGATTGGGCCTCTGGAATATGTGCTGAACACCCCAAGCCACCACCGGGTGCATCACGCGACCAATCCTCGTTATCTGGATTCCAACTATGGCGGCACGCTGATCATCTGGGATCGCATGTTCGGCACCTTCACCGAGGAAGTAAGGGAGGAGCCGCCGCGCTATGGCATCGGTAAGGAGCTGGAAAGCAACAACATCTTTTACGTCGCATTCCATGAATGGATGGCGATGCTGAAAGACCTCAAAGGCGTGCGGAGCTTTCGTGAGCTTGTTGGCTACACGTTTGGTCCGCCGGGCTGGTCGCCAGATGGATCTCGCATGACCACAGCCCGGGCAAAGGCAAACTGGAAGCGCCGCCAAGCCAAGAAGAACGCTCAAGAAAACATCAGGGTAGACGAGGGGGCGCTCAAGAAAACGCCGGTCGCGGAGGATGCCGCTGGTTGAATGCAAAAAAGGGAAGGCACAGAACCTTCCCTTTTTCAATTGCTATGAGGCCACGAGCTTACGCTGCGCCTTTGTTTGCTGCACGTTCGGCGCGTTTACGTTCATGCGGGCACAACAGAGCCTTGCGAAGGCGGATTGACTCCGGGGTCACTTCCACCAGCTCATCGTCGGCGATGTAAGAGAGCGCACCTTCGAGGCTCAGCTTCATCGGCGTGGTCAGCTTTACGGCATCGTCCTTACCGGCAGAACGGATGTTCGTGAGCTGTTTGCCCTTGAGAACGTTCACCTCAAGGTCATTGCCACGGGTGTGCTCGCCGATGATCATGCCCTGATACACCTTGGTGCCCGGATCGATCATCATTGGGCCGCGGTCTTCCAGGTTGAAGAGCGCATAGGCAACCGCTTCACCCTGCCCGTTGGACAGAAGAACACCGGTGTGGCGACCCTGGATCTGACCCTTGTAGGGTGCGTACTCATGGAACACGCGGTTGAAAATCGCGGAGCCACGGGTGTCAGACATCAGTTCAGCCTGATAACCGATCAGCCCGCGTGTTGGCGCATTGAACACCAGACGCGTACGACCACCACCGGATGGACGCATTTCAAGCAGCTCAGCTTTACGCTCAGTGAGCTTTTGAACCACTGCACCGTGGTACTCGTCATCAACGTCGATGATAACTTCTTCGATTGGCTCCAGGCGGTTGCCAGCTTCATCTTCCTGATAAACCACACGCGGACGGCCAACGCACAGCTCGAAGCCTTCGCGGCGCATGTTTTCAATCAGGATCGCCAGCAGAAGTTCGCCGCGACCAGAAACGATGAAGGCATCGGCCTCGTCGGTCTCTTCGACGCGCAGCGCCACGTTACCTTCAGCTTCCTTCAAAAGGCGCTCACGGATAACGCGGGACTGAACCTTCGAGCCTTCGGTGCCAGCCAACGGGCCATCGTTCACACGGAACATCATGGAGAGGGTTGGCGGATCGATTGGCTGTGCTTGGATCGGTTCTGTCACCTGTGGGTCGACAATGGTGTCTGCAACGGTGGCCTTGGTCAGACCTGCGATGGAGACGATATCGCCCGCTTCGCCTTCTTCAATGGGCTGGCGTTCCAAACCACGGAAAGCGAGAACCTTGGAGATGCGGCCGGTTTCAATCAGCTTGCCATCACGTGACAGTGCTTTGACTGGCATGTTTGGCTTGGCGGTGCCGGAGGCGATGCGACCGGTGAGAATGCGACCGAGGAACGGATCAGACTCAATGGTTGTTGCCAGCAGGCGGAAATCGCCTTCTTCGGATTCCGGTTCCTGAACCTTGTCGAGGATCATGTCGAAAAGCGGTGCCATGTTCTCTTGCGGGCCGGTTGGCTCAAGAGCCATCCATTCCTGCTTGGCAGAACCGTAGACGACAGGGAAATCGAGCTGTTCTTCGTTCGCATCCAGAGATGCAAACAGGTCGAATACCTCGTCCAGCACTTCGTCGGCACGCTGTTCTGGTTTGTCGATCTTGTTGATCGCAACGATTGGCTTGAGGCCAAGCTTGAGGGCTTTGCCAAGCACAAACTTGGTCTGAGGCATGGGGCCCTCAGCCGCGTCTACCAGCAACACAACGCCGTCGACCATGTGAAGGATGCGCTCAACTTCACCGCCGAAGTCGGCGTGGCCAGGGGTGTCGACAATGTTAATTCGTGTATCGTTCCAAACGAGAGAGGTGTTCTTGGCAAGAATGGTGATGCCGCGTTCACGCTCGATATCGTTGGAATCCATCATGCGTTCTTCGGTGCGTTGGTTTTCGCGGAAGACGCCGGATTGCTTCAGCAGTACGTCGATCAGGGTTGTTTTGCCGTGGTCAACGTGGGCAATAATCGCAATATTGCGAAGTTTCATGAAGGCTCCATAAGGCCATAAGGAAGTTTCGTGCGCGCAAGCATTTTGCGGCACATGCTTCTTCCTGCGATTACTCTCTATGAAAGACGGGTTCTTCTATCCTATTTATGTGACAAAATGAACTGCTCTACAGTCTAAATTGTACCCGTCTTTGGTTGGGGCAAGAAACCTAAGGTCATCTCGCCAAAACGTCTCGGAGGCCCTCAACTAGCTGCTATGGTAGAAGGTCCAATCTTCTTCCAAGAGTAACCCGCCCTTACGCATTACGCGTAGCAGCGGCTCTGTGCCCGCTATTTCGTAGCCGTAGACCCACTGGCATTCGTGCCAAGAGGTTCCGACAATGTCAAACCGAGTACGGGGCTCCAAAGAAAATTCTTCAAAAGGTCGTACTGGCTTAAGCGCGCCTTTAATAGCCAGTGTCAGCCCCGGGGTCAACGCCACAAACACCTCTTCGCTCTCCGTGAAAAGGTTGCGCCAAATACGTCCAGGATTATCAATATGATGGTGGAACGAAAACCCGCGCTCATCAAAGCTGAGGCGCAGTTCGTCAAGCTCCAAGTCCGTTCGATTGGCTTCAGGCAGATGCACGCATGCCTCCCGGGCGTACCCCGATGAACTTAAGTATTGCCTAGTTACGTATAGATCAGGTGTGTCAGTTCTATGGTCGCGCAACATTTACGTAGGGCCGAATGCGCTTCATTAGACTGCGTAGTTTATCGCATTGCAATCCTGACTATTTGAGTCAACTAGAAGTCCTGATGGTATGTTGGATTGGCTGTGCCTCCTGAAAAAGTGGGCAGCCTTAGGCTATGGTGGAATGCTCCTGTCCTCAATGGATTGGCTCAATGACGGATTGAAAAAGCTGGCTTCGAAAGTGGGGCCAAATCAGACGTTTCACGAAAATATCGCAGTCTACCGGTTCGACAACCCCACCGTGGTGTCCCTCGCCGAACATCAACCAGCCTTGCTTGTCTTCGCGACCGATTCCATTGTCGGTCATGTCGCTGGCCACCAAAACAACTATGCCGCGCTCACTTGCCTGCTATTGAGCCCCGCTGAGGCAATCGATCTGGAAGTATCTGCGGCGTCGCGAGAAAAGCCTGCTTGTTTCCTGAAAGCCGAGATTGATCGCGGTGCGGCGTCAGATCTGTTTCTGGAACTCACCGATGAGTTCAGCCCTATGCCATCGGAACAGTCTTTTGGGCCCTCATTCGAGCTGGAGAGTGCGGCGCGCCATTGTGTCTGGCGTTTGGTTCAATGCTTGTCCAACGAGAGGGATGCGAGCTTTCTGACAAAAGGCTATTACCGCGAGCTCTTGTACCATTTGGCTTTGTCGCAGCAAGGGGCGGCGTTTCGGCGTCTGTTCCATGTTTCGGAAAAGCGGCAGGGTATCAACCGCGTGCTTCAACTGCTCAAAAGCGAGTATTCCAACTCTGCGTTAACGGTGGAGGAGATGGCCCGCATTGCATGCATGAGCACGTCTTCTTTTCATGAGGGGTTCAAGGCTGCCACCTCAAAGTCCCCTCTGCAGTACATCAAAAACATTCGCCTTCAAAGAGCACGATCAATGATGTTGTCGGAGGGGTTGAGTGCCAGTCAGGCTGCCTTTCGTGTTGGATATGCCAGCGCATCGCAGTTCAGCCGCGAGTATAAAAGGTTATTCGGCTACTCACCTTCGCAAGACCTTTCGAGGTTTCGCAACCTGTGATCCATGGTATGTTCACTTTACGTAATGACAATTTGCAGATATAAATTTGCGTTATTTATAAGCTTACCTTACAAAATTTCAGAGGGCGTATGTCGAAGACAGAGCGAGAAAGTTTCGGATTTGTACTTCTAGATACGGCGCGGGCCTATCGCCGCGCATTTGAAGCAGAAATCACAAAAAAGGGTATGGGGATTACGCCCGGCATGGCTCGGGTTCTTGCCTATATTTACCACTATCCAGGACTGCGTCAGAACCAGGTCGCAGAGGGCATGATGGTGGAACCCATGACGGTCGTCGGTCATCTGGATGCGCTGGAACGTGCTGGCTTTGTGGAGCGAAAGCGGCATCCTGAGGATCGGCGGAGCAAAATGACGGAGATCACTGGCAAGGGTTTGGAGCTGGTAGAGCAGCTTAAGCGTATTGGAGAGCAAGTGCGTGGGATGTCAGGGCCGCATATGTCAGCTGAGGAGTTTGATGCACTTCAGGATCGGTTGCGGGAAATGCGTGATCAGTTAAGTGTCGGGGCCAAGTCGGAGCTCAGATCGTAATGCACTCTCCGCTCGTGAGCGAACGACGCGCATCAATTATTGGGGCCGTGCTTGTTGCACTTGGCCCCATTTCTCTTGCGCTCTACACACCGGCCATGCCGGAGCTTGTTGATGTGTTTGGCACCCAGATGTCGACCATCAAGCTCACAATGACGTGCTATTTTGTTGGCTTCACAGTCGCGCAATTGGTATGTGGGCCGCTGTCTGATGCCTATGGACGCCGACCCATCCTGCTATGGTTTTTAGGAACGTACCTTGTCGGCAGCCTAATGGCTTTTGCGGCCAGCACCATCGACTGGCTGCTTATCGGCCGATTTATTCAGGGCCTTGGTGCCTCCTGCGGAATTGCTGTCTCTCGCGCCATCATTCGAGATCAATTCACCGGTGACAAGGGCGCGGCGATCATGAACCTGATCGGCATGATGCTGGCCGCCGGGCCGGCTTTTGCGCCGCTTATTGGTGGGGTCACTCTTGAGCTCCTAGGTTGGGAGGCGATTTTCGCGTTCATGGTGCTCTACGGGCTCGTGGTGCTGGGTATTGTTTTGGTGTGGTTGCCGGAGACCAACCGATACAAAGACCCGGCGCTGATAAACCCGAAGCGGCTCGCAGCCTCATATGGCTTGCTTCTCTGCCACCCGGTGTTTCTGATACCTGCATTGATCCTAGGTTTAACCATCGGTGGATTTTACATGCTCGCCACGGTATTGCCGTTTGTTCTGATTGAAGTTGTGGGTCTGACCCCTACAGAGTTCGGCTTGGGCATGCTGATGCAAACCGGGTGCTTCTTTCTTGGCGGTGTGTTGACTCGCCAGCTTATGAAGCGTCTGCAATCCGACACTGTGGCGGCTTTGGGGTCTATGTTCGGGGTCGCAAGTGGGCTAGGGCTGATCTATGGCTATTTCTATCTGGAGCCAGGTTACTTCAGCATCATGCTTCCTGTGGGCGCGTTTGCCTTTGCAAATGCCTTGATCTTGCCGTCCATGACTGTACGCGGCTTGCATCCGTTTCCCCGTATCGCAGGTGCCGCTTCGGCCATGATGGGTTTTGTTCAGATCGGCGTTGGCTTGCTGGGCAGCGCCATTGTGGCGGTTTTCATTCCGGACCCGCTGCTGGCACTTGCGGTTGTTTTGCCCGGCATGACGTTCCTAACCGCGATTTTGTATTGGGGAGGCCATGCGATCCTTCCAAAAGAAGTCCCCGTGATGGACCAGGTGGCGCCTTAGAATGCATGAGGTGAAACAACTCTTGTGCGGTTTGCCGGCACCACACCCTGCCTTGGCTTGATTTCTTGTCGAAAAAAGAGCATGTCCCGTGATCAATGTTGCTGCTAATGCCATGATCACGGGGGAGCCCTTGACCGCAGTTTTCTCAAGTTCTTTACTCGAGGCCTCCAAGCGCCCACTGGTGATGGGCATTTTGAATGTCACTCCGGATAGTTTCTCGGATGGCGGGTGTCACAACGGCCCGGCAGAGGCTTTGGCTCACGCTCAGCAAATGATTGCAGAAGGTGCCGACATTCTCGATGTTGGGGGCGAGAGCACGCGGCCTGGAGCGACGCCAGTGGCAGCTGGTGAGGAGTTGTCGCGCGTACTGCCTGTACTGGAGCGCATTAAGGATCTGGGCGTTCTCATTTCAATTGATACGTACAAGGCGAGCGTAGCGCGGGCGGCGGTTGCCGCAGGGGCTCATATCATCAACGACGTATGGGGGCTGCAAAAAGACCCGGATATGGCGGCCGTGGTGGCTGAGGCGAATGTGCCGGTGATCATGATGCATAACCGGACCGAGGCGGATCCTGCCCTTGATATCCTCTCGGAACTTGATCGGTTCTTTGAGCGTTCGTTGAAGTTGGCGGAGGCTGCGGGCATTCCCAGTCACCACCAAATACTCGATCCGGGGTTCGGGTTCGGCAAGACCCTTGAGCAGAACTATCAAGTGCTTCAGAACTTTTCCGCGTTGAAGAAGTGGGAACGTCCGGTCCTGGCCGGTGCCTCGCGCAAGCGCATGGTGGGGCATGTGTTAAACGTGGAGACGGAGGAGCGCTTGTTTGGGTCGCTCAGTGTACATGTGCTGGCGTTGCAGGCTGGAGCACAAATTGTGCGGGCTCACGATGTGAAACCGCACGCGGATGCCGTGCGAATTGTGCAAGCCATGAAGGAAATGGGCGGGCGATATGCAGAGTAATGTGGTGATGGCCGCCTTGGGCCTTGGCTCGAACATGGGCGATACCAAGTCCTACATTGAGGCCGCGATTTCAGCTCTGTCTGCGTTTGAGGGCATTGAGGTGGTGGGGAGGTCCTCAGACTACCGCACCCCTCCGTGGGGGCCCGTACCTCAGGACGACTACCGCAACTGCTGCGTTACCGTCAAAACCCATTTGTCACCAAAGCGCCTGCTTGAGGCGTGCCTTGGTATCGAGAAACAGCTTGGGCGTGTGCGTGATGAACGCTGGGGCCCACGGACCATTGACATTGACGTTCTGCTTTATGGGGAAACCCGAGTGGAAGATGACGTTCTCAGCGTGCCCCATCCGCGCATGATGGAGCGGGCTTTTGTGCTGGTGCCGCTGGCGGAAATCTGGCCGAATGCGCTGATTGGCGGCGGTCTCACCGTGGCTGGTGCGTTGGAAAAATGCCCGGATAAAAACGGCATCAGCAAGCTTTAAAAATCGTCTGCTTCCATCCGGCTCATTGCTTATCTGCGAGTTTTTCGCAAATAGGGGTTGAAGCTACAGCGACTAGAGGTCCTATCTCTAAGTGCGAAGTGATTTGCATGGAGAAAAAGGATGTCTGACAAGATGGCTCACGCTTCCTGTTGTGGTAGCTCTAAAGCACATGTTGGTGCGCATCATCACGTCGCGCATGTTGGTTCTGACTGCGGCTGCAGCGCACATGTTCACGCCGCCGAACAGGGGGCTAGTGGCAGCGAAGCGAAAGAAGGCGGGGCGAAAGCCGACACCTGCTGCAGTTCGGAAGCTGAACCCGAACCACGACCCATAAAAGCCTCGGAGAGTTGTGGCTGCTGTAGTGGTGAAAAAGCCCTTCCGGACGTGAAAGACTGGAACGGGGCGCGTTCTTTCCGAGTAGAGGGTCTGTGCTGCGCGGAGGAAATCGGCATTTTGCGCCGAGCTGTCGGGCCTGTTGTTGGATCCGCCGACAATCTTGGCTTCGATATCCTCAACACCAAGATGATAGTCTCACCAACAGCCAGCAATGTTAGCGATCAAACCATCATCAAAGCCGTGAACGCTACAGGCATGAAGGCTACGCCATTCGTCGACAGCGAAGCCGATGAAGCACGAGAGCGGATGCACAAGCGCCTTGGTTCATTCACGCTGGCCTCAGGCATCCTGTGGGGGATCGCTCTTGTTCTGCAGGCTGCTCAGTACCTTGGATCGGGTTCACAGCCTGACCTCCTTCAGGTTCTTTCAGGCACGCCGTCACTTGGCGTTGAGATCGTTTATCTTGCTGCGATTTTTGCCGGTGCTCGGTTGGTTGCTCCCAAAGCCTGGTACGCGCTGAAAACGCTGCGCCCGGACATGAACCTTCTCATGATGGTAGCTGTAGCTGGTGCAATCGGGATTGGCGAGTGGTTTGAAGGGGCAACAGTCGCCTTCCTGTTCTCTCTATCGCTGTATCTGGAGAGCTGGAGTGTCGGGCGGGCCCGCAAGGCCGTTGCAGCCTTGATGGATATTGCGCCAAGCACGGTACGCATTAAGCACTCTGATGGTCGGGAAGACGTAGTGGACGTCAAGTCCGTTGTGCCGGGGACGGTTTTTGTGGTGCGCGGCGGAGACCGCATTCCTCTTGATGGCATCGTTCGGTCAGGCATCGGCAGCGTGGATCAGGCTCCGATCACAGGTGAAAGCGTGCCCGTGATGAAGGAAGTCGGTGCGGACGTTTATGCTGGCACGATCAATGGTGAAGGCACCTTTGAGGTTGAAGCTACCAAGGGCGCAGACGATACCATGCTGGCGCGCATCATTCGCATGGTGAGCGATGCTCAAGGGCGACGTGCGGCAGCTGAGCAATGGGTAGACAAATTTGCTCGAGTTTATACCCCGGCTGTCATGGTGCTTGCGCTTTTGATGGCGGTTGCGCCGCCAGTGCTGTTTGGCCCCTCGTGGGAGGAGTGGTTTTACCGCGCGCTTGTTCTGCTCGTGATTGCCTGCCCCTGTGCATTGGTTATTTCAACACCTGTTTCAATCGTGGCAGGGCTCACCTCTGCTGCCCGCAATGGCGTGCTCATCAAGGGTGGCGTTTACCTGGAACTGCCCGCGCACCTTACAGCGCTTGCTTTCGACAAGACCGGAACGATCACCGAGGGACGACCAACGGTTACTGATGTCGTGCCGCTGAACGGTCATGGCGTGCAAGAATTGCTGCGAAGAGCAGCGTCACTGGAGGCGCGCAGTTCCCATCCCCTTGCGCAGGCCATAGCGGAATGCGCAAATGAGGAGGGCGTTGAGTACGAGCCCGCTGAAAACGTGGAACTGTTGCCGGGGCGTGGTTTGTCGGGTCAGCGGGATGGCAAGACCTACTGGCTCGGATCGCGCCGCTTCCTGCAGGAAAAGCGTTTCGATATTGGAGAAGCCAATACGCTCGCTGCCGAACTTGAGGCTGATGGCAAGACCGTGGTTCTGGTTGGTACGGATCACCATGTTTGCGGGGTAATTGCCCTTTCGGACAAGATCCGCGAGACCGCTGCCGCCTTGGTCAAGGACCTCCATGACGCTGGCGTTCAGAAGCTCGTCATGTTGACTGGCGACAACAAGGCGACAGCCGAGAAAGTGGCGAAGGCCGTCGGCATTGATGAAGTGCGCGCCGAACTTCTGCCGGAAGACAAGGTGGCGGCAGTCGAAGAGTTGGAACGCACGCATTCAATTGTCGCGATGATTGGCGATGGCGTCAACGATGCTCCGGCCATGGCTCGGGCGAACTTTGGGGTCGCCATGGGCGCTATCGGCTCTGATGCCGCCATTGAAACCGCGGATATCGCCTTGATGAAGGATGACTTGTCGCGCTTGCCATGGCTGATAGGTCATTCAAAGCGAACGCTTGCAATCATCCGTCAGAACATAGCGTTTGCTTTCGTGGTGAAAGGCTCGCTGGTCGTGTTGACAGCGCTGGGTCTTTCCAGCCTATGGGTGGCCATTCTGGGAGATGTGGGCGCCACGCTGGTCGTGGTTGCAAACGCTCTTCGGCTGCTAAAGGACCGCTAAAATTTGATGAACTTGAGAATTGGCCGCTCTGGGCGAATAGATCGGCCAATTCCTGTCACGCGGGTATCGTGTTGCAGAGGTCAGTTTCTGGTCTTCCGCCCAGTTCATGAACAGCGGATGCTAGCGCGGGTGGCGGTTTTGATCGTTTTGCTGACCAATCCACCAGCATCCGGACTTGCGTCCGGCGACCAGCCAGTAAGCAAAGCCTGCGATGAAGCCTGCAGATGTGACAATGGATGAGCCCGGGCGAAGGGCAAGCGATGTTCCATCAGAGGGCAGTTGATCGCCTATGGACCAGATGGCCAAGGCGATAAGGCCAGCTGCGCCCACATGATAGACAACACCTTTCCAGCGCATTGTCTCAGCAAAGCCGACGGCAAACACGGCCGGAATCAGGGCGAGGGAGCCGATCATACTGGCTGAAACGACGGTCGAGCCCGTCATGGCGATAAAGCCAATTGGATCGGTGTCTGGCCCGCTGGCGCGGAAATAGCCCCATGAGAAAAACAGGCCAGCAGCGATCACTGCGGCGATGAACCCGCAGATTATCCTCATTAGCTGGAAAAAAAGTTTGCTGCTATCGACCATCTCGCGCCCCAAATCTTGTTGGTCTGAGCAGGCGCACTGCGCGACTTTCAAGAGTGCCGAACCCCTGCTGCAAAACAGATCGCAAGTTCATGCCTGAATGTCCAGCGGGAAGAGCTGAGAAAAGGGGGATCTCGGGCGAGCGTTTTGCACGCCCGAGAGAAAGCATTGTCTAAGAAAAGCTTAGGCTTCGCCGGCCGCTTGAGCTTTTTCGAGTGCTTCGCGCTCAGTCTTGCGAAGACGTTCGGACGCGGACTTCAGCTGGCCACAAGCCGCGAAGATGTCCCGGCCGCGCGGGGTGCGGATTGGGGACGCATAGCCTGCACGATTAACAACATCAGCAAACGCTTCAATCTGTTCCCACTCTGAGCACTCATAGGGCGAGCCCGGCCATGGGTTGAATGGCAAAAGGTTGATTTTCGCCGGAATGCCTTGGAGCAGCTTCACCAGTTTCTTGGCATCGTCGAGACTGTCATTAACGCCCTTCAGCATCACGTATTCAAAGGTGATACGCTTGGCGTTGGACAGGCCCGGATAGTTGCGGCAGGCGTCAAGCAGCTGTTCCAGCTTGTACTTGCGGTTGATTGGTACAATCTCGTCGCGCAGCTCATCATTGACGGCGTGGAGAGAGATCGCCAGCATGCAGCCGATTTCGTCACCGGTTCGCTCGATCATTGGAACAACGCCGGAAGTTGAAAGAGTGATGCGGCGCTTTGAAAGCGACAGGCCGTCGCCGTCAGACGCAATCAACAGTGCCTTCTTGACACTCTCGAAGTTGTAGAGCGGCTCACCCATGCCCATCATTACAATATTGGTGATGCGGCGGCGGTTGGAGTTGTTCTCCAGCGCACCTTCCGGGGCATCCGCATCAGGAAAGTCGTTGAGGCGGTCTTTGGCAATGAGGAGCTGGGAGAGAATTTCCTCAGCAGTCAGATTGCGTACCAGCTTCTGTGTGCCGGTATGACAGAAGGTGCAAGTGAGGGTGCAGCCGACCTGAGAGGAAATGCAGAGGGTGCCGCGGTCTTCCTCCGGGATGTAAACTGTCTCTACTTCCACGGGCTTACCAGCGCCGCGAGAGGGGAAACGGAATAGCCATTTGCGGGTGCCGTCTACAGAAACCTGTTCACTGACGATTTCAGGACGGGCAATGGTGTAAGCGAACTTCAGGCGATTACGCAGCTCTTTTGAGACGTTCGTCATCTTGTCGAAGTCGGAAATGCCGCGAACATAGAGCCAATGCCAAAGCTGGTTGACACGCATGCGCACCTGCTTCGGGGCTACGCCGACCGCTTCCAGCGCCTTGCCGAGGTCCGTCCTGTCCAAGCCGATCAGGGTTGGTTTCTCATCGGCAGATTTGGCCACAGCTTCGTCGTCTACCGCAGCAATCTTGATGAGTGGGTCGCTATGCTTGTGCGCGATGTCCAGCGAAATCGCCATGGGGTCTACTCTTTAAGCTCGTTGATTGTCGTTTGCAGCGCAGCTGCTCGCAATGTGCGGCGCGCTCTGCGTTCCTTGCAAATATAATGGGCGGCAGCGTTTTCGCCACCGCCCGTTAGGCGTCGTTATACCTGAATTTGCGGAGGTTGAAAGGGCTTTTGATGGTTTAAAGCCCAAATCGTGCGCCGAGTTTTGCTAAGTTTCTGTTTGAGAATATAAATCAGAAAATCGCATCTGCCCGTTTTGCCTCTGCCAATACCTAGTGTTTAACGGCAAGCCGCATTCGCATCATTGATGGAAGCTGTAATGCCGCTCAAAGAGAACTTGTATGTGGTCTGAGTGCCGCGTCCGGATACACCGGAAATGGTCATTTCTCGACCGGCTTTCATAGCGTTTATCAGACGCTGCTCTTCTGCAGCATTCTGCACCCAAGCGCCGTCGCCCTTGGTAAACATTGTGAATGTGGTGCCGTCCACGTTTGCTGTCACAGTGGAGCCTTCACGGAAATTGTAACCTACAATGACGCTTGGTTCATTGTTGACCTGCTCATTAGGGCGGGTCGAGACGAAGAAAAATACGTCGCCGTGGTTACGGTCCGTGGGCAACAGCTGCGTTGGCTTTGATACCGCGTAGCAGATTTTGCCGTTCTGACCGCTAAACGTGTAAGCACCCCAGTCCCGGTTCTGTTTAACCAGATTGGCTGACTGCGCATGGGCCGCTGCGCCAGAGATACCTAGAGCCATAATGGCAGTGATCAGGATACGTGCTTGCATCTTCTCCAAACCGCTTCGTTTGCGCTGCTCAACATTTGGTGCGCGCATGAAACACACCATAAACTTAGTTTTAAGGTTACCTTAAAGATGGTTACTAAAGGGTTGAAGACCCTTAGCCTGTCGTGGAAACTTAAAACACTGTAATTTCTAGCGTTACGCTGGCAGCATAAACTTGGCGACAGTGTGGCGTGGTTGCATTGTCCTCCAGACAATCCGTGGAGGCCCGGGCAAGACTTCGTGTAACTCCTTATCCGTCAAACAAAATGGGGCCTTTTTTGATGGCGACGAGCCGGCGCCGCGTGCTGCTTCAGAGCGCAAAACTGCGCTGATATCGATGTATCTAGCGCGTTTTCAGGAAGGCTTTGGAGCTGGGCCGATACACTGTTCATGCTACGGAAAACCGTAAGCCAGCACAGAAAGCCTCTACAATTCAGGCGGGTATTGCCGTTTAAGTCAAAAGAGGTGCCGTTTGGGAATGCGCGTGTACGGCAGGCTGTTTTTCCGGCATGCGAGCGCCTGTGAATTTGGTTGATGTGCGTGGAAAGCTGCATTTACACGCTCGAATCACGCTTAATTCAGCTGGTTCCCGGCACTTTTCGCCCGGTGCGAAACAAGGGAGCGCCGTGAACATGCTCAAGCATGGGGTCCTTGGGGGCACCTGCGGTAAGCGAGCGCTCCGCATACTTGCCATGAACCTTGAAGCGGTCATAAAGCACGATGCCAGCCGCGATGCCGATGTTAACGCAAAACTTAGTTGGGATTTTCACCATGAAGTCGCAGCGTTCTTGCATCTGCGGCGACAGAGAACCACGCTCAGGCCCCAAAATGTAGGCCGCCTGCAGTGGGTGACCGAAACTGGGCAAATCTACTGCGTCGTCAGTCAGCTCCACACCAACCAGTTTGCAGCCACGCGGAAACATCATTTCTTCCGGTGATGACCATGCAAAGTAGGGCAGGTGGTCCGGGCTTTTGGAGGTGTCGGCTTTCATGGCCTTACCAAGTCGCGGATCCGCATCAACGGAGAAAAAGTAACTGGCGCCGAATGCATGAGCGGTGCGCATCAAGGTGCCGAGGTTCATGGTTTTAGACAGGCCTTCAGAGCCCACTGCAAAGTAGCCGCGCATGCGTCTCGTTCTTTTTGGTTGTTCCTTGGGCATCCTTTACCCCCAAGCGCCCATGGGGATCAAGAGTGGCAGGCAAATGAAAGGCCCGGAGGTTTGCCGGGCCTTCAATAAAACTCAAGCTTCGAGAACGGCAACCACCGGTGCGTGATCCGATGGTTTTTCCCAGCCGCGCGCGTCACGCATAACGGTGACATCCTTGGTGTGGTTCGCGGTGCCTGCCGTCATCCATACATGGTCCAGACGGCGCCCCTTGTCGGCCTTGGACCAATCCTTGGCGCGGTAGCTCCACCACGTGTAGACCTTTTCTTCCATCGGTATGTGCTTGCGCATGGTGTCTACATATTTGCCAGCGTTACGAACCGCTTCGAGCCGTTCACACTCCAGTGGGGTGTGGGACACCACTTTCAGCAGTTGCTTGTGAGACCAGACGTCTGTCTCATAGGGCGCGATGTTGAGGTCTCCAACTACAATGGATTCACCTTCAAAGGTGGAGAACCAGCTTTCCATTTCATCCAGGAACTTGAGCTTGTGCGCAAACTTGTTGTTCAGTTCGGGATCTGGAATGTCGCCGCCCGCTGGTACATAAAAATTGTGCAGGCGGAATGAGCTGCCGTTGAACGCGATGTCAGCCGCAATGTGGCGGGTATCGCCCATGCCACAGAACTCTCGACGCTCCACGTTTTCGAGAGGAACGCGGGAAATCAAGGCTACGCCGTGGTAGCCCTTTTGGCCATGAAACTCGATGTGACGGTAGCCCAGTTTCTCCAGTGCGGCAGACGGGAAGCTGCCATCTGGACATTTGGTTTCCTGAAGGCACAACACATCCGGTGCGTGGTCCAGCAGCATTTTCTCAACGATTGGCAGGCGTAGGCGCACCGAGTTGATGTTCCAGGTGACGATTTTCAGTCTGTTGCTCATGGCGGGCTTGGCGTTCCGGTGGTTCTGAAGGGACGGACGTTTGAGCCCCGCATATGGATATGCTGTCGCGCGGGCTCAATGAGCTGTTAACCCAATGCACAAGTGTTTTACTAGCGAAAAAATGGGGTCTTCGATACACTTGGTCTAAACAATAAGATCCCTAGGAGGGGACGATGCCCAAACCATTGGGAGTTTCAAGAGTTTTAAGCATCTCGTTTGCTCTGAGCGTGCTGGCCTCAGCCAGTTGGGCACAGATGCCAAGCTCACCGGTTGGGCCCGCAGGCGGCGGGTTCACGCCCAGTTACGGTTCTGGTGGGTCCTCGAGCTTTAATGCGCCGTTGGGCGCCTATCCCGAGGCGCTGGGACCGGCCAGCGACCGACCTGTTGGTGCCTATCCTGATGCGACTGTTCCCAACCGAAAGCCGCCTGAGGTGGTGGGCATTCCCAAGCCAAAGAATGATGGAACTCCGCTTGTCATTCCGTTTGGCAATCGCGCTGACCCAAACTCTCCTAATGCCGATCGGGAGGGGGCGGGCAACATCAAGTAGCTTTGAACCGGGGTGCAGTTCAACCGTTCGGGCATGAGACATGGAGATGGCTCATGAAACGCATTCTGTTGCTCGCCTCTGGCTTGATTGTCGGGATGATTATGTTTGCGCAGGTGTCGGCCTATGCTTCCTGGACCGCCTATGCCACCACGCGCGTCAACATGCGTACTGGACCCGGCACGCAGTTTCCAATCCTGTTGCAAGTACCTCAGACCGGTGTGGCTGTCGTGCACCGCTGTTTGCGCAGTAGGTGGTGTGATGTGTCTTTTCGGGGAGTCCGCGGTTGGGTGTATGGTCGCTATCTGAAATCCGGACCCTTGCCGCGCACCTATGTACAGCCTCGCATCTATGTGCAGCCCGTGCCTGTGACGCCCTATTACAGCTATCAGTTCGGGTTCGGAACGCCGCTTTATTACCGGCGCCACAATCCATGGCGTAAAAGGTATTACAAGCGGCGCTATTACTACCGGCATTGGTAGGTGTGATGCTCAGCCTTGTTTGCGTTCTATGAGAGCAACAATGTCGGATATGATTTTCGTAATGTGAAAGTCCTTTGGCGTGTAGACCGCCTCAACACCCTTCTTTTTGAGTGCTGCTGCGTCTTCTGGCGGGATGATGCCGCCTAGAATGATAGGTACATCCTTAAGGTTCCGGTCTAGCAGCGCTGCAAGTATTCCGTCCATGAGCGCTCCGTGAGAGCCGGAGAGCACAGACAGTCCGATGACATCCACCCGTTCTTTTTCTGCGGCTTCGGCAATCTGTGCAGGTGTCAGGCGAATCCCTTCGTAGACGACCGACATGCCGCAGTCGCGCGCCCGCGCGGCGATCTGCTCCGCGCCGTTAGAATGGCCATCGAGCCCTGGCTTCCCAACAAGTATTTTAACTCTGCGCCCCAATTTCATGGATAGCGCATCGACCCGCGCCTTGATCCCCTCAAGCCCGCTGGTGTCGTTGCGCATTGCAGTGCTAACCCCCGTGGGAGCACGATACTCTCCGAAGACACTGCGCAGAGCAAAGCCCCATTCCCCTGTTGTGACGCCAGCCTTGGCACAGTCAATGGACGGGGGCATGATGTTTTGACCGCGTGAAGCTGCTGTTTTTAGCGCGGCGAGTGTTTCTTGCACCCTTCGCTCGTCGCGTGTGGCACGCCATGCTTGAAGGTTTGCGATGGCTTCTGCTTCAACCTCCCGAGAGACGCTGAGGATGTTTTCGCTGTTGTTGACTGTAAGCGGAGAGGGCTCGGTTTCGGTCCACTGGTTTACGCCAACAACGACCTGATCGCCGCTCTCGATCTGTTCTACTCTGGCGCCATTTGCCTCCACCAGCTGTCGCTTCATGTAGGCTGTCTCAATTGCCTTTACCGCGCCGCCCATCTCTTCAATGCGTTGAAGTTCTTCGCGCGCCTCTGACTTGAGTGCCTCAACTTTTCTCGTAATCTCGGTGGAGCCATCAAAAATGTCGGCGTATTCCAGAAGGTCGGTTTCATAGGCCATGATTTGCTGCATCCGAAGCGACCATTGCTGATCGAAAGCGCGTGGCAAGCCAAGAGCTTCATTCCATGCGGGTAGCTGCACTGCACGGGCGCGCGCATTTTTCGAGAGTACAACAGCCATCATCTCGATAAGGATGCGGTAGACGTTGTTTTCTGGTTGCTGCTCAGTCAGGCCCAGCGAGTTGACCTGAACGCCATAGCGGAAACGGCGGTACTTTTCCTCGTTCACGCCATAGCGCGTCAGGCAAATTTCATCCCAAAGTTCGGTAAAGGCGCGCATCTTGCACATCTCAGTGATGAAGCGCATGCCAGCGTTTACAAAAAACGACATGCGGCCCACCACCATCGGAAATTCTGCTTCAGGGACAGTCCCGGACGCCTTGAGGTGATCGAGCACCGCTATTGCGGTTGCCAGTGCGAAGGAAAGCTCCTGAACGGGTGTCGCGCCTGCTTCCTGCAGATGATAGGAACACACATTCATGGGGTTCCATTTTGGCATGTTTGCGTAGGTCCACGAGATCACATCGGTGGTGAGCCGCAGTGACGGCGCAGGCGGGTACACATAAGTTCCTCTGGAGAGGTACTCCTTGATGATGTCGTTTTGCGTCGTGCCACTCAGGGCATCTCGGGCAACGCCCTGCTCATCTGCCAAGGCCACGTAAAGTGCCAGCAGCCAAGGCGCGGTGGCGTTGATGGTCATGGAGGTGTTCATCTGGTCAAGGGGAATGGCGTCGAACAGGGCCCGCATGTCTCCCAAGTGGGCTACGGGCACACCTACCTTGCCAACTTCACCAGCGGCGCGTGGATCATCAGGGTCATAACCGAGTTGGGTGGGCAGGTCGAAGGCGATGGAAAGACCTGTTTGTCCCTTTGCCAGGTTGCGCCGGTAAAGAGCGTTGCTCTCCTTTGCAGTGGAGTGACCGGCGTAGGTGCGAAACATCCAGGGCCTGTCTTTCGACCGAGTGGTTTCGCTAGCTGGCGTCATTGATCTTTCCTCCGTTCACTTGCACCAGTGTAGCGTCATTTTTCGACAGATTGGATCTGCCCAAAAGGCGCAAGTTTCTGCGGTCCACTTTTTAGCTTGAATAAATATCGAATCACGGATAAAAAATATCCATGAATTGCAGAGGGGTTGAACATGAAGTTTGGGGACGGTGTTGAGCAGGCCATCCATTCCGTTGCGATGCTCGCGGGGCTGGGGAAAGGACAGGTGCTTTCTGCTGCCGCCTTGGCAGAGTTTCACGGTATCTCTCCCAGCTATCTCTTGAAGCACCTACAGGCTCTGTCTCGAGCCGGGATTGTTGCAACAGTTCCGGGGCCCAAAGGGGGGTATCACCTCGCCAAAACCCCGAAAGAGATATCCCTGTTGGATGTTGTTCTTGCGGTTGAAGGTCCAGAGCCAGCGTTTCGCTGCAAGGAAATTCGGCGAAACGGCCCCAACCCTCTGCCTGAGAAGTATTATTCTGCGCCGTGCCAGATCAATGCCGCCATGTTGCGTGCTGAGAGGGCATATCGCGCCGAGTTGAGACAAGTGACGATTGCGGACCTTCTGGCACAAGTGACCAAAGACGATGATGGCTCGTTGGCTGCCCGAAGCTGCGCTTTTCTGGATGCGAATGTTCGCACCCAGTCTTAACAATCCAATGAGGAAGAAAAGGAATGCCGATGGAACCCCGGATTGACTACATGAAGGCTTCTCCAGATTCATTTAAGGCCGTTTGGGCTTTGGAGCAGTTTGTCTCCAAAGAGGCTGGCCTTGATCCTCGTCTTCTCCATCTCTTGAAAATTCGAGCTTCTCAAATCAATGGATGCGCGTTCTGCATTGATATGCATGTGAAGGAAGCGCGTAAAGATGGGCTTGGAGAGCAGTGGATCGCGCTCATCTCGGCTTGGCAAGAATCTCCTCTTTATGACGAACGGGAGCGCGCTGTTCTTGCGTGGACAGAGTCGCTTACCACCGTTTCAGAGAGTGGTGCGCCGGACGCGCACTATGAGATGTTGAAGCCTTTCTTCTCAGAGGACGAAATCACAAAACTGACCGTCGCCATCGGCACGATCAATGTCTGGAACCGTATTGCGATTGCATTCCGCGTTCCGCATCCAGTAGACCCGACCAACTGAGAAGATTGAGGCTGCCCCACGTGGGCTTCTTCGAGCGAAAAGGTGTGCTGCGCCGCGTTATCGTGGTGCAGCATGCTGCAAACTGACTAGCGAACCTAAGCAATAGTATCATAGGCACGGGCTCTCCTCCGGTCCGATACTCTGATTATGCCCTCGTCCTCAAAAAATGAATATTGCGTCGCAATATGGCTGGCGTAGGGTGTTCATGCGCGGATCCATCTCTGGACGCATGTAGCGAGTGAGGAGGAAACCATGAGTTCAATTGCGAATGTCGATCCTGCGAGCCTTGATGAGGCTGCAGGGGAACTCAAAGACCTCTATGAGATTGGTGAGATACCGCCTCTCGGCCACGTTCCCAAGAACATGTACGCCTGGACCATCCGCAAGGAGCGGCATGGTGCGCCTGAAGACGCCATGGTGAAAGAGGTGATCCCTACATGGAAACTGGACAGCCATGAAGTGCTTGTTCTCGTGATGGCGGCTGGCGTCAACTACAACGGTATCTGGGCTTCGCTGGGTGAACCCATGTCGCCGTTGGACGGCCATCAGATGCCTTACCATGTGGCCGGATCGGATGCAGCAGGCATTGTCTGGGCTGTTGGCTCCAAGGTGCGCCGCTGGAAAGTGGGCGATGAAGTGGTCGTGCACTGCAATCAGGATGATGGCGATGATGAGGATTGCAATGGAGGCGATCCCATGTTTTCCGCCAGTCAGCGGATTTGGGGGTATGAGACACCGGATGGTTCGTTTGCGCAGTTCACGCGGGTGCAGGCTCAGCAGCTTATGGATCGACCGCGTCACCTGACCTGGGAGGAATCTGCTTGCTACACACTCACACTTGCGACGGCCTATCGGATGTTGTTCGGCCATGCGCCGCATATTCTGAAGCCGGGGCAGAATGTACTCATTTGGGGTGCTTCAGGCGGTCTTGGTGTGTTCGGTGTTCAGCTTGCGGCTGCTGCGGGCGCAAATCCCATCGGCATCATTTCTGACGAAGACAAGCGCGACTACGTCATGTCGCTTGGGGCCCGTGCGGTGATCAACCGAAAGAACTTTGATTGCTGGGGGCGTTTGCCAACGGTGAACTCTGAGGACTTTGAAAACTGGCAGAGCGAAGCCCGCCGTTTTGGCAAAGCCATCTGGGCTGTAACCGGCAAAGGCAACGACGTAGACCTGGTCTTTGAACACCCCGGCGAGATGACATTTCCAGTATCTACAATGGTGGTCAAGCGGGGCGGCATGGTGGTGTTTTGCGCCGGCACCACTGGTTTCAACCTCACCTTCGACGCCAGATATGTCTGGATGCGCCAAAAGCGCATTCAAGGCTCGCACTTTGCTCACCTCAAGCAAGCCAGCGAGGCGAACCAGTTTGTGATCGACCGGCGCATAGACCCCTGCATGAGTGAAGTTTTCAGTTGGGAAGATATTCCCAAGGCGCACACCAAAATGTGGAAGAACCAGCACATGCCGGGCAACATGGCCGTGTTGGTAAACTCTCCTCGCCCGGGTCTGCGCACATTTGAAGATGCGATCGCCGACTAAGATTTTACTACGAGGCCCTTCTAAGGGAAACCGCGTGCCTTAGATACACCTCCGTGGTTGGGGGAAGAAGGCTGTCTGCCGTCAACTAAAGCTAGATGTTGTGGTGCGGTTTACGATGCGATGACTTGAAGGTTTCGTTTAAAGGCATCTTAAATCAGTATTTCCAATTCTATTGCAGTATATCGTAGTGATGTGGGGTGTAGTAGCAATGTATTAACTGGCCTGGGCTGAGGTCCTTCATGTTGCTCTGATGTTATACCTTGACATATCGATAACATAAACTATGCTCTCGGCCGTCGTTGGGTGAACTCGGCCGCAAAAGGTCTATTTGTCCGATGCAATTTGTCGTGGGCGTTGGCTCAGTCTGTGTAGCTAATACCGGCACACTATTTGGAAACGCCGGTATCCTTGCATCCCCGTTTATGGGAGAGTATCTCTTGCGAAAATTCAATGTTGCGATTGCCGCCTTAGCTTTTGCTGTGCCGGTCAGTGGATCGATTGCAGTTGCCGCGGAGCCAGTTTGTGAGATTGATCGCCCGGTTGTATTTGCTGGGCTTGATTGGGACTCCAGCGCTTTTCACAATTCGGTTGCCAGCTTCATCCTGGAAAATGGATACGGGTGTGAGACCGACATCATTCCGGGTTCAAACATTCCGTTGATTAACGGGTTGGCTCGCGGCGATGTTGACGTACACATGGAAATCTGGCCAACCAACGTTTCTGATGCGCTGCAGAAGGGGCTGGACGCGAACGCGTTTGTTGATCTTGGCGTAAACTTCCCGGATGCGACACAGGCGTGGTATGTGCCAAAATATCTGGTTGAAGGCGAAGATGCTCCAGCCAAGGGACTGAAGTCCGTCTACGACCTGCCCAAGTACAAAGAGGTGTTTACGGACCCAGAAGAGCCTGGCAAAGGCCGGTTCTATAACTGCATTGCAGGCTGGGTTTGTGAGGTGTTCAATACCAAGAAGCTGCATGCCTATGGGCTGACGGATGATTTTGTAAACTTCCGCAGTGGTACAGGCGCGGCCTTGGCCTCCGCCATTGAATCCAACATTCTGCGCGAAAAGCCGATCCTGTTTTACTACTGGGGCCCGACATGGGTCATGGGCAAGGTTGGCGATCAAGTGGTTGCGCTGGAAGAGCCAGCTTTTGACGAGGCCATTTGGCAGAGCGTGACAGAAGAGAGCGACCCGTCTCAGGTGACTGAGGCGACGGAATATCCGATGTCTGCTGCCCACATCTTCGTGAACACGGAGTTCAACGAGGCTGCGCCGAAGCTGAGCGCGTTCCTGACTGCGTACGATACGAACAGCGCAATTGTTTCTGAAGCACTTGCATACATGCAGGAAACGGGCGGTTCATCTGACGATGCAGCAGCTGATTTTCTTCGCAAGAACAAAGAACTATGGACAGGTTGGGTTCCAGAGGACGTAGCTACGCGGGTTGATGCGGCGCTCTAGACGACAACTTTGAAAGGATTTCACCTGAGGGCTACCCCCTCAGGTGTGGTAGAGTTAGGGCTGTCAGGGGATGAGACGCCCTGTTCGCACACTTGTTTGGGTCTCTGCTTTGGGAGGTCTGCTTGTGCCGCGTACAATGACAAGCATGCACCTCAGGTGCTGTGCAACGAATAGGTGACCTTTTTTGGGCACCAGGGGATTTTCGAGGTTGGTGCATGGAGTGCGTAACCTCCTATTGGAGTTAGGTCTGTTGTCAAAGGTAAATGCTGTATTTGCCGCATTGGTGTTAGCCCTGCCGTTCTCGGCGGGTTCGGGTGTTGCTGCTGAACGCACCTGTGAAGTAGAGCGCCCTGTGGTATTTGCGGGTCTCGATTGGGATTCAAACGCATTTCATAATTCTGTAGCGGGCTACATTATCGAACATGGGTATGGCTGTGAGACCGATATCATCCCAGGGTCCAGCATTCCGCTCGTTAACGGCATGGCCCGGGGCGATGTCGACATCACCATGGAGATTTGGCCGAAAAACGTTTCCGAGGCCCTGACAAAGGGACAGGAGCGCGGGGACTTTGTTGATCTCGGCATCAACTTCCCGGACGCAAAGCAGGCTTGGTATGTTCCCAAGTACATGGTTGAGGGCGACGATGCGCCTGCGAAAGGTTTGAAAACCGTTTTCGACCTGCCGAAGTACAAGCATCTGTTTGAAGACCCGGAAGAGCCGGGAAAAGGGCGGTTCTACAACTGTATCGCAGGATGGGCTTGTGAGGTTTACAACACCAAGAAGCTCAATGCTTATCAACTAAACGACCATTTCGTTAACTTTCGCCCTGGCACAGGCGCAGCACTTGCTGCTGCCATTGAGTCAAACATCAAGCGCGAGCGCCCAATCGTCTTCTTCTACTGGGGGCCGACGTGGGTAATGGGCAAGATTGGTGATCAGGTCGTCGAGCTGGAAGAACCCGCTTTTGATGAAGCAATCTGGCAGGCCGTGACGGATGAAAACGACCCAACCAAGGTCACTGAAGCCACCGCTTATCCGCTAAATCCGGCTCATGTTTACGTGAATACCGAGTTCTCCAAGGAGGCACCCGACCTCGTGGAGTTTTTGACAGCTTATGAGACAAGCAGCGCAATTGTGTCTGGCGCCCTGGCCTACATGCAGGACACGGGTGGCACCACTGATGATGCCGCGATTGAGTTTCTTAAGCAGAATAGGGGCCTGTGGACTGCATGGGTTCCTGAGGATGTTGCCGCAAACGTCGATGCTGCTTTGAAGCAGTAGTTGGCTGCGGCCCTGAGTGCGCGGAGCACGGGCTGACCCGTGCTCTTCTATTAATAACTGTGAGAGGAAATTATGGACTCCGTCCTATTCCCAGATATCGGAAGACCCATACGTGTTGCGACCAACAATTTTGTAGACTATTTGGTCATAAATTACGGAGACGGCTTTGAGGCCTTCTCGAACTTCATCCTGTTCTTCTTGGTTCAGCTCGAGCGTTTCTTGCGCTCCGCCGATCCTGTTGTTGTCTTGCTGTGCGTTGCGTTGCTTACCTACGCTGCCAGCCGCCGCATTGGACTGACCATCGGAATGGTTGTTGCTATGTGGCTGGTAGGCGCGTTGGGGCTGTGGGAGCAGGCCATGCAGACCATCGCTATCATGCTGGTCTCGGTTGCTCTTTCTGTGATGATTGGCATTCCGGCAGGTGTATTGGCGTCACGGTCCGAGCGCTTCCGCGCCGGTTTGAACCCCGTGCTCGACCTTATGCAGACGATTCCAAGCTTTGTGTACCTCATTCCAGCGGCCATGCTGTTTGGCCTTGGTAAAGTGCCCGCAATTCTGGCGACCGTAATTTACGCTGCGCCGCCTCTGATCCGTCTGACCGACCTCGGTATCCGAATGGTTGATTCAGAAGTGGTTGAGGCCAGCCGCGCGTTCGGCGCTACCCGCTGGCAGGTGTTGAAAGGGGTGCAGATCCCGTTGGCGCTGCCTTCCATCATGCAAGGTGTAAACCAGACAATGATGATGGCGCTCGCGATGGTCGTGATCGCATCCATGATTGGTGCCCGTGGTGTGGGTGAAACCGTGCTGCTGGGGCTGCAAAGAAACGACTCTGGTCAGGGCCTTGTTGGTGGTATCGCCATCGTTATCCTTGCAATTCTCTTCGACCGTATCACGCAGTCCGCAGGTCAGCGCATGCAGGCCTATCGCAAAGTGAACGGATAGGAGAAGCATCATGGTAAAAATTCAAGTCAAAAACATTACCAAGATCTTTGGTCCGCGCTCTGCGGAGATGCTCAGCAAGGTCAAGGCTGGCATGGGCAAGGAAGAGCTTCTTGCCGAAACCGGACATACGCTTGGTCTTGACAACGTATCCCTGTCCATCGGCAAGGGCGAGATCTTCGTGATCATGGGGCTTTCCGGTTCTGGTAAGTCCACCATGATCCGTCACTTCAACCGCTTGATCGATCCAACTGACGGCCAGATCATCGTTGATGGCACGGATGTAATGTCTTTGAACCGGAAGGAGCTCGAAGACTTCCGTCGCCACAAGATGAGCATGGTGTTCCAGCGCTTTGGCCTTTTGCCTCACCGTACTGTTGTTCAGAACGTTGCCTATGGCCTGGAAGTGCAGGGTGTGAAGCGCGACCAGCGTGAAACCAAGGCGCGTGAGTGGATTGAAGCTGTGGGTCTGGCCGGTTTTGAGGACCAGTATCCAAGCCAGCTTTCTGGTGGCATGCAGCAGCGTGTGGGTCTGGCCCGTGCGTTGGCTACGGATGCTGACGTTCTCCTGATGGATGAAGCGTTCTCTGCCCTTGATCCACTGATCCGCTCCCAGATGCAGGACCAGCTGGTGGAGCTTCAGGAGAAGCTGCACAAGACCATCGTCTTCATTACGCACGATCTGGATGAAGCACTGCGCATTGGTGACAAGATTGCGATCCTGAAGGATGGCAAGCTGTCTCAGGTGGGTACGCCGCCAGAAATTCTGTTGCAGCCAGCTGATGACTACGTTCGTGCCTTTGTGCGCGATGTGAACCGTGCTCGCGTTCTGACAGTTGACACCGTTATGCAGCCGCCAGAGTGGCGCATTACGCATGACAACATGGAGCGCGCTCTGGCTGATATGCGCCGCAAGGGTGAAGAGTTTGGCTACGTTGTCGAGAACAAAGAGTTCCGTGGCGTGGTGACTCAGGAAGCGCTTGAGGAGGAGATTGCCAAGCCAGGTGATAATCCTTCGCTCTACGAGTTTGCTGATGACAGCGGCAGTGTCGATCTGGAAAGCACCATTGAAGAGGCGCTGCCAGCAACGCTGGAAAGCGATTATCCGGTGCCAGTCGTTGATGAGTCCGGTCATTTTAAGGGCGTTCTCAGCAACGAAGAGGTTGGCAGCATTCTAACGCCTCCGGAAGAGGAGGAAGTAGAAAGTGATGCGGCTGAAAAGGATGATTCCGCCTCAGGTGCCGAAGCGGAAGAAAAGAAAACCTCTGGTGAAAGCGTCAAGCGCGCTTCTTGATGATTGCCACCAGAATAGTTGAGGGAAAAGGCCGGAAGTTTCCGGCCTTTTTCTGTTTTGTCGTTGTGTCTCCCCAGATCCGCCGTATTGGTGGCTAGGGTTTGCCCACTACGCTCTGCAGGGGAATAGAATGCGGAAATTGAACTGGAAGCTGCCGGCTTTGTTCGCGGCTATGTCGATGGTTTTGGGAGCTTGCGCGATAGCGCCTGACGAACCTGCCTATTATCGCAGTCTGGAAGCATCAGATGCGATGATTGACCAGCAGGTGGCGGCGCAAATGATTTCCGGTTACCGTGAGCAGCATGGTCTTGGTCCAGTGCGCGTTGACGCCAAACTCACCTCTTTGGCTGAGGCCAAGGCAAAGGACTTGGCTGTTTCCGGAGGCTCGAATGTGTCCGGCCGGGAGGGGGAGGCGCTTGCGCGGCGTATGAGCCAGATCGGGGAGGGCGATACCTATGCAGTGGAGAACACCAGTGCGGGCTATCGACGTTGGGCAGAAGCTTTCTCCGGGTGGCGGGACTCCCCAAAGCATCAGGCGGTCATGCTCGATCCTGATATCACCCGCATAGGGATTGCCACCGCTTACGCCCCGTCTTCCAAGTACAAGGTGTTCTGGAGCATGATTGCGGCCTCTGATTGATGTATCTATCATAGATTTTGATAGGTATTGGCTGCCTTGCAGCGTGTCTCTGAAGGGACTGGAATTGATTTCCCACTGAAACTCAGAGAAACCTATAAAAATCAACCAGTGCTTCTAAGCCCGCGTGAGCGGGCTTTATTTTTTTACTATGCTTCCTCGACTTGTCTGAGGCACCCAGCTTATTCGTCGAAAACGCGGACAGGGCTGGGCCATTGATGCGGTGCCCGCGTTTTGCTTGGCGCGCATACAAGAACTACTTCGAAGAAATCAGGTAGTACTTTTCATGATTTTTCTGCTGTAGATTTATTATGTAAATCTGTAAATTAGATATGTATATTTATACAAACCATAAGTATTTATTGAAACTGCAAAAAGTATGAATATCTTCATACCAAAGACCAGTTAGCCTAAAAGTTGACAATGATAAAATTGTGACTATTATCACGTCTGCTGAATCGGGCTCTTGCGGACTTTGACGTCTTTTGAGAGTCCATATTAAACTCGGGTCCCGGCCCGAATTGAACGAGTTCGTCTCTCCTTTTATTTGATAACGGGAGATGGATGACTATAACCTCGTGTACCGGAGATTTCTCTTGATTAGAGCTACACTCACGCTTGCTGCTGCTGCAATTGCGTTGCCGCTGTCCATTGGTTCGAGCGCCGCTTCTGAAGCGCAATGCGAAATCGATCGTCCAGTTGTGTTCGCAGGTCTCGATTGGGATTCCAACGCGTTCCACACGTCTCTTGCCAGCTACATCATGGAGCACGGCTACGGATGTGAAACGGATGTCATTCCCGGCTCCACCATTCCCCTGCTGAACGGCATGGCCCGTGGTGACGTTGATGTGACCATGGAGATCTGGCCCGACAACGTGACTGAAGCGTTGCAGAAAGGCCAAGAAAACGGCGACTTCGTCGACCTTGGCATCAACTTCCCTGACGCACTTCAGGCTTGGTTTGTGCCGAAGTACCTCGTGGAAGGGGATGACGCACCAGCCAAGGGCCTCAAGTCCGTTCAGGACCTTCAAAAGTTCAAGGATGTTTTTGAGGATCCAGAAGAGCCTGGCAAAGGTCGTTTCTACAACTGTATCGCAGGTTGGGGCTGTGAGGTCATCAACACCAAGAAGCTGAATGCTTATGGTCTGACTGAAGACTTCGTCAACTTCCGCCCAGGTACAGGTGCGGCTCTGTCTGCAGCGATTGAAGCCAATGTGAAGCGCAAACAGCCAATCTTGTTCTACTACTGGGGTCCAACTTGGGTGCTCGGTAAGGTTATCGACGATCTTGTGATCCTGGAAGAGCCTGCCTTCGATCAGGAAATCTGGGATCAGCTTTCCGAAGAAACCGACCCGACCAAGGTGAAGGAAGCTGTCGCTTACCCACTGTCCAAGGTTCACGTCTACGCAAACTCAGAGTTTGCTGAACAGGCTCCGCAGCTGGTTGAGTTCCTGACCAACTATGAAACCACCAACGCGATTGTGTCTAAAGCTTTGGCTTACATGCAAGACACGGGTGGCACCACTGACGATGCGGCCATTGAGTTCTTGAAGACCAACCGCGACATCTGGGTGCCATGGGTGCCGGAAGAGGTTGCGGCACGTGTTGAGGCTGCGCTGGAAAGTTAAGCTTTTCCAAACCGCTAGAGTTTACAGAAGGGCACTCAGAGTACTGGGTGCCCTTTTTTGCTTTTATCGTTTGCCAAGTAGGCCTTTGATCTTGGCGATGGCATATTGTCTTGCGAGGCTTGCTTGAGTAAGCACCGCTTTGGCAAAGGTAAAGCGCAGACCTGATCCAATGGTCAACGTCGCGTGCTCAAACCGGTCCTGCCACACCACGTTGGCCATGCGATTGTCAGTTGAGGTCAGCGAATCCGCGCCATTGAAGCCCGGATCGCGCAAATTGACGGCGCTGCTGTAGAACAGAAGCTGTGTCCCTGGAGAAACCTTGCTGTAGGCTTCGTTGAAAGCGGTTTTCCATCCAAACCATCGCTTACCTGCCGCCAGCCAGAGCTTGATGGCAACGGGCTCGCCGGCCAGCGTCATTTGGTCAACGCGGGCCTGTTCGTTTTGCGCTGCCTGCGCGAACATCTCTCGCGTAAAGGCGAGGGCGTTTGAGCGCTGTATGAGAGCGGAGCCTTGGTGCCCTTTCCAACCTTTCTGCTCAAGGTCCAGAAAGGCCTCCAGCCCTTCGAGAGCTTCTTCAGCGGTTGAGCTGGCAGAAAAGGCAAGCTCTCCCTGTTTTTCCAATTGCCGCCCATAGCGTTGGATGCGCTTGCCAGATTTGGACGCAAGCGCCTGCTGTAGTGCCTCGAATCCCGCCTCTCCACCTCGTTGAAAGGCGCGGTCCGTCTCTTTGCTGCGCGCGACTTGCCAGCCCTTGGTCTTTGCAACTTCTTTCAGTTGCGCTTGCACGAGGCCTCCATTGCTGTGGAATGGCAGTACCAGCATATTCCAAGGCGAGAGCTGCAACGCGGTTTCAATCACCTGTTCCAGCGCCTCTTTTGGGGCATCAGGTGCCAACAGCAAGGTTCCGAGTGGACCATAGTCGCCTGCAAGGCCCTGCGGCACCTTAAGCAGTGGCAGCGGGCCTTTCATCAGAACTGGCAGCGTGGCCAGTGCGCGGCCACTCCCCGTCTCTCGTGCCATGATCAGCTTCAGGCGGACTTTTGTCATATGACGCTGATAGGCCTTTATGAACGCGGGGCCGAAAAAGGGATTGGGCTCTATGGCTTCTTGCGTCAGCGCGGCCCACTCTGCCTCGACCTCCTGCCAGTTGGTCTGGTCATAGATGGTTACGGTGAGCGCGGATTGCTTCATGAAATCGCAGCCGGGCTGGCAGATTGGGCGAGAAAGAACGGGCGCACGCCGAGGCGTTTGAGCGTTACGCTGTAGACGAGGGCAGCTTCTGTGAAAATAGCGAGGGTTGTCGAGAGCGCTGCGCCCATCAAACCCAGCTGAGGAATGAGAAGGACATTCAAAGCAACGTTCACGGCAAATACAAAAGCATAGATCCATGCGCATCGCATTTGGTTGCCTGACATGATGAGCAGCGCATCTGCCGGTCCAAGGGAGGCGCGCGCAAGGACGCCGAGGATCAGGATGTAGAGCGCTGGCAGGCCCTCTGTGAAGTCTGAGCCGAACAGGCTGAGCAGAAGGGGCGCAACGGGCACCAAAAGAATGCCCAAAAGCAGCGTGGGATAGAATGTCATCTGCGCTGCGGTGCGGGTGTAGGCATGCAGCCCATGGGTATTGCCGCTGTGATAAAGCCGTGAGAGCCGGGCGGCGCTTACCGAGCGTACGGCGTAGAAAACGAAGTGCAGAAGTGCCAGCGTGCGGGATGCCGCGAAATAGATGCCCACCTGATGCGGATCAAGCCAGTAGCCCACCATCAACACATCGGCGCTGGTGATGAGCTGAAAGAACCCATCCACGAGCAACATCGGACCGGAAATCAGCAGCCAGTATTTGAACTCGAACACCTTTGGTGCCTTGGTCACCTTGCTTTTCAGCCGTTTGTGCATCATGAGCGTTTGCAGCGCTGCGACAGCCCAAGCGGAGAAGATAACACTCAGGCAGGCGGTTGTGGCTGTTGCTGCAAAGCCCAAAAACCAGGCTGAGACCATGGCAAGGATGATCAGCAGGGGGCGCCAGATGAAAATCGGCATCATGGCCACCAGTTGCCAATCATAGGCGCGGGCAATGCCCTCCAATACGCGGGAATAAACCGTGATGGGCAGACAAATCGCCATCAGAAGCAATGGCAGCACGAAGTGATTGTCCAGCACGTCTGAGAGTGCCCAGGTCAGCAGCGCGCCAAGCCCTGCGATCAGGGTTGCGCTTGCAAAGCCGACTGTCTTGGCGGTGTAGAGCAATCCGTTCAGTCGGCCGTGGTCTTGGCTGGCCTCGTATTCCGGGATGAAACGCAACACGGAGTTTGAGAACCCGAAGCAGGAGAACAAGCTGAAAATGATCAGCAAGGTCCACACGGTGACGAAAATACCGTATTCGGTGCCGCCGAGGAAACGTGCCAAGAACACCTGCAGTGCATAGGCCAAGGCCGCGCTTGCCACACGAATGAAAAAGACAATCAACGCGCCCCGGTTTGCCGCCGCTTGGTCATCCGTGCCCCATATCGCGCTGTCAACCTTGGCGGCATAGGGCAGCAAGGCATGCAGGCGGTTTGGCAGCATCTTTTCAGCCAGTGGGGCGAGAAGGATTCGCAAGAAGAGCTCCCTGGGATTTGGCGGGTCAAAAGATGTTGGGGTGCAAAGATTAATATTTTAATCAATGAAGCGCTCGATCTGCGCGCCGGGCATGCTGCTCTTTTGCTTCGTGTTTTTGCGTTGCGGCGCTGAATTTTGGTTGCCCATAAAAACTGGGGGTAAATGAGCGCTTGACTCTCGAGTGTTCTCGCGGAATCAATATAAGAACATTACAAGAACAAATAGCGAATACGGCGAGATTCGATGAGCTCTCGAACGGCAGAAATTGAAGTCTTGCGCCGCCGCCTCGCGGTTCTGGAAGGACGCCTCCCTCAGGAATCGCAGATGAGTTTGGCTCCTGCACCCGCCGCCTCGATTATGCAGGAGCCAACTCATACCCCTTCCGGTTCTGAGGTTGAAGGGGCCGCGGGTGTGTGTGTAGCGCCTGCAGGTCAGAGCCGGCACCGTTTGTGTCTGGGCGTTGAAGAGCTGGACCAGCTCTCCGCACAGCATGGTTTCAAGCTGGGTACCTTACATGAATTCACATCAACTGAAGTGCGCCAGAGCGGAGCGCTGACCGGCTTTGTAGCCGCTTTGGCGATCCTGTGTCTGAAGAAGCGCGACGGCATGGTTCTGTGGGTGCTGGATGAGATGGTGCAGCGCGAGGCAGGCCTGCCCAGTGCGCAGGGCTTTTTGCAGTTTGGTCTTGATCCGGCGCGGCTTTTGATTGTTGCCCCGCATCGGGTTGAAGAGGTTTTGTGGGCGCTGGAGGAGGGCAGCCAATGCCGGGCTCTGAGCGTGGTTGTGGGCGAGATGCAAGGGGATTTCAAATCGTTGGACCTGACAGCAACGCGCCGGTTGGCGTTGCGTTCAGAGCGGTCCGGGGTGCCTGTGTTCTTGATGCGGCACAGCGGTCAGGCTGCGGTCAGCGCAGCCATGACCCGCTGGCGGGTGACGCCACTGCGGTCTGAAGCGGTGGGTCTGCGAAACAAGGGAGCATTTGTTCCTGCACGTGCCTTGATGGCGGCACCGTGTTGGCACGTGGAACTGGAAAAGAACCGGGACGGGCGGCTCGGTTCCTGTGAACTGGAGTGGAACCATGCAGAGCAACGGTTTAAACGCATCTCCCGCCCTGAATGCGGGACTTCCCTTGGCACCCCGGCGCCTGAAGCAACGCATCCTGTGTCTATGGTTCCCCGAGCTGGCCACAGACCGCATCTGCCGCAGGGATCGGGGCAGGTCGTGGCGCTCCGGCGACGCGGTTGAACCCCTTGCCGTTTATGGCAAGCGCCGCAATGCGCACCGTCTGATCTGCATTAATGCGCCTGCGCGCAAGGCGGGCATAGCGTTGGGCGAGGGGCTGAGCGATGCCTGTGCCCGTGTCCCTCACTTGCGCACAGAAGAAGAAATTCCCGAAGCAGATGAAGCGCTGCTTGCCGCTCTGGCAGATTGGTGCGATCGCTATACCCCCCTTGTGGCGCTGAGTGGAGATGATGGTCTTCTGCTGGACATTACAGGCTGCGCCCATCTGTTTGAGGGTGAAGAAGCGCTTCTGGAAGATTGTGTGACGCGCCTTTCTGCGCAAGGCTTTACCGTTCGCGCCAGCGTGGCGGACACGGTTGGGGCTGCTTGGGCGTGTGCCCGCGCCAAGGGCGGGGTCATCGCGCCGGGTGGCCAGCGCGACGTTCTGGAGCCTATGTCGCTCTCCCTGCTGCGCCTTGAAGAAAACTGTGTTGCCGCGCTCAACAAGGTCGGCCTGAAACGCATTGTAGATGTGCTGGACCGGCCTCGCGCTCCTCTTGCCAGCCGCTTTGGCGGGGAATTGGTGCGCCGACTCGATCAGGCTCTAGGCCTTGAGGGGGAGCCGATCTCTCCGCGGCTGCACATCCCGGCGCTGGTTGCGGAGCGTCGGTTCTTTGAGCCAATCTCCCGGCAGGAGGATGTGGAGGCCATCATCTTGGCACTTGGCGATCACATCAAGGCTCAACTGGAAGATCGGGGACAAGGCGGCCGTGCGTTTGAAGTGGCGCTTTTCCGCGTTGATGGTGTCGTTAACCGCTTGATGGTGGGCACCAGTGGGCCCATCCGCGAGCCTTCCTTCATTCTGCGTCTTTTCAGGGAGAAGCTGAAGTCTGTTGGCGATGAGCTGGATGCCGGGTTTGGCTATGACCTTGTGCGTCTGAGTGTGCTTGAGGCCCAGTCCTGCACCCCCGGCCAGTTGGACCTAAGCGGAGCGCGAGACGAAGATGAGGATTTGGCGCAGCTGGTAGACCGTCTTGGCGCCCGGCTCGGCATTGCGCGGGTGGCGCGGTTTCTTCCCGGCGACAGCCACATGCCGGAAAAACGTGCAGCGCTGGTGCCAGCTGCTACCGTGCGAGAAGACGCGATCTTTTGGCCGGATGAGCATCTCTTATGGGACAACACATCCCTCGAGCGGCCGTTGCGGTTGCTGGCCCGCCCGGAGCCGGTGGAGGCCGTGGCCATGGTGCCGGAAGGCCCGCCCTTGCGGTTTCGCTGGCGCAAAGCGCTCTACGAGGTTGCCCGATCGGAGGGGCCAGAGCGCATTGCGCCGCCGTGGTGGCAGGGGCCCCAGCCCACGCGGGACTATTTCCGTGTGGAAGACAGCGAAGGGCGGCGTTTCTGGCTGTATCGCGAGGGCCTGTTTGAGCGGGAGGTGCCGAACCCGCGCTGGTTCCTGCAGGGCTTGTTCAGCTAGGTTGGGGAGGCGCGGATGAGTGGACATCTCTTGCGCCAGTCCTTTGTCGAGTTGGGCTGTGCCACAAACTTTTCTTTTCTGCATGGGGCTTCACACCCGGAGGAACTGGCGTTTACCGCTGGCGAACTTGGCATGCCGGCGCTCGGTGTGACGGATCGCAACACTTTGGCTGGCGTGGTGCGCGTGCATACCGCCGCAAAGGAAGCGGGCATTCGCACGCTGGTGGGATGCCGACTTGTTTTTTTGGATGGCACGCCGGACATTCTTGTCTGGCCTACGGATATTGAGGCTTATCAGCGGCTGTCTCGCCTTCTCACCATCGGCAATCGCCGTGCGCCGAAGGGCGAGTGTCATCTGCACCTTGAAGACCTGATGGGGTGGGGTGAGGGGCTTGTCATGGCGCCGGTGCCGCTGGCGCTGCCACGCCAGGCAGATGAAGCTGCGCTTTGCCGCGTGCTGGGGCGTTTGACGGACGCGTTTGGAGCTCGGGTCCGGCTCGCGGCCCGGTTCCTTTATCATGGTAGCGATAGACGTTGGTTGGGGCGTCTTCAGGAAATTGGTGCCCGGCAGGAAGTGGCGCTGCTAGCTACCAATGATGTTCTCTATCACAGGCCGGAGCGCCGCCCCCTTCAGGATGTCATTTCTTGCATTCGCCTTCACAAGACGCTGGAGACCGCAGGCCGCCTGCTGGAAGCCAATGCAGAGCGGCACCTGAAACCCTATGGCCCCATGCTGGACTTGTTTCAGGATTGCCCGAGCGCCGTGTCTGAAAGCCTGCGCGTGGCAGACGAAATCACCTTCTCGCTGGATGAGCTGGCCTACACCTATCCGGATGAAACCTTCGCGTCAGGCTTGCCGCCGCAGGAGGAGCTGTCACGCCTTGCCGAGGAGGGCATGCAGCGGCGCTATCCGGCCGGGGTGCCGGACAAGGTGCGGGCTACGGTGGCGCGCGAGCTGGAGCTGGTGGAGGCGCTGCAATACGCGCCGTACTTCCTGACGGTCTATGACATCGTGCGTTTTGCCCGGTCCCGAGGCATCCTGTGTCAAGGGCGCGGCTCGGCGGCAAATTCGTCGATCTGCTTTTGCCTTGGCATCACGGAGGTGGACCCTGATCGCGCAGATTTGTTGTTTGAGCGGTTCATTTCGCCTGAGCGCAAGGAGCCGCCGGACATTGACGTGGACTTTGAACACGAGCGCCGCGAAGAGGTGATCCAGTACATCTATGAGAAGTACGGGCGGGAACGGGCCGGGCTCGCCGCCACGGTGATTTGCTATCGCTCCCGCTCTGCCTTGCGGGAGGTGGCCAAGGTCTTTGGCTTTTCAGAGGACGCGATGAACGCCCTCAGCGGCACCATCTGGGGACGATCCGACCGGGGTGGCACGCCGGGGCAGATCCGAGATGCCGGACTGGATCCGGAGCAAGCCGTCATGGCACAGGTCTTGAAGCTGGCCCACGAGCTCATCGGCTTTCCTCGCCATCTGTCGCAGCATGTGGGAGGCTTTGTCATCACGCGGGGGCGGCTTGATGATGTGGTGCCTATTCAAAACGCCGCCATGGCAGATCGCACGGTAATCGAATGGGACAAGGATGATCTGGACGCTCTTGGCATTTTGAAGATCGACATTCTGGCACTTGGCATGTTGTCGGCCATTCGCCGAGCGTTGGTCATGCTCAAGGAAGATTATGGCGTCACCCATTCTATCGCCAGCATTCCGGCGGAGGAGAGCCAAGTCTATGACATGATATCGCGGGCTGACACTCTTGGCGTGTTCCAGATCGAGAGCCGGGCACAGATGAGCATGCTGCCGCGCATGAAACCGCGCACCTTCTACGATTTGGTGATTGAGGTCGCCATTGTACGCCCGGGTCCCATTCAGGGCGACATGGTACACCCTTACCTGCGTCGGCGTCAGGGGCTTGAGCAAGTGAATTTCCCCAAGGAAGAGTTGCGCGAGGTGCTGGGCAAAACATTGGGCGTGCCTCTGTTTCAGGAGCAAGCCATGAAGATTGCCATTGTGGCAGCTGGATTTGAGCCTGCGGAGGCGGACCGCTTGCGCCGCGCCATGGCCACGTTCCGCCGGGTTGGGACCATTGGCACCTTCCAGCGCAAGATGGTGGAGGGCATGGTGGCCCGCGGCTATGAAGCGGACTTTGCTGAACGCTGCTTCAAGCAGATTGAAGGGTTTGGGGAATATGGTTTTCCAGAGAGCCATGCGGCCAGCTTTGCGCTGCTGGTTTACGCGTCTGCCTGGATCAAGGCGCGCTATCCGGATGTGTTTTGTGCGGCGCTTCTCAACTCCCAGCCCATGGGCTTTTATGCACCAGCGCAGTTGGTGCGCGATGCCAGAGAGCATGGCGTTGAGGTGCGCGAGGTAGACGTGAACATGTCCGAGTGGGAAACCATTCTGGAACCGGGCAGTCCGGCCCGCAACAAGCTGCATTATCGTCATCGGGAGATGGCTGAGACTGTATACTCAGACCGGGCGGTGCGGTTGGGGTTTCGCATGATCAAGGGTGTTCGTCAGGAAGATATGGCGCGGCTCGTTGCCCGGCGTGGCAGAGGGTATGATTCGGTGCGTGATCTGTGGCTGCGCACCGGACTGCCGCGCGCGGTGATTGCGCGACTTGCGGAAGCGGATGCCTTTCGCTCCTTGGGGTTGGACCGGCGCACGGCCTTGTGGGCGGCTCAAGGGCTTGAGCAGGGCGGGGCCGCAGAGCGGTTGCCGCTGTTTGACCGGGCCGATCTAGATAATCTGCGTCCAGAGCCGGACGTGAATCTGCCGCCCATGCACCTTGGAGAGCACGTGGTGCTGGATTATCAGAGCCTGTCGTTGTCTTTGAAGGCGCATCCCGTTTCGTTTGTGCGTCCCGCTTTGCAGCGCATGCGTGTCACGCGGGCGGCGGATCTTGTGAACCTGCCATCAGGGCGGCGGGTTACCGTTTCGGGTCTGGTGCTTGTGCGTCAGCGGCCCGGGTCAGCCAAGGGCGTGATATTCATGACCCTTGAGGATGAAACCGCCGTGGCCAATGTGATCATCTGGCCAAAATGCTTTGAAAAATACCGACCCATCGTGCTGGGTGCCCGTTTTGTGAAGGTCTCTGGCCATCTGCAAAACGCAGAGGGGGTCATTCACGTGGTTGCGGAAAAACTTGAAGATGCCAGTGGTCTGCTGTCCCATCTGTCCGCCCAAGGGCTGGAGGATGCGGCGCTTGCCCATGCAGATGAGGTCAAGCGACCGGTGCAGGAGCTTGCGCCAAAGATCCGCCCAAAGCGTGGATTGGCGCAGCTCATTCAGGAAGTGCCGGAAGTTGCGCAGGATTACGAAAACCTCTCCCGCACGGCTCAACGGGTCATGCCGAAGGGGCGCAACTTCCATTAGGCATCTTAAACGCCGTTTGGCAGTGGAAGTGGCTCAACGTAGAACCAGCGGTCCTTCTTCTTGCGGAACAGGCTGAGTTCCTTGTGTTCGTACATCTGGCCACGGGCAAGGAACTTGGCCTTGAACAGCACCAGGCCTTCCTTGTCCTGCGGGCTGCCCTTGGCTGCATCCAGAACGTCGAGGGTAAGCCAGTGGGTCTCATTGGCCCATTCACGCACTTCCATCTCGTTCATGGTTTTCTGAAGCGGTGGCCACAGGGTATCGCGAATGAACTTCACGTTCTTTTGCGTGTACGCCGTGTACCGGGCGCGCATCAAGTCTATGGCTTTCTCCGGTTCCGCTGTCCCTTCAATGAAAGGCTGGCAGCATTTTGCATAGGCTTCACCTGAATGGCAGGGACAGTTTTGCGAAGTCGTCATTGTCTCTCTTCTTAGCTTTCAAGATCAGTGTCTTTCGACAGTCTACCGTGCCGGTCTGGTCATCAAGCCGGACCCAACAAGGGCTCAGGTGCCCGTAATTGAGAAGCCCCTTACTTCTTATCCAGTTGATTTAAAGGAGGCATGGTTTCAAAGTGCATACCAAACTTTCACGGCTCGTCGAATAGTCTTTCGGGGACTATGGGCATGAAAAGGTTGGATTGATGCCAAATGACATCTTGATCGTGGGCGCGGGGCCTTCTGGATTGACTGCCGCCATTGAACTGTATCGACGTGGCTATCGCCCGCGCATCATTGATCAACTGCCAGAGCCGAGCCCTTATTCGAGAGCGCTTGCCATCAATCCGCGGACGTTGAAGATCCTTGGTCCGTGTGGGGCGCGAGACGCTCTTGTCCGGCGCGGAAACAAGATCCGGACTGCCCGCCTGTTCGGGCCAGAAGGAGAGCTGGTCAAGATTGACCTCGGTCAGCTGCCTGCGCCCTATGACTTCATGCTTATCTTGCCGCAGACAGAAACGGAGGAGGTCCTTGCTGAAACTCTTCAGGACTATGGCGGCACTATTGAGCGCGGCACCACGCTGAAATCATTGCACCAGATCGGTGGGCGATCTCAAGTCGTCTTGACGCTGCCGGATGGCTCGGACCAGCATGTCTCGCCGGATGTGGTCATTGGAGCAGATGGGGCACATTCGCCGACACGCCACATGATCGGCCAGTCTTTCAAGGGCTCCGCCTACGAAAACGAGTGGGGCCTTGCCGATGTGGAAGTGGAGACGGATCTGCCGCTGGATGGCATCAGCGTTTTTGACCGCGCTCCCGTGCTGTTCGCTTTGTTCCCGCTTGGAGGCAAACGGGTCCGGCTCATGTCGGATCAGGCGGATATTCTTGAACATGTCCCCGAAATGCTGCGCATTGCAGAGGTTCACTGGCACAGCACCTTCAAGATTTCCCATCGTTTGGTGGACAGTTATCAAAGCGGCTCCGTGTTCCTTGTGGGCGATGCAGCGCATATCCACTCGCCTTTTGGTGGGCGCGGCATGAACATGGGCATTGAAGATGCCGCTTGGCTTGCCTGGCAGATCAGCACGGGGCGCACGGATGAGTACACGGAGGACAGACGGCCCGTCGCTCATCAGGTCATTGAAAGCGTGGATCCTTCCACGCGGCTCATGGCCTCGGAGCGTTTTTGGGCGAAATTTGTTCGGCGCACGCTCATTCCTCTTTATGCGCGGTCTCATCGGTTTCAGGATCGGTTTTTGCCGGTCATTTCTGCCAGTGACACCCCGTTTCCGCCATGGCTTTCCGTTGAAGGCATCGGATCAGGCGACCATACCGAGATGGAAACCTTGCCCCGCACCGCTAGACACGGCTGAGAATAAAATTCACGCGCGCGGCAACAGGGACCTTGGGTAAAAGGACCGTGTTGTAACCGAGCGCTTGATAGGCACGTTCGAGGCGGGCGAATTCAGCTTTGGCGTCTTCCAAGCTATGCCTGCGCTCAGCGTCGGTTATGTAGATTTCAGGCCAAGGCGGGGCGAGAAACACTGTCTGCGCATAGCGATACATGTGAGCGTGTGCGCGATATTCCGTTGACCCGGTGGCGTGTTCAAACGCGGCAACCGCATCAATCAGAGAACGGTCAAAGAACACCGGACCGCTCAGTCGAGCAGCTGCCGAGTGATCTTTTAAGCAGCAAGCCATGGCCTCTCTTGCAAAAGCCGCGAGATCGATCCAAGGCAGAGCGGTGCCGCCGCTTTGCACTTGATCTTTCACAACTCTGCGTCCCGGCTCGCAGATGGTCGCGTGTCCTTGGCGATCCAGAGCAGACAGAATCGTAGACTTCCCTCCGCCGGAACAGCCTGAAATAACGAAGAAATTTTGCATGAAGGATCCAGCTGTCAGCACGAAAGTGCGATGCAGAAAACCATAGGAGAACCAAACGCCCAAAGCGCAGGACCACGTCAACTTTTAAGGAAGGGAAATTAAGGGTATTGGAGCGGGCGATGAGATTCGAACTCACGACATCAACCTTGGCAAGGTTGCGCTCTACCCCTGAGCTACGCCCGCATTTTCCAATGCGTCTCACCGAAACTGGTGTGGGTATCACCAGATTTCTCACGGGTGATGAGAAATTGGAGCGGGCGATGAGATTCGAACTCACGACATCAACCTTGGCAAGGTTGCGCTCTACCCCTGAGCTACGCCCGCATTCCGTTTCGAAGAGCCCCGGTGTGGAGCCCGTCGGTGAGGTGGGCGTTATATGGCAAAAGCTTCTGACGAATGCAATAAGGAATTTTCATTCTCGTGATTTCTTTTGCAACTCCTGTGGATTTTATTTGCCAGCACCATGCAACGTTGGTCGGCCAAAATATCTGTTTTATAAGGAGAATTCTTGCTTCTTGCGGTTGTTTCAAGCTAAAAACATCCGCTGATTGATCAGGGTTTCTTTTTATAGGGCGGGAGAGCTGAATGGCTGCGACACGTGAAGAGCTGATGGCCTTTTTCGATGAACTGGGGATCGAGACATCCACAGTGGAGCACAAAGCTGTCTTCACCGTTGCTGAGTCCGATGAGGTCTTGGACCACCTTCCAGGTGGGCACACCAAGAATCTGTTCTTGAAGGACAAGAAAGGAAACCTGTTCCTAATTGTGGCGGAGCAGAGCGCGCGGATTGACCTCAAGGCGGTCGGCCCGCTAATCGGTGCATCTGGGCGCGTGTCTTTCGGCAAGCCTGAGCTACTTATGGAAGTACTTGGTGTTGAGCCGGGATCCGTGACGCCGTTCTCGCTGATCAATGACCGGGGGAACCAACGCGTTTCTGTGATCTTTGATGCTCACATGATGGGTCATGAACTCTTGAACTACCATCCGCTGAAGAATACGGCGACAACATCAATCAAAGCCGAGGACTTGATGAAATTTGCCAGAGCTTGTGGTCATGAACCGCGAATTCTAAAGGTTTCGGAACAGTCCCAAGATATCGAATAGGCCTCATACGGGCGAATGATTGTATTTCAGGCGCCAAGACGCCATGTTAGGCCTTAACGACCAATCGATTTCAGCCGCAGAGTGTGTGGCAAAAGAACAAGGGATCAGTGCAACATGAGTGGATCCGGATACTCAGTGAGCGGCAGCTTTGGCGGTGCAATGTCAGGTGGTTATGGCGGCGGTTATGACACCGGCGCGGCAAGCTCGGGCTCAGCGCCTGCTTCCGCAGCAGCAGGCGACCTGATCAAAGACACGACGACGCAGACCTTCATGCAGGATGTCATGGAGGCATCCATGCAGACACCTGTTCTGGTGGACTTCTGGGCACCATGGTGCGGCCCATGCAAGCAGCTTACCCCCGTGTTGGAATCCGTTGTTACCGAAGCTGGCGGGGCGGTGAAGCTGGTTAAGATGAACATCGAAGAGTTTCCGGAAATCGCCGGGCAGATGGGCATCCAGTCAATTCCGGCAGTTGTTGCCTTCAAGCAAGGTCAGCCTGTCGACGCTTTCATGGGCGCGCAGCCGGAAAGCCAGATCAAATCCTTCATTGAGCGACTTGGTGTGAAGATTGGCCCAAGCGATACGCAGGTTATGCTGGAACAGGCTGAGGCTGCCCGTGCCGCTGGTGATGTGACTCAAGCGGCTCAGGCCTACGCGGGTGTTCTGTCCATGGACAGCGACAACGTAAAGGCTATTGCTGGTTTGACCCAGTGCTTTGTTGCGGCAGACGAACTGGACCGCGCCAAGCAGACTCTGGAGATGACGCCGGAAGACAAGCGTGATGATCAAGACTACCTTGCTGCGCTCAAGGCCATTGAGCTAGCAGAACAGGCCGGTCAGGTGGATGATCTGGCGGACCTGCGCGCACGCATTGAAGCCAACCCCGCTGACCATCAGGCGCGTTTCGACTATGCCATTGGTCTCAATGCGCGGGGTGAGAAGCAGGAAGCAGTGGATCAGCTGATCGAGATCATGCGGCGTGATCGTGAATGGAATGAGGATGGCGCTCGTCAGCAGTTGCTTCAGTTCTTTGAGGCTTGGGGCTTCAAGGATCCGGCTGCAACGTACGGTCGACGCAAGCTGTCATCCATACTCTTTGCTTAAACGTAGAAGCCTCATCAGACAGTCCATGGAAAGTGATGAAATGACAGTTGGCAATGCAACCTACGCTTCGATAGAGGATGTTCCGAAGGTTGTTCCCCTGTTTCCGTTGCAGGGCGCATTGCTGCTGCCTCGCTCACATATTCCACTCAATATCTTCGAGCCGCGCTACATTGCGATGATCGACGCTGCCATGCGCACAGATCGGGTGATCGGCATGATTCAGCCGGATTTGGGTATCGATGAAGAGGACCCAAATCCGCGCCCGCCGCTGTGTAGTGTCGGATGCCTCGGCAGGATTACGTCGTTTCAGGAGAGCGGGGACGGGCGCTATCTCGTAACGCTGTCTGGCGTGACGCGCTTTGATCTGCTCGGCGAGGTTGAAGATCGTGCACCTTTCCGCCGCGGTGCCATTGACGCGACCCGGTTTCTGGAAGACCTCACGCCCGGCGTGGGGGAGGAAGACGTTGACCGGGAAAGCGTGCTGAGCGCGTTGCAAACTTATCTGGATGTGAACGAGCTGGAAGCGGATTGGGAAAGCGTAAACACAGCGTCGACCGAGGTTTTGATCAACGCCCTTTCCATGATGAGCCCTTATGGGCCCAAGGAAAAGCAGGCGCTTCTGGAAGCGGACTCGTTGAAAGTGCGGGCCGATACTCTGATTGCGCTGGCGGAGATGGAGCTGGCGAGGGATAACCCAGGGCAGGGTCCGTCCATCCAGTAGGGTGGGCCTTGGTCTTTGTTCCAGAGAATTGAAAAGAAGCTATGACTGAGAAAACTGCTCACAAACTTGATCGCCGTCTGCTCGAATTGCTCGTTTGTCCGGTCAGCAAGACCACGCTCGAATATGACGAGGAGAAGCAGGAGCTGATTTCCCGGGCAGCAAAGCTCGCTTATCCCATCCGAGATGGCATTCCGGTGATGTTGGCTGAAGAAGCGCGCAATCTGGAAGATTAAGCTAGAGTTTCAGAAGCCGTTTCAATGCGGCTTCTATCTCCCCGGCATCGCCCTCGACCCTCAACGTCTTGAATCGAGATGTTGTTCCCGCTTCAACATGCACAAATGACTTGGGTGTTTTCAGGCTCTTGGCCAAAAGCTGCTCAAGTGCTTTGTTGGCGGCCCCCTTTTCAGGGACTGCGCGCACCTTAGCAGCCAAAAACACCTTGCCATCTGATTGCTGGAGAAACCCTTCTACCGCGTCCTTGGAGGATTTTGGTGTGAGGCGGACCTTTATGAAAAGCCCGCCGTCAGTCGGCGTCCAAGGGAGGTCTTTGGGTGCCAAGGGACTTAAAATACGTTTGGATAGACGTAGCGCACGATCACGTTCTGCAGGAAGAAGATCCCGATCAGCAGGACGATCGGCGACAGGTCCAGTCCGCCCATGCTTGGCAGGAGGCGGCGTATCGGCCGCAGAAGAGGCTCTGTCAGATTGTAGAGCATCTGTCCAATCATGGAGACAAACTGGTTGCTTGGGTTGACGATGTTAAAAGCGTAAAGCCATGAAAAGATTGCGCTCGCGATGATAACCCATGTGTACAGGTTAAGGATGAGCATAAGGACGTCAAGAATAGCCAACATGGATTGCCAGGTCTCCGAATACTAATAGGCAGGTGTATTGTGCTTGCCGCCATCGCCCACTCTCAGCCAATGACAACGGCCCTTGGTCTGATGTAGCTGCGAAAAACCACTGCTGCAAGAGCGAGCATGGGCCTTTTGCCTTTAAATTGCGTTGAAATGCCTTGGGTTATTCGCTTGGCAGCTGGTGTTCAGCGGGCGCTGAGCAAGCCGAGCGCGTGCCCTGACAGATTTCGCAGCCGCTAAACGATGTGCGCGCTTCAGCAGAAAGTAAACTGTGAGAGAGACCAGCTCTCTGGAGACCATGTTGAACAGCTCGTGGCCGTGTTGGGTGAGAACACCTCACCCAACACTTGAATGGGGCCACGTGAAACTGTTGATGGCGCGCCCAGCTGTGTGTGCTGAAATACTTCCGCCTCGATCAGGCGGGTCGGACGCTGCTGTTTGTCTTCTGCGCGAATGGTCTGCAGAAGGGTGTCAACAGCGTCGTGTGCGCGTGCGTCCTCCTGCGGCTTTCCGAGTGTATGCACGGAAGCCAAGGCAAGCGTGCCAGCAATAATTGCTGGCACAGCAAATTTGAACCAACGGAGAGACATATAGAGGTCTTTATAGATGTGTTTTTGTGATTTTTTTATTAGTTCCCAACTGCGGCAATTTTGGGGTGTCGCAGAGGATTAGTGCAACTGTTGAAAAATCCTGAAGGGATGAGGCTTCCGGTTTTTGCAACAGATCTCCAGTTTATTTCCAAGCGTCCGCACGAAGAGATGCGTACCAGGTAATAGCTGGCTTTTCTTTTACTACATCTTGACTATGCGCCTGTGAGGCAGGAGCAAGTAGAAGGGGGAGTGCCAATGCGGCAATTGCAGGAACTACAATCTGTAACCAACGAAGAGATTTCATTTTTTGTTTCCCTTTCTTTGTTGTTGACAAGGAGAGAGATAGTCCAAACTTTCAGCTTTGGCTAGAGGCCCCCTGTGGAATATCAGAGGGCAAAAACCCTAAAAAACGGCAGAATTCTGGGATACTTAGCCGTGCTACTAGTTTTCTCAAGGGCAGCTATGCACTAATCACTACCACTTAAAGTGGCTTTCTGGCCGGAAAGTCTGGGGGATGTGAATATCTTTCGCGGAAGTAACGCCAAGTTGTTGCATCAGAGCGTCGGCGATGCGGTGCGCGATTCCATAAGAGATCTTGAATCCACCTGTTGCGATCCAGATTTTCTCATGAGTCGGCATTTGACCGACAAGCGGGTCGCGCTTTCTGCACTTCGGGCGTATGCCTGCCCATCGGTTGATTATTGGCGCATCCTTCAAAACAGGGCAGAAGGCAATGGCCTTGTTCAGCATACCCTGAAGCGTGTCTTCTTCTGTCTTTGTATCTTGCCACTCCCGCTCTGACGTGGAGCCGACGGCCACACTTCCGTTTTCGTGGGCAATGACATAGATGCCGTCGTCATAAATCACGGGCAAGTCATGGGGCAGGTCCAGCTTGAGGGAGAGGGACTGGCCCTTTACGCCGCCGCCGATGTGCTGACCTGTGAGGTCCTCAATGAGGTCAAACCCTTCATACCCTGCTGAAAGAACCAGATGGCCTGCGCTCACGGGCTCGGCGCTTGAAAACGTCAGCTTGCCTGTTGCTTCATCAAAGCTTTTGAACTCGGTGTGTTCCATCAAGGTGATGCGCGGCTGGAGGTAGGCTTTAAGCGCTGCCGAAACCAGGCGCGGGTTGGCACGGGCTGCCAATGTGTCCCAGATGAAGCCAAGCGGTGCTGCTGCGGCAGCTGGCCAGCCTGCGTGAGGCGACGCGTCCAAGACGGAAAAACGGAAGCCGGTTTCCGCTGTTGCCCAGCGGGTCTTGCTTTCCTCCTGCCGATGCAGGGCGTGGTCGAGCTTGTCTTGAGTATAAAGTGGCATCAGTCGCCCGACGCGGCGGTAACCCGTAGACAGGCCGGTGGCATCTTCAAGCTGGGCGATGCCATCCGAGAGGGTCTTCAGGGCCTCGAATTGAAACTGTTTCTTGTCATTCCACTGGCTTGGAATGTGCGGCATCAAAGCGCCAAGCAGGCCGTGGCTGGCACCGCTGGCAACCGTGTTTTTTTCAATCAAGACAACACTCAGGCCGTGGTCGCAGGCGGCTTTTGCGACAGACAGGCCGAAAATTCCAGCGCCTACAATGGCGATATCAAAGGCTTTCATGTATTCATGCCTCGGTTCTTTAGATGCTTGTGCTTACACAGTGAGAATTGGCCGTTCATATGACAGAAAAAGCTGAATTGGAATGGCGCAACGAGGATGTGCCGTTTTCGTCACGTTTCGACGATACCTATTTCTCCAAGGCCGGAGGTCGTGAAGAGACAAACTATGTGTTTGTTGAGGGCAATGGTCTGGAGCAGCGGATGACACAGGTTTCAAGCCTGGTTGTGGCAGAACTGGGGTTCGGCAGCGGCCTTAATTTCTATGAGACTGTCTTGCACCTTCGCCGACTGCCCAAGGACACGCGACCTGCGCTCACGTTCATCTCCTTTGAGCTTTATCCCATGGCGGAGGAGGAGATTCGAAAGACCATCCGGCCGTGGCCAGAGTTGATGCCCATTGCTGAAGAGGTGTTGTGTCACTGGCAGCTCAAGCAAGGATGGATGGAGGTTGCTCTTGAGGACGTGACCCTTTGTCTTGGCGTGGGAGATGCCAATGAGCTGATCAAGACCATGCCTAAAGCGGCAGATGCCTGGTATCTGGATGGGTTCAATCCCTCCAAGAACCCGGAGTTGTGGTCTGAAGAGCTACTGCGAGCTGTGTTTGATCAGACGAATGAGCAGGGCACCTTTGCCACGTACACGGCTGCTGGCTGGGTGCGGCGAAATCTGCAGGCGGCAGGCTTTGCGGTAGAGCGTGCCAAGGGGTTTGGCACCAAGCGGGAAATGCTCAAGGGGCGTAAAATCGCAGGCCCCTCGAGCTAGTGTTGTTTCAGAAGTGGTTCAGCACTCTGGAAGGTTCACAGCCAAGCCGCCAAGGCTGGTTTCCTTGTACTTGTCGTTCATCTCTTCGCCGGTCTGGCGCATGGCTTCGACGCAATTGTCGAGCGGCATGTAATGAGAGCCGTCACCGCGTAGAGCCAGTGATGCTGCGGAAACGGCCTTGATGGCGCCAAGCCCATTGCGTTCAATGCACGGTACCTGCACCAGTCCCTTCGCCGGATCACATGTCATGCCGAGGTGGTGTTCCAGAGCAATTTCAGCTGCATTTTCAATCTGCTCATTGGTGCCACCCAGAGCCGCGCACAGGCCAGCTGCCGCCATGGCAGCTGCGGAGCCGACCTCACCCTGGCAGCCGACTTCTGCGCCGGAAATTGAGGCGTTGTGCTTGATGATGCCGCCAATAGCTGCAGCGGTCAGCAGGAAGGTGCGAATTCCTTCATCATTGCTGCCCGGACAGTGGTCTCTGTAGTATTTAATGGTCGCCGGAATGACACCTGCAGCGCCGTTGGTTGGAGCTGTTACGACCTGACCACCGGCAGCATTCTCCTCATTGACCGCCATGGCATAAACCGAGAGCCAATCATTGGCCACATGGGGCATGGACATGTTCAGGCCGCGTTCTTCCTGAAGTTGGCGATAAATGGCAGCCGCGCGGCGTTTTACCTGAAGGCCTCCCGGCAGGATGCCCTCTGTTTGCAGCCCGCGTTCAATGCACTTGTCCATTACAGACCAAATGCGCCAAAGCTGCGCGTCCAGATCATCTACCGCCTGCCGGGCCTGTTCGTTGGCAAGCTTCATTTCTGCAACGGACTTGCCGGAGGTGGTGCCCAGCTCCAACATTTGTTTGGCTGAGGCAAACGGGAACGGTACCGGCGGGAGCTCGCCGTTGGTCGCGAGGGTGGCTTTGCCTTCCTTCATCGCTGACAGCTCGTCTTGGGTGAGAACGAAGCCACCCCCAACGGAGTAATAGATTTCACGAAAGTGAAGCGCTCCTGCAGCATCGTAGGCCTCCAGCACCATGCCGTTGGCGTGCCCCGGCAGGTTCGCTTCGAAGTCGAACACCACATCTGTTTCCGGATTGAAGGCTAGCGCAGGCAGACCTTCTGGTGTGATTTGCTTGTGAGCGGCAATGGAGGCTTCAATGGCTTCCGTTTCTTCCGGATCCAGTGTCTCCGGTGTGCAGCCAGCCAAGCCAAGGACCACGGCCTTGTCTGTTGCATGGCCTTTTCCGGTCCACGCCAAGGAGCCGTGAAGAATGCACTTTACAGCAGCAGCATCTCCTGCCCCTGGCCATCTTCTGGAGCCATCGCGCAGTTCATCCAAAAACTTGGCAGCGGCGACCATGGGGCCCATGGTGTGGGAAGATGAGGGGCCAATGCCGACTTTAAAGATCTCGAAGATGCTCAAAAACATAAGTGGGTGCTCGGATATTATGCCTGAGAAGACTCAGGTGGTTTCGTTTCGCCTTAGATAGGCGGTTTGGCGTGTCAGCGCCAGCGTTAGAATGCAGGTCTTGGACAGTCGCTTCGGTGATCGTTGGATTTAATAATGAAAGCATCATGCATTTAAATGTTGCAAAAGATTCGGCCGCGGGTCGATTACTTCACTTATCCACCTCCGAAAAGAAGCTGTTTCGAGAATTTCACCAGTTGAAATTGGGGATCATGTAGAGCTGGTGCACGCGAAAATGCAGCTGCAGGCGTGCAAATTCGCAACACTCGGCCTTAGATCTGCTTTTTCATAAAACTTACAGGTGTTTTGCGGATATAGTTGCCGCAGAGATTCTACAGGTGGGATTTATCATGAAGCTTCTTGCCAAAGTGGCGTTGACCGCCGCTCTGATGGCTGGCGTGAGCGCGCAGGCTCTGGCTGACGATGGCATCTTGGTTGATGACCTGACGCCAACCGAGGCCAGCAAACAATATGTAGTTGATATCGGTGTGGCCGGTGTCATTACGCCAAAATACGACGGCGCGGATGATTATGTGGTTTATCCGCTGCCTTTGTTTGCCTTCAGCCGCTTTTACTTGCCGGGCTTCGGTCAGGTTAAGGATGGCGGTACGCAGAGCCTTTTCTTCTACCCTTCGTTTGGTTTTGTTGGTGAGCGTGAGCCTTCAGACGATGCGCGCCTTGCAGGGACCAAGAAGGTGGACTGGGCTGGTGAAATCGGCTTTGGTGGCGGTTTCCGCTATGATGCGTTCCGGATGTTTGCCGAAGTTCGCCACGGCTTCAATGGCCATACCGGCATTGTGGGCCGAGCTGGCATCGACTACATCACAAAGCCGATGGACAAGCTCACACTTGCGATCGGTCCGCGTGTCGATTTTGCCGACTCTGATTATATGGAGACCTACTTCAGCACGACATCCAGTGCGGTCGTGGGTGCCTACAGCGCAGATGGTGGTTTCAAGAGCGTAGGGGCCATTGCCCGTGTCAGCTATGAAGCAACTGAGGATGTGTCATTGCACCTTCAGGGCGGCTGGGATCGCTTGATTGGTGATGCCGCAGACAGCCCGATCAGCTTGGACGACGATCAGTTCACCGTCGCGATCGGCGCAACATATCGCTACGACTTCAATATCTTTGACTAAGAATTGAAGCTCTGAGCAGATTTGTTTTTTTAAAGCCCTGCTTTGATCACTCGGGATCGGAGCAGGGCTTTAGTTTGATGTCCTCGGAGATGATAGTGGTTTCGTCGCCGCAGGCCAGCAGGAAGGTTGCGTCGTTCAAACCTCGGGCGTTTGTAAAGTTAGCGCCGATCAAGCGGCTTCTCCTGAAAAATGCACCGCTCAGGTCAGCTCCCGAAAAATTTGCGCCTGTCAGGTTGGCACTTGCGAAGCTGACGCTCTCCATCTTCGCATTGGCAAAGTTCGCCCCTTGCGCCTTCACCCGGTCCAGATCAGAGCCTTTCATACGGGCGTTCGTGAAGTTGGCGCCCACAAGATTGGCGCGCTGCATGTTTGCTTCACGCATCATGGAGTTGGTGAAGTTTGCACCTTGCAGAGACGCCCGAATGAACATGGCGTTGCGCAGGTCCGTTCCCTTGAAGCTGGCCTTGTCGCCCATGGCGCCGTTCAGGTCAGCATCACGCATATCGGCTTCACCAAAGTCTGCGTTGCTGACGTTGGCTTTCTCCATGTCGACGCCGCGCATCTGGGCGATTGCGAAGTTCGCACCGGTGAGGTCTGCTCTTTCCAGCTCTGCGCGTCTTAAATCCGAAGCCTGAAAATTCGCGGAAATCAGAACGGCATTTTTGAGATCGGCATCTCTAAAGACGCTGCCCTGCAGGTCTGCATTTTCTAGGTTCAATTCGCGCAGATCAGCCAGCCGTAGATCGCACTCGATGCATTTTCCGGTATCGAGCAACATGTCTACAGTCGTTACCTGAGCGTCGACCAATGTTGGGCCGGATGGGTCGCACAGGAAAAACAGCGTGGCGCAAGCAGCAGCTTTCATGGGTGTGCACTTCTTTCGAGTTTATATGAGCCCGTAGCCTGTCAATTTTACAGCACCACAGGGCACGGTGCCAATAAAATCACATGAGGGTTTCAAGTCTATCTAAACCACCGTATTTTCTTTCACTTGTTTCTCACAGTGCACCTGCGGGACACGGATTGGACAAACTTTTTGATATTCAATTTTATGGAGTATTGGGTGCGCTCTGGCATCATCAACTAAAGCGGGAATGTGCGATGACGCAGCGGCCATGAAGTAATGGCAGCTTCAGGTGGAAGTCACAGATAGGGTCGCGAACATCTGTGACTTCCACCTAAGTGCTGACTACGCAATACCTAATGTCAGCATCACCTTGATACTCAACAAACCTTTCCAAATGGTTGGCAGACCTGATTTTTCGCTGTCAGGGAAAAACCGGAATGCCAGGGTTTCCACTGGAAAGAGATCAGTCGAGAGGGGCGAAATGAAAGAGCCTCCCGGCTTTTTGCCGAGAGGCTCTTTTTGAAACTAGAGGCTGAAGACGCACTACCTGACATCAGCTGACGCACAGGTTGCAAAAGGCTTGCCAGATGTGAACGCAGTGACGCGGCCCAGATGTAGCCATAGTTTCTGCTTGGACAACAAAATCGAGGTTAATTTAACAGGGTGTTAAAGTGTGGTGAATTGCATAATGCGATGCGCTCTGCCTTAGACCCTTAAGAGAATTCTTTCTCGAGATCCAATGTGCTTCGTTCTCCCAGGTGTTCATAGTTCTCAGCGCTCCACTTCTTGGCCGCGTTGCGCCCAATCTCAAACAGCAGTTCTATGAATTCCCATTGAGGATTCAATTTTGAAGAGGAGCCGAACGGGAGTAGATCGTGGGTGGCTTCGATTCGGTGCATAAACACTTTCGTGTAGTGATTCGCATCCAGCTTTCCTTGCTCCAGCAGGCGGGAGACGAATTCGATGGCGCGCAGCTCTCGGAGCAAGGTTGAGTTGAACGTGATCTCGTTCAGCCGCTCGGCAATCTCTTGGGCTGTTTTCGGCAATTCTGCGCGTGCCACTGGATTGATCTGAATGAGCAACACATCTGTCGTGGGCGACCGCTTGAACAACGGAAACAATGGGGGATTGCCCATGAAGCCGCCATCCCAATAGGCCTCGCCATCAATCTCTACCGCCTGATAGACGGTTGGTAGACATGAGGAGGCAAGCACCGCGTCAGCGGTGAGTTCTCCATCGGTGAAGATCTTGATTTTGCCGGTGCGCACGTTTGTGGCTGCCACATACACTTCCACGCGATCGCAGCGACGCACGCGCTCGAAATCGATCTGGCTTTCCACCAACTCCCGCAGTGGATTGTAGTTTAAGGGATTGAGCTGATAGGGAGAGGCGACGCGGGAGACAAGATCCCAAGCCATGAAGGGCACGGAGTTGTCCAGGCTCCAGTTTCCGAAAAAAACATCAATTGGACTTCGTTGAAAAGGGCTCATGTGACTGGCCTTACTGACAGACTGCCAGAAGTTCCGTAGCGCCTCTCTCGCGCCGTCTTCTCCGCCTTTGGCAAGGCCATCTGCCAAGACGACCGCGTTCATAGCCCCAGCGCTGGTACCCGAAATCGCCTCGATCTGCAGTTTTTCATTTTCCAGAAGCCAGTCCAAGACGCCCCAGGTGAAGGCGCCGTGGGCGCCTCCACCTTGAAGAGCCAGTTTAATTTTCTTCTGGTTTTCTCGTGCCATGCTGCGCACTCCTTCGCAGATGTTCAAGGGTCAGGAGGGCTATTGAGCAGTCCAGCCGCCATCAATCGGGATCATGGACCCGGTTATGGAGGAGGCAGCGTCCGTACACAGGAACAGGGCCACGCCAGCTACTTGTTCAACTGTAACGAACTCTTTCGTTGGCTGAGCTGCCAGAAGCACATCTTTTTTGACCTGTTCCTCTGTCAAACCACGGGCCTTCATGGTTTCAGGGATTTGCGCTTCAACCAACGGCGTCCAAACATAGCCCGGGCATATAGCGTTGACGGTGATTTTGTGCTCAGCCACTTCCAACGCTACCGTCTTGGTCAGGCCTGCGATGCCATGTTTTGCTGAGACATACGCTGACTTGAAAGGCGAGGCGACCAGCGCGTGGGCGGATGCAGTGTTGATTATCCGTCCCCAACCTCTCTTCTTCATATGCGGAACTGCTGCACGCATTGTGTGGAATGCGGAGGAGAGGTTGATGGCGATGATGGCATCCCATTTTTCGACCGGAAAGCTCTCGATGGCCTCCACATGTTGGATGCCTGCGTTATTGATTAGAATGTCTGCCGTGTCGAACGTGGAGACAGCGGTCTCAATCATGTCTTCGATTTCCGCCGGCTTAGTCATATCCGCACCATGGTAGATGCACTTGACGCCGAACTCGCTCTCAATTCCTGCTCGTTCGGTTTCAATCGCTTGTGGGTCTCCAAAGCCGTTGATGACGATGTTCGCCCCTTCAGCTGCAAGTGCCTTGGCATAGGCGAGGCCGATTCCTGATGTCGATCCTGTAATTACCGCGGTTTTCCCTGTCAGCATCACGTTGCTAAGCTCCCTCTCTGGTGGCGCTGCATTCTTTCAGCAATTCTACGTGATATATGTGTAAAGCCGTAGGTTCGTGCTGCAAAGCACAAAAAACCCTAGGGAAGGTAATTTGTTACGGGGGCAGAATGGCAAAGCGGCTGTATTCTTCGCCTTTGGTTTGGTAAGTCCGTATGCAGATGTTAGAACTTTAGGGATCGGTGATTAGATGAGTGCAGTTATTTCTGCGGCCGCTGGCGGGGCAGGTCGGCGAGGCGCCAAGCGCGTTTTGGTTGCTGGTGGCGGCGGTTTTATCGGTGCCAACTTGTGTCGCGTTTTGCTTGCTCAGGGACACACCGTTATTGCGCTGGACAACTACTACAGCAGTGCGCGCCGGAACCTTCTGGATTTGGAGTCGCAGACCGGTCTGACGCTCATTGAACATGACATTATTGAACCGCTGCTGCGCCTTGAGCTGGGTGAGCTGGATGAAATATACAATCTCGCCTGTCCGGCCTCACCGCCACACTATCAGCGAGCGCCGCTGTTTACGCTGAAAACTTGTTTTAATGGCACCATGAATCTTTTGGATCTGGCGGTCCTCAAGAACGCGCGGTATGTGCAAGCTTCAACTTCCGAAGTTTATGGCGACCCGCAGATTCATCCGCAGCCCGAGAACTATTGGGGCTATGTGAACCCGGTTGGTATTCGTGCCTGTTATGATGAAGGAAAGCGGGCCGGTGAAACGCTTTGCATTGAGTACATGCGCCAGTATGGCGTTGACCTCCGAATTGCCCGTATCTTCAACACTTATGGTCCGTTCATGGATCCCAATGACGGCCGTGTGGTCTCGAACTTCATTGTCCAAGCACTGTCCGGGCAAGATCTGACGGTTTATGGCGATGGAAGGCAAACGCGTTCGTTTTGCTACGTTGATGACATGGTTCGCGGACTCTTGGCGCTCATGAAGGCACCAAAGGCCCCGGATGGACCGGTGAACCTGGGTAATCCATCGGAGTTCACCATGTTGGAACTGGCAGAGCTTGTTCTTGCCAAGGTTTCCTCGAAAGCTCGTCTCCGCTTTGAGCCCTTGCCGCAAGATGACCCTCAACGCCGTCAGCCAGACATATCAAAAGCGCGTGAGCATCTCTCGTGGCGACCTTCTGTTTCTCTTGCTGAAGGACTTGAAAAAACAATCAAGTACTTCGAAATGCGGTTGCATGCTGACATTGCGGCTGCGGAATAGACCTTCTAAAAAGAGAAGTAGAAATGACTGTGGAATTGGGGCAGCCAGTGCTGCCAAAAGTGCTTGTGGTTCTTGGCAATTACAAGCAAAGCAACTTTATCGCTGACGCAATTCACTCCATCAGGAACCAGAGCTATCCGCATTTCAAATGTGTAATTGTTGACGATTGTTCAGGTGACGGTTCTGACCTAGTCATTGAGGAACTGCTCAGCAGGCTTGGTGATGACCGTTTTTGTTTCGCGCCGACTCCAGAAAATCTCGGTCAAATGGGGGCGATGATTCATGGTTTATCGCAGGTAGACGAAGGTGAGTTTGTTGCGTTCATCGATGCTGACGATTTCTGGCGCGAGGATTACCTGCTTTGTCATGTTGCCATGCATCTGAACCCCGTTCAGCCGGTTGCTGTAACATGCTCCAACATGACGCTTGTCGATGAGGGCAAGTGCATGCAGGGAATTCATGTACCATTGATCAGGCAAGATGCTCGTGCGGTCCGCTTGATCGAGATCGACAGTTTGTTCAATCGCGATAACATTCTTCAACAGTTCGCAGTTCCGTTTGATGTTGCAGGACGATTGATAACGGATCCCGAGTCCGCATGGAACTGCTCGGCGACGTCCGGTGCTGTGTTCCGCCGCGCAGCACTCGAAGCCACCTTGCCGTCGAAGCCAAGCACTATCAGGATCTGTGCGGACTCCTATTGGGTTCAGGCAGCCCATTATCTTGGCGGAACCATTTGGATTCAAAGCCCGTTGGGCTATTATCGTATCCATGGCAGCAACGGCTTTTCTTTCGGCAAGTTAACTGGGATTGGCGGGTTGAGGTGGCACTCCAGGCAGGGCGTTGCCGAAGCAATCAAAGGTGAGCTGGATGCATGGATTGCGCGCAACTCCGACTTGCTTAAATCAAAGGGCCGCCTAAAACCACTCCGTCGTCTGAAGACTGTTGAAGAGCTTCGGATGCGAGAGCCGAAATGGCTGTTCCGTGGTGTTGCCTCTGTTTTCAAGCGATATTTGCGCTTGAGGGATTGGTTGAGAGGGAAAAAGTATTAAGTAAGGCGGGTCGGGTGCGTAGTTGACCTTATGGTGGTCTATTGACACGCCATTGTAACTGCGGCACTCCGTGTGTCGACGTTTAGCACTGCCAGTGGACCAAAGATGACAAAACCTGCCGGGGATTACTTTTCGAAACCATTTCCACGCCGCAAGTCAGTTGGTGTGAATGTCGGCGGCGTTGTGGTGGGCGGAAATGCCCCTATCGTTGTGCAATCAATGACGAATACGGATACGGCGGATGCGGATTCCACCGTGGCTCAGGTTGCTGCGCTCGCGCGCGCCGGGTCAGAGTTGGTGCGCATAACCGTCGACCGGGATGAGTCGGCCGCCGCGGTTCCCCGTATCAAGGAGCGGCTGGAGCGCATTGGCATCGATGTACCGCTGATTGGTGACTTCCATTACAATGGCCACAAGCTCTTGGCGGACCATCCGGGCTGCGCCGAGGCGTTGGACAAATACCGGATCAATCCCGGAAATGTTGGCTTTAAAGCCAAGCGGGACAAGCAGTTTTCCCAGATCATCGAGATGGCGATCAAGCATGACAAGCCGGTTCGCATTGGCGTCAACTGGGGCTCTCTTGATCAAGAATTGCTCACGCATTTGATGGACCAGAACCAGAAGAACGGTTCTCCGATGACGGCTGAGGAAGTCATGCGGGAAGCCATTTGTCAGTCCGGTCTTCTGTCCGCACAACGGGCTGAGGAGCTCGGGCTGGGGCGTGACAAGATCATCCTGTCGGCAAAAGTGTCGCAAGTTCAAGATCTTATCGCTGTTTACACCGATCTGGCGCAGCGTTGTGACTACGCTCTTCACTTGGGCCTGACGGAAGCGGGCATGGGGACGAAGGGGATTGTTGCTTCGGCGGCGTCCATGGGTGTCCTGCTCCAACAGGGAATTGGTGACACGGTTCGCGTATCCCTGACACCAGAGCCGGGTGGTGACCGAAGCCGAGAAGTGCAGGTTTCTCAAGAGCTTCTACAAACCATGGGCTTCCGCAGCTTTGTGCCGATCGTCGCCGCGTGTCCAGGGTGTGGGCGGACAACCTCCACCGTTTTCCAAGAGCTGGCCCAGGACATTCAGGGGCATATCCGCGAAAGCATGCCTGTATGGCGCGAAAAATATCCCGGTGTCGAGAGCCTGAATGTGGCGGTTATGGGCTGTATTGTGAACGGTCCGGGCGAATCCAAGCACGCCGACATCGGCATTTCGCTGCCGGGCACAGGGGAAGAACCTGCAGCTCCGGTGTTTGTAGATGGCGAAAAAACGGTGACCTTACGCGGCCCGAACATCGCCAACGAGTTCAAGGCGATGGTGCTGGAGTACATCGAAAAACGCTTCGGGACCGGCGCGTCTGGCGCGGATGAAAAAGAGATATCCTCTGATGTCGCTTGAGCGCTTCATAAAGAAGCCGGAGGATTTTCGGTCTCATGAAGGCGATGGGCTGAAGCCTGTCGTGCTGCTGATCGGCGCGCAAGGGGTGCGCACCACCTGCGGCCTCCAGGGGGCCGCATTTGCCCTTCAGCGCCTCGAACATCAGGTCTGGCAAGTTCCAACGGCCATGATCCCATGGCCAAGCAGTCATGGTCCAAGTGCAGCCTTTGTTCCTCAAGATGCTGATTTCAAACGGCTTATCGACGACATCATCAATGCTCCTTGGCTTGATCAGGTGGGCGGTATTTTCACCGGCTGCTTAGCGAGTGCCACGCAGGTCCACGAGGTTGCGCGGCTGATACAAGCTGTGCGTGGCTTGAACCCAAGCGTCACCTGCCTCTGCGATCCGGCGCTGGGCGGCACTGAGGAAGAGGCGGTCAATCCAGACTTGCTCAAGAGCTTGATTGAAAAGTTATTCCCGCTCGCCAATTGTGTGACTCCCAACCGTGAGGAACTTGCGGTGCTGAGTGGCTTCAGTGCCGAGACGGAACAGGAAGCGGTGGCAGCGGCCCGTCTGCTGGATGTGGAGCATGTGGTGATAACTTCGGCACCAGCCCTGCGCCGAAACAGCATGGCCAACATTCTGGTCGAGCCTGGATTGGCCACGATCATTGAACATGCGCAGGTTCCCAACGCACCCAAAGGGGCTGGGACGCTTTTGTCAGCGCTGTTTTATGCCCGCTGGCTGGACGGCGCAGCGCCAGCGGACGCGCTGAAAAAGGCAACGGCATCAACGTTTGAACTGGTGGCCCGGTCCGTCAAGATGGCGGGGGATGAGCTTCTTATCCCACAGAACCAGGGCGTCTTGCTGCAGCCAATGGCACTGATCAACGCTCGCCGAATTGTGGAGGCGCCCGCCCGTGCCTGATGGCGAACCCGTTTGGGTCGCGGGAGTTGATGGGTGCCGGGCAGGGTGGTTAGCCATCTTTCGAGACGTGAACAAGGTGGCTGAGCCAACTTTGCGTTTGTTTGAAAGATTTGCGGATATTCTGCGTTCGCCAACGCAACCAGCCAAAATCGCCGTGGACATGCCCATTGGACTTCCCGATCACATGGGCTCGACGGGACGCGGTGCGGAGAAGGCGGTGCGCGCTCATCTGGGCATGCGACAGTCCACGGTGTTCGCTATCCCCTCTCGGAAAGCCGTTTACTGCGAAGACTATTGGGAGGCTTGTGAGGTGGCCATGGCAACCTCCAGCCCACCCCGGAAGGTTTCCAAGCAGGCATTCTATCTGTTCCCGAAAATACGCGAGCTTGACGAAGTTATGCTCCCTGCGCTGGAAGAGACTATCTTCGAAGTTCATCCGGAGATGGCGTTCTGGCGGCTGAATGGGCAGGCGCCGATCCCTCTTCCGAAGAAGGTCAAAGGGCAACCGAATGGGGCCGGGTTGGATATGCGACGGGATTTATTGACACAGTTTGACTATTCAAAGCGCTTTCTTGATCAGAAGCCGCCGAAGGGCGCTGGCAGAGATGATGTGCTGGATGCCTGTGTGAACGCTGTCATCGCTGAAAGGCTCTTTCACGGCGAGGCTGAGCCGTTCCCGCAGGACTTTCGGCGCGACGGGCGCGGCTTACGCATGGCGATCTGGGCGTGAGAGCTGCCTAGTTGATTGGCGTGCCGACAACAGCAAGGTCTGCGGTGGGGATGTCCGCATAGGGCCTCAGGTAGTCCGCGGAGTAAAGAGCCGTATCGGATTGAACGCTGGTTGGACGCGAGGCGTGGGTGACGGAAAAGCCGGCTCGGGTCATGGTGTCTATCAGGCTCTTGAGTGAGAAATGCAGGGTGTGCGGTTCAAACAGAATGCCATCTCTGCTGCCCGCTTTGAGCCGCTGGATATGATTTGCCCCGTCTGGGACAAAGATGACCAGTTTCCCCTCCGCCTTAAGCAGGGCGCGAAACTTGGCCAAGGTGCCTATCAAGTCCTCAGCCGCCAAGTGCTCAAGGACGTGGCTGGCGTAAATGGCGTTGAGTTTCAAATCCGAATTTTCCAGTGTGGTAACGGTGACCCCCAACTCCCCTTGGAGAATTCGCAGGGCGTACTGATCGCTCTCAACGGCGTACTTGGTCCGGGCTACAGATTCATGCAGGAGGATACCCACGCCGCATCCAAAATCCAATATGGCGTGGTCTTCATGATCGCCAGCGAGCGAAAGCATCAGCTTGGCCCGGTTTTTCATGCGTTCGTAGGTCTTGCTCTGCAAGAACTCGTTTTCTGGGCCGAAAAAGGGTTTGCCGGAGGTTCTGAACTGCTGCACGTCATGCGCATATTGCGCGCTGTAATATTTGTCTAAATCGAATGTCATTTTAGGCACATGTGCGGAACCGCAGGTCGCGCATCGCACCAGCAACAAAGTTGAAAACAGATGGCTGCGTTGCGGATAGGCGCCTACTTCCAAGCTGGTGGCGTCCAAGCAGTCGCAGAGCTTGTGTTCCAGCAACTGCTCCATGTTCAAAAAGTGGGGAACGGACTGCTTGAGCCGAGAGAGTTCACCGACGTTGGCATCATACCGTTGCTTGAAGGCGGTCAGGCTCGTCTTCATGTCGTCGAAATGTCTTGCCTTGAACAGGCTCTTTTGACACTTCTCGAGGCTGACGAGAGCGTCCTTGAAGTCTTTGCTCATTGACTACTATCCAATCCTGCAAGGCAAGCATGGCATGCAATTTACAAAGGATTCGACGTTCATCAACTCGGTTCTTTTGGCGCCACGGTTTCCCGTGGGCGTTGGTTTGGGCCAGGTAAGGCTCTAGAAAATAAAGGAAAGGGCCGCAAACGGTGTTTGCAGCCCTCATGTCAATTGGTGGTGTTTCGGCTTATGGCTTGGCAGCTGGGATCGGGGCGTTCGGATCTGGTGTGCCGATCTGTGCCACCTTGGCCTTGTCACTTTCCCCGCTCTGACCGAATGGGAAAATGCTGTCGAAAAAACCGAAAGCACGTGAGCCTGAGCCCTCATCGGCAGTCTCTGCAGGAGACGGTTGGGCGGTGAGCGCAAGCGGTGCCACGGTGGCTTGAGCGCTTGGTGTGCTTGCCACGGTGGTTGAGGCTGGTGCTGAGCGCGGGGCAGTGCGTGCAACAGATGTTGGCGCAGGTGTATCGGTTGCCAATGGCGCTTCGTCAGCCTGATCATTGCCAAAGAAGGCTGCGATTGCGGCCTTGCGACGGGCGCTTTCTTCCTCAGCCAAAATAATTTTGGCCATTTCCTGAGCGTCGCTCTGCTGCTTCTTGTTGAAAGCAACCGCGATGCCCTCTGGCAACTGGTAGTCTGGGCAGGCTATGCGTGGGTTGAACTTGGCTCCGCGCTGGGTCGGCTGCGCGTTAAAGACATAGCGGCTGTCACAGACGTCGATCTTTGGCGGTACCTTGGCGATCTCGAAGTGGTCGTAACCTTCCTTCAGCATCTGCCAAAACTCGAAGTGTTCGTTGTGACGGTGGCGTGCCATGTTCTCCGGTGTCATGCGGAAGGGGAACGCCTGTACCTGAAAATCGCGCTGACCGCCCATGAAGCTGTCACGAGCCAAGGCGTAGATGTCCGCCATTTGCTCGTCAGTCATGGCATAGCAGCCACGGGATGAGCAGGCACCATGGACCATCAAATGTGACCCTGTGCGCTCGTGGGCGCGGTCAAACTTGTTAGGATAGCCGAGGTTGAAAGAGAGGTAGTAGTTTGAGTTCGGGTTCATGAGGCCGGGTGTAACGGTGTAGAACCCTTCAGGGGCCTGACGGTCACCCTCTTTGAATTTCGGACCGAGCTTGCCGGACCATTTGCAGATATCAAAGGTATCGAGCTTTTCGTAGGTGCCGTCACGGGTCTGCTTCCAGATCTCCAGCTCGGACTCTTCCTTGAAAATGCGCACGAGAATAGGAGAGGTCTTCTCCATGTTTTCGGCTTTCATTTTCCGCTGAAGATCGGCGCTGACAGGGCGCTGATGCTTGGCATCTGTAAACTCTGAGGCCTGACAACCGGCGAGAAGTCCTGCAACCGCCAAAACGGCCAGTTTCTTCATCGTACCTGCATAGGCACTTTCAAGCTTCTTCTTCATGCAGCGCGCCCCATTTTTCCGTTTTTGGCAGAGCCTGACACAGTGAACCCGACACTGTGTCCGCAGGAAAAATCTTAGACAGGTATAGTTGATAGGTGGTTACCCGTCGAGTGAACAGAATTGCATTGTTAATATCTTGTTTGAAACAAACTTGCTTTCCCAGAGTATTTGCAGTCCCTAACGAAGAAAAGGTGCCAAATTGTGGCACCTTTTCCAAATAAAACCGACTTGTTGCCGTGGGCTAGCCCAGTTCGCGGCCAATTCGCAGGAATTTCTCGCGGCGATGGGTGCGCAGGCTGGCGCCGTCCATCTGGGTTAGAGAATGCAGCGCGTTTTCAAGGGTCTTGCCAGCGCTGTTCACCACGGTTTCCTTGGCGCGGTGGGCGCCGCCAATTGGTTCATCGATGATCTCATCAATGATCTTCAGCGACATGAGGTCCTGAGCGGTGATCTTCATGTTGGTGGCCGCTTCCTGTGCCTTTGCGCTGTCGCGCCACAGAATGGAAGCACCTGCTTCTGGAGAGATCACGGAATAGATGGAATGCTCCAGCATGGCGACATGGTTTGCTGTGGCAATGGCGATCGCGCCACCGGAGCCACCTTCGCCAATAACGAGGGAAACGCTTGGAATGGTCAGACCCAGACAGGTATCTGTTGAACGGGCGATGGCTTCTGCCTGACCGCGTTCTTCGGCACCAATGCCAGGGTATGCGCCGGCGGTGTCAACGAAGGACACCAGCGGAATGTCGAAACGGTTTGCCATTTCCATGATGCGCACGGCCTTGCGGTAGCCCTCCGGGCGGGCCATGCCGAAGTTGCGCTTCAGGCGGCTTTCCGTGTCGTGTCCTTTTTCCTGACCGATAACGGCAATGGACTGACCACGAAAACGACCAAAGCCTGCGATGATGGCATTGTCCTCGGAGAACTTGCGATCACCGGCAAGTGGCGTGAAATCTGTGATCAGACCGCTGATGTAATCCACGGAATGCGGACGGTCCGGATGGCGGGCGATCAGGGTTTTCTGCCAAGGAGTCAGCTTGGAATAGATATCCCTCAAAGCTGCGTCGGCTTTTTCCTGAAGGCGGGAGATTTCGTCATCAACGTCAACCGCTTCACCGCCCTCGGCCAGGATCTTGAGTTCCTGGACCTTGCCTTCAAGGTCGGCAACCGATTTTTCGAATTCTAGGTAACTGCGCATATAGACATTCACTCGTAACAAGCTGCAGGTTCAACCTGTCATGGTTGGACAAGGAACCGCGCGTAATTTTTGGCGCGACACTGGCGTTGAAGGGCCTTTGTGTCAAGGTCTCCGGAGATAAAACTGGGTGTGCGTTCGGCCGAGCGCAATATGTGACAGGTATTTTTGCTAGTTTCCAGCGTTGGATGCTGTGCTGAGCGCAGAAACCATGTCGAGGCGCTCAGCTTGTATCAGCAGGGTACCTGTGGGGGTGGGAATAGAAATCCGATAGGGGATCAAAACCCGCGAAGAACCTACCGGCGCAAACCACGCTTCAATATCATTTGCTTGTTGAAGCATTTTCACGTTCTTGCGCTCAGGGCGGTGTCCTGCGACCGGATCCCATCTCACTTTGCAGACAACCACATCACCGTCATAGCCGCGGCCGGAGACGGACTTGATTGTTTTATATTCCATTTTTACGTCGAAGCGGGTCCAGCCGTCATAAATCGGCAGCGTGCGATTGCAGACGGAGGCATCCAGCACCTTGGCGCGCGATGGTGCGGGCACCACTGCCGCGCTGAGCGGGTCCATGGCATTTCGCTTGTGACGCTTTGTCATTTTAATACGCGTCTTGGAGGGTTTGAACTGGGGCACCACTTCAGCCTGACGCACATGGCCAGAACCTTGACGCAGGTTTACGAAAAAATCTCGGTTCGCTGCCTGAGACGCCATGGTGTAGCGCGATGGCAGAACTCGCTTGCCTTTGAGCCAGCCGGTTGCCTCTGCGCCGCCTTTACCTGTGGAGAACAGGGTGCCGATTCCCGCAGGCTCCATTCCCACCTTTGCGGAGTATGCGTTGCCTTGCAGAACCAGAGACAAAGAGCCACGTCCAACAGTGAAGCCAGCTATGGAAATGTCATAGGTGCCACCCACCTGCTGGGTCTTAGCTTCTGTAGTAGTTGTGGATAGTGTTGCAAAAGCGAGAAGAGCACAAACACTGGACACGACTTTGCGCATGTGGGAATGCGCCCGAGACTTTATTGGGAACACGATCCAATACCTCCATGGCCCCTTTGTTTTTATGTGGGCGGCCGACTTTCTCTGGACTACTCCATTGTTCCAGAGATTTCTTGACGACAATAGTGGAACAAGGTAACGCCGAGGTTAAGAGCACGAGAAATGTTCTATTCCGCTTGAAATGCGAGGCGGACTCGTGCAAAGCCTTGACGAAATCGCCTGCACTCTTTATAGCAGGCCGACTTTTCATTACAGCGCCGGATGTGGCACCGCTGGACTCGTAGAGGTCCGCGACCTCCCGGTTTAACTCAAGCACCCGCGTTTGAAGGCGCGGGTGAACTAATTAAAAAGGGTGACCCTCATGGCACGCCGCTGCGAACTGACCGGCAAAGACGTGATGACTGGCAACAACGTCAGCCACGCAAACAACAAGAACCGTCGTCGTTTTCTGCCTAACCTCTGCAACGTTTCTCTGATGAGCGACACGCTGGGCGAAACTTACAAGCTGCGCATCTCCGCACACGCTCTGCGCTCCGTTGAGCACCGCGGTGGTCTGGATGCCTTCCTTCTGAAGGCTGTTGAAGCAGAACTGTCTCCAAAGGCACGTCTGCTGCGCACCGAAATCAAGCGCCGTCAGGCAGCTGCTGCGTAATCAGCTGACACAAGCTTCATGACAGCAGCAAAAACAAACACAGCGCGCCCGATCGCGATTGGCATCATGGCGATGACCGCCGTGGTTGTCGCGTCCAACATTCTGGTTCAGTACCCTGTTCACGGAATGCTCGGTTCGATCAATCTCGCTGATCTGCTGACATGGGGCGCGTTTACGTATCCGGCCGCGTTTCTGGTAACGGACCTGATCAACCGTCGTTTCGGGCCTCAAGCTGCCCGCCGCGTGGTTTATGCAGGTTTCGCCGTTGCCGTTGTGCTGTCGATCGTGCTGGCGACGCCGCGCATTGCTCTGGCATCAGGATCTGCGTTCCTGTTCGGACAGCTGTTTGATGTTGCCGTGTTCAACCGCCTGCGTGGCGGGGCATGGTGGAAGGCTCCCGTGATCTCTTCCACGCTCGGCAGCATTCTGGACACATTGCTGTTCTTCAGCATCGCGTTTGCAGGCAGCTTTGCATTCCTTGGCTACCACGATGATTTCGCGGTTGGCTCCGCGCCTTTGCTTGGCGCGTTTGCTCTGGAAGTTCCTCGTTGGATCTCCTGGGCGTTGGGCGACTTCTGCGTCAAGCTGATTGTGGCCATGGGGCTGTTGGTGCCTTACCGCGTTCTGATGATGTGGCTGGTGCCTGCGGAACAACGCACCGCCTAAGCGACACGATACGGACAAACGACTTTCAAAAAAGGCTCTGCTTTCAAAGCGGGGCCTTTTTTGGTTTTGGGCTTCAGGTCTTGGAATAAGGTCAGAGGTCGAGACGGAAACGCAGCAGCAGTGTGCGCTGAAGCAGGCTGCGGTTATCATCGGACATGAGCGTGAGAATGGTTGCTCCGTCCGCCCGCTGATGCACGGTGAGCACTTCCATGTTGTCGATCTGGTAGCCGAAGTCGGCAGTATAGAGGATTGTGCCGGATAGCCGCGCGCCCGGCTTGAGCTGTGACGCACTGATGTGGCGCAGGCGCATCTGCAGGCCTTCGCGCAGGTTAAACAGCCTCTCAAGAATGAGAAGGTCACCGGATGGCAGGAACGCAGCGTCCGTCACATCAAAGTTGCCATGGCGCACAATCTCGAAATCTTTCGCTTGGCCGTTGGCGCTGATGATGAAGCCGGGCCGATTGTCTGCAAGACTGCGGCCGCGCTCCGCAATGGCAATGAGCTTGCCTGAAAAGGGGGAGTCGGCTGGACCCGCGGCAATGGCTTCGAGTCCCTTGTTGCCGCCGAGCTGATGCACAGGGGCGGGAACTGGTAGAGAGCTGGCCCGAGGGGGGACCTCCTCAATGGGGGCAGGGTATGAAAACAGGCCGCCGCGCCCTTCATAACTGGCGATGAGCCGCGCCGGGGTGACGGAGGTATCCAGCGTCAGGGCTTCCGTATCGGCTCTGCGGCTTCCAGGGAGAGGCCTTCCCTTGTCATCGACCATCGGGGCGATTGCGCCGTCAAACACGCTGAGAGGCCGTCCGTCGACGTCCTGGCGCAGATTGAAGCGCACCCAGTAGCCCGCATCTGTGATTGTAGTGAATGCGGAGCCATCCGGCGCTGAGACCGCACCGGATATGCCGCCGAAATGGCGCTCCTGCGCCCACAGCTGCAAGCCGCCAAGAAACAGGAGCGGGCCGAAACGGCGCAGCTCGCCATCACTGATGCGAAATCGTGTCAGCGGTTTGTAGCGTATGGGAATGCTCTGAAACGTGGCGGCGGCACGGGCAGGGGATGACAGCCATGGCAGGGCGTGGCTGGTGATCCCGGCTCCCACTCCGGTCAGGAATGCGCGCCGGGACAGTTTCATCCGTACTTGCGACCGCGACGTGGACGGTTGTCGACCTGAGCGTTTTCATCAAACAGGTCCGCAAGTTGGTCGGTCATGGCGCCTGCCAGCTCTTCCGCGTCCACGATGGTGACCGCACGGCGATAGTAGCGGGTGACGTCGTGGCCAATGCCGATGGCGATCAGCTCCACCGGAGAACGGGTCTCGATTTCATCAATGACCTTGCGCAGGTGCTTTTCGAGATAGTTGCCCGGATTGACGGAAAGCGTGCAGTCATCCACCGGCGCACCGTCGGAGATCATCATCAGGATGCGGCGCTGTTCCGGGCGGCCAAGCAGACGCTTGTGGGCCCAATCCAATGCCTCGCCATCAATGTTCTCCTTCAGCAGGCCCTCACGCATCATCAGGCCGAGGTTGCGCTTGGCACGTCGCCATGGCGCATCAGCGGACTTGTAGATGATGTGGCGCAGGTCGTTGAGGCGACCCGGATTGCCCGGCTTGCCTGCTTCGAGCCACGCTTCGCGGGATTTGCCGCCCTTCCACGCCTTGGTGGTGAAACCAAGGATCTCCACCTTCACGCCGCAACGCTCAAGGGTGCGCGCCAGAATGTCGGCGCACGTGGCCGCAACGGTGATGGGTCGCCCGCGCATGGAGCCGGAGTTGTCGAGAAGAAGCGTGACGACCGTATCGCGGAACTCAGTGTCCTGCTCCCACTTGAACGCCATGGGCTGCATGGGGTCGATGACCACGCGGTGCAGACGGGCGCTGTCGATGATGCCTTCTTCCAGATCGAAGTCCCATGACCGGTTTTGCTGCGCCATCAATTTGCGCTGCAGGCGGTTCGCAAGGCGAGATACAGCACCGGACAGGGTTGCCAGCTGCTTGTCGAGGAACCCGCGCAACCGGTCCAGCTCTTCCTGATCGCAAAGCTCTTCCGCCGTGATGGTTTCATCGTGGGCGTGGGTGTAGACCACATAGTCGTCTTGTGGCGGCTGGTTGGTGAAAGGCAAATCCTGACGGTCCTGGGTGCCGGGCTCTTCGCTGTCGGCAGCCATGTCCTCGTCGCTCATCTGCTCCATCTGGCTTTCGTCGCCTTCGGTTTCACCCGCCTGCTGCTCCTCGCCAGAATGTTGCTCATCCTGTGGCGGGGCTTCCTGATCGCCTTGGTCTTCCTGCGTCTCACCAGAGGTGTCCTGACGCTGGTCCTGATCCTCGGGGCTGCCTTGTTCCTCTTCCGGATCCTCTTCCGGATCTTCGCCGAGTTCGTCCGCCATCTCCAGATGGGATAGCAGATCGCGCATCTTCAGGGAAAATGCACCCTGATCTTCGAGCACGCCCATCAGATTGTCGAGGTCGGTACCCGCCTTGTCCTCGATCCACGGGCGCCACAGGTCCACGAGGTTCTGCGCGCTCTTGGGCGGTTTGCGACCTGTCAGACGTTCGCGCACCATGAGGGCGACGGCGTCTTCCAGCGGCGCTTCTTCCCGGCTGGTGGCCTTGGAAAGTTCGCTTTTGCGATAGCGGTCTTCCAACATGGCGTCGATGTTGTCGCCAATGCCAACCATTCGGTTCGCCCCAACAGCCTCACAGCGGGTCTGCTCGACCGCGTCATAAATGGCGCGAGCGTTCTGGCCCGTGGGGCTGAAGCGGTTGTGGATCGCCTTGTTGTGAACCGCGCGGCGCAGAGCCATGGAGTCGCCAAGGCCACGGGTGATCTGGATGTCGCGCAGGGTCAGGCTGCGCGGCAAATCCGGAAGCCGGATCTTGTCGCCGACCATGCCGGGCGGGTCATTGGAGAACGCCACGTCCAGCTCAGCCTCAGCAGAAATGGCCTTTACAGCGGAGCTGATGGCCTGCTTGAGAGGCTGAGTGACTGGCTTGTTCTGCCCGCGAGAGTTGCTGTTGCTGCGCCCTGCCATGTGGGCCTCAGCTCAGTGCAACGTTGGCTGCCGATTCAGAAAGCTCTTCGCCAAAGCAACGCTGGTAGAACTCGGAGACCAGCGCCTGTTCCATGTCGTCACACTTGTTGAGGAATGTGACACGGAAGGCAAAACCGATGTCGCCAAAAATCTCGGCATTCTCAGACCATGTGATGACCGTACGCGGGCTCATGACAGTGGAAATGTCACCGTTGATGAAAGCGTTACGGGTCAGGTCTGCCACGCGAACCATCTTGTTGACGGTGTCGCGGCCGCGCTCGTTGGCGTAGTGCGGAGACTTGGAGAGAATGATCTCGACTTCGTTGTCATGCGGCAGGTAGTTCAGCGTTGTCACAATCGACCAGCGGTCCATCTGACCCTGGTTGATCTGCTGGGTGCCGTGGTAGAGACCGGAGGTGTCGCCCAGACCAACGGTGTTGGCAGTTGCGAACAGACGGAAGGCTGGATGTGGACGGATGACGCGGTTCTGGTCGAGAAGAGTGAGGCGACCGGAGACTTCCAGAACGCGCTGGATCACGAACATCACGTCAGGGCGGCCTGCGTCGTATTCGTCAAACACGAGAGCAACGTTGTTCTGAAGCGCCCATGGCAGGATGCCGTCCTTGAACTCGGTGACGGTTTGCCCCTCTTTGATCACGATGGCGTCTTTACCAACGAGATCGATACGGCTGACGTGGCTGTCGAGGTTGACGCGCACGGTTGGCCAGTTGAGGCGTGCCGCGACCTGCTCGATGTGAGTGGACTTGCCGGTGCCGTGGTAGCCTGTGACCATGACGCGGCGGTTGCGGGCAAAGCCTGCAAGAATGGCCAGCGTTGTGGTCTTGTCGAAAAGGTAGTCCTTGTCGATGTCCGGAACATGTTCATCCGCCTTGGAAAAAGCAGGAACCTTCAGGTCGGTATCGATGCCGAATACGTCGCGAACGGAGATTTCGATATCCGGAAGGGTTTCGGATGCGTAGGTTGAGTCTGTCATCTGTCCTCCAAGGCCCGACCTACAGAGCTGGCCGGGTGGAAATTCCTAGGTCTCGGTGCGCAGCAGGGCGCTTAACACAGTCCAGCCTTTTTGAGGGTGTTGTAGGCTTGAATGATTTCTCGCAGTCGGTCCTCAGAGGACCGGTCACCGCCGTTGGCGTCAGGATGGTGTAGTTTTACTAGCTCTTTATAGCGCGATTTGATCTCTTGGCCACGGGCAGTTGTGCTTAAGTTCAAAGCTTCAAATGATCTTTTCTCAAGAGCGAGCACCTTACGTCGCGGTGCTTGGCGGTTGGCCCGGCCTGTTTGCGCTCCGTTGAAGAAGTCATGAGGATCGTCATAGGCGTCTTCATTCAACGTGCTGCGGCTGCCATCGCGCTGCGCCCCCGTAGCCGAATTGACCCCCATTTTCCAAGTGGGCCGGTGTCCGGTGACGGAATCCCGCTGATAGGTGCGCACGGTCTCGTCGTCCATGCCGGAAAAATAATTGTAGCTCTTGTTGTAGAGCCGCACGTGATCGACACAGAAGTGGAAGTACTGGCCTTCCCGGTCGCGGCCCTTGGGCGCACGATGGGTGCCGGGCTTGTTGCACCCTTCCCATTCACACTGCGGATTGCGCGCCTGTTGCTGGCGCTCCTTGTCCGGCTTGACGCGAATGCTATCGAAAAGGGACGAATTCAGCTTCATTTTCCGTCATTCACAGTTGCGTGGTGGTTATTGGTTCTGACGAAACAGAACCGACCTAGATAGAAGGAACCGACCATTTAAAGCAAGGCCTTGACCGCTCTTTCATCTCAGGGAATACAGGGTATATGAGCATGAAAGATACCATAGCAAGCAAGCTCACGGCCGAGTTTTCGCCTAAGCTGCTCGAAGTGATTGATGAATCTCATCTGCATGCTGGACATGCCGGATGGCGGGAAGGTGGCGAAACCCATTTTCGGATTCGCATAGTTTCCACAGCCTTCCAGAACCAAAACCGGGTTGCCATTCATCGTATGGTCAACAAGGCTTTGGCGGATGAGCTGGCGCAGAGCGTGCATGCTCTGGCGATTGATGCCAAGGCCGAGTGAGCCTCAGGTGTTTTTGAAAAAAATAAAGCGCTCAGACACGGGCTGAGCGCTTTTTTATTGGGGTCTGTTGGACGGTCAGGCTGACGCTGCAGCTTCGCGCGGCTTTGGTTTGGTGAGCGGCATCATGCGCAAGCGTGTGATGCGGTTCTTCTCGCGCTGAAGGACCGTGAAGCGGAATCCGTGGAAGGTGAAAACCTGACGTTCCTCAGGGATCATCTTGGCCTCATGGATTACCAGACCGGCGATGGTGGTGGCTTCTTCATCCGGCAGGTTCCATTCGGTCGCCCGGTTCAGGTCGCGGATGGGCACGGAGCCATCGACAATCACAGAGCCATCGGCCTGCGGGTTGAGGCCCGGCAACTCGATGTCGTGTTCGTCGGCAATTTCGCCCACGATTTCTTCAAGGATGTCTTCCAGCGTCACAAGGCCCATCACCTCGCCATATTCGTCGATGACCAGAGCAAAGTGGCTCTTTCGCTTCAGGAAGGCATTCAACTGGCTTTGCAGGCTGGTTGTGTCTGGAACGTACCACAGCGGGGTCAGCACCTTGGTGATGTCCAGCTTGCTGGTGTCGCCTTTTACGGCAGAAAGGGCGCGCAGCACATCCTTGGCGTGAAGCAGGCCGATGAAGTTGTCTGGTTCGTCGCGCCACAGGGGGATGCGGGTGTGGGTGCTGTTGAGCACTTCTTCCACCAGCTCTTCGGCAGGCATGTCTGCATTAAGCGCAAACAGCTTGGTGCGGTGGATCATGACATCCGAGACTTCCAGATCCACCAGATCAAGCACACCGCCAATGCGGTCTTTCTCGTCCTTGACCAGTCCGCCTTCCAGGTGCTGCAGATCCAGCGTGCCGCGCAGCTCTTCATGCGCTGACAAAATGGAGGCGTCATCGCCCACATTTACGCCAAGCAGACGCAGCAGGTTGCGAACAATGACCTCAATCAGCGCAATGATGGGGCCGAACAGGGCCACGAGCGGGCGCACAATTGGAGCCACCGCGGTGGCGAACTTGTCAGGATTGGAAATGGCCCAGGTTTTCGGCAGTACCTCGGCAAAGATCAGGACCATGAGGGTCATGATCAGGGTGGCGTAGGCCACGCCCGCATCTCCAAACAGCTTCAAGAGGACCGAAGTCGCCAGCGCTGACGCGAAGATGTTGACAAGGTTGTTGCCGAGCAGCAGCGCGCCGATCAGGCGTTCGCGGGCCACGATGAGCTTGGAGACAATGGCGGCTTTCCGGTTTCCTGATTTCTCCAGCTGATGCATGCGCGCACGGGATGCGGCCGTGAGCGCTGTTTCCGAGCCCGAAAAGAACGCGGACATGAACAGCAGCACGATAATGCAGGCTACGGAGACCCACAGGGGAAAATCGGTCATTGAGCTAGTTGCTCCTCCAAAAACGCGCGTAGGGGCTCTGGGTCAACAGCCTTTTCCTGAAATGACTGTCCGATGCCGCGGGCCAGAATGAAGGTCAATTGTCCACGGCTGACCTTCTTGTCCTGAGCGATCAGGTCCATGAATGTGTCGAGCGGTGGGAGTTGACCGGGAATCTGGCGTATACGTGTGGGCAAACCGACTGTTTTCAAGTGGCGTTCGACCCGCTCGGCATCATCTGTGCTGCAAATGCCGAGTTTTGCAGAAAATTCGAAGGCCATGACCATGCCGATGCTGACACCTTCGCCATGGACGAGCCGGGTGCCGTCGTAAGCCACAGCGCCTTCGAGCGCATGGCCGAAGGTATGGCCCAGATTGAGGAGGGCGCGCTGGCCGGCCTCACGTTCATCAGCGGCGACAACGGCGGCCTTGGCGCGGCAAGAATGGGCGACGGCTTCGTCGCGTTCTTCTCCGCCGGCGAAGATCGCCGCGTAGTTGGTCTCCAGCCAGTCAAAAAACGGGGCATCGTTGATGAGGCCGTATTTGGCCACTTCCGCGTAACCTGCCCGGAACTCGCGCTCTGACAGCGTGTCGAGCACCGCCGTGTCGGCCAGAACCAGTGATGGCTGATGAAATGCACCGATGAGGTTCTTGCCATGGCGGGAGTTGATGCCGGTTTTGCCGCCCACGGAGCTGTCCACTTGAGAGAGCAGGGTGGTTGGCACCTGAATGAACTTCATGCCGCGGCGCACCACTGCGGCCACAAATCCGGTAAGATCACCCACAACACCGCCGCCGAGTGCGATCACGGCATCGCCGCGCTCCAGACGCAGGGCGAGAACGTCATCCACCAGACGCTCGAACATTTCGAAGCGCTTGGTCTTTTCGCCCGCAGGAACGGTGAGCGTGGTGCTGTCGATGCCACTGGCCTTGAGGCTGCTTTCCAGCGTCTTCAGGTGCAGCTTGGCGACGGTTTCATCGGTGACGATGGCCACACGAATGCCCGGAAGGCGGGCGGTGATCTCTTCGCCGGCACGCTCAATCAGATTGCGGCCTATGAGGATCGGGTAGGATCTGTCCCCCAGATCCACCTCAACGGTTTTAATTGGGCTTTGATCGGTCACGACTCGGATCCGTCTGTCTGTTCTGTCTCGGTTTCAGCCGGTGTCAGCGGGGGCAGGTTGTGCTCCAGAGCCTGAAGGATTTCCTCCATGACCGCCTCATGGCTCACATCGCGGGACCAGATGGTCATGTCGGCTTGCGCGTAAATCGGCTCGCGTTCGCTCATGAGCTTTTTCATGGTCGCTTCCGGGTCGGCTGTTTGCAGCAGCGGGCGGGTGGGCCGTTTGCGCACGCGTGCCATGATGATGGGCAGTTCTGCCCGCATCCAGACCGAAATGCCGTTGTTCTTGATGTTGCCGCGCGTCTCATCATTCATGAACGCGCCGCCACCTGTGGCAAGCACCTGTGGACCTTCTTGCAGCAAGCGGGCAATTACGCGTCTTTCGCCTTCGCGGAAATAAGCTTCGCCGTGCTCTGCGAAAATTTCACTGATGCTGCGGTCGGCGGCGACTTCGATTTCTGCATCCGCGTCAACAAAGGGCAGCGACAGATATTGCGCCAAACGGCGTCCCACTGTTGATTTTCCGCAGCCCATTATGCCGACGAGGACAATCGTTTTGCCATGGAGACGCTTAACAATTTTTGCAGCCCGTTTCTTTCGAGCTGCCGCCTTGTTCTCAATGGCGGTCACGCTGCACCCTCACCATATTCCTTACTCTGTTTGCTTTGACATTATAGAGGGGCACTCTGTCAAGAAGTGTTGCGCAACTGTGGGGGCAAGTGAACTTGATGTGAGTGGAGTAAACAGTCTATTTTCCAATTTCTTATAGGGTGTCCGCAAACGGGGCCGTGCGCCGGGCGCGGCGGCCTGACTTTCACGACGGGAGCTGACTGGTAAACCATGCCTACATTGACGCGTTTGTTGTCGTTCGTCGGCCTTATTGTGATTGCCGTTGTGTTGGCGATGTATGCGCTCTCCAACTTTGTTGAGCCGACACCGAGAGAAATTACCGTCACCATCGAGAAGGATTGGTAAGGCAGGATGCGGGCAAGCCGGGAAGTTGAAGCTTTCTTTGAAATGCTGGCCGTGGAGCGGGACAGCGCGTTCAACACGCTTGAGAGCTATCGTACCGATCTGGAAGACTATGACGCCTACATGGTGCGGGAAAAGCGTGAGCTGATCCATGCCACCACCGAGGATGTGCGCGGATACCTGATCGAGCTGTCTGACCGGGGCTTTGCCGCCTCGTCGCAGGCGCGCCGTCTGTCCGCGCTGCGCCAGTTCTACCAGTTCTGCTATGCGGAAGGCTGGCGGCAGGATGACCCCACCCGCACGGTAGCAACGCCGAAAAAAGCGCTCACCTTGCCGAACGTGCTGAGTGAAGAGGAGGTCGATGTGCTGATCGGCTTCGCTGAGGCGGAAGCGCAAAAGCAGCATGAAACCGATGCCAAGCAACTGCGCGCCGTACGCGTCTACACGCTTCTTGAGGTGCTGTATGCCACGGGCCTGCGCGTTTCCGAGCTGGTGTCGCTGCCTGTAACCGCTGCCCTGCGGGATGGCCGGTTGATCACAGTGCGCGGCAAGGGCAACAAGGAGCGGGCGGTGCCGCTCTCACAACGGTCGCAGGCGGCCATGGCAGACTATGTGCGGTTGCGCGCGGCCATGGGACGGTATGCGGACAGTGTGTGGCTGTTTCCAAGTCATGGAGAGAGCGGGCATGTGACACGTCAGGCCTTTGCCCGAGATCTGAAAGACCTTGCTGTGCGCGCCGGGCTGGAGCCAGCCAAGGTTTCACCACACGTACTGCGCCACGCATTTGCTTCGCATCTGTTGCAGAACGGGGCTGATTTGCGTGTGGTGCAACAGCTCCTTGGCCACGCGGATATCTCTACCACGCAGATCTACACCCACGTGCTGGATGAGCGTTTGAAGCAGATTGTCGAGGATTATCACCCGCTTGCGCAGATGTAACAGGTCGAGGCGCACCAAGGTGCGCTTACTCGATCTGATTTTCAGGAAGGTGCTTTATGGTGCCCCTGGCCCGACTCGAACGGGCACTCCGGTTAAGGAAACGGATTTTGAATCCGTCGCGTCTACCAGTTCCGCCACAGGGGCGGCTCCTCAAAGCTCGGTGGACTATAGCGAGAAGTTTTCGCAGGTCAACGCCCGGTTTGCAGCTAATCACAGCTAACCTTTTATTATTGGGGAGCAACTGCCTAATTTGGACAGTCAGGTGGGCTTTTTGTGGTACGGGGTTTTGCTGGGTCACGAACTTCGGCGTGACTTGAATTCGCAAAGGGGCTAAAGCCAAAGCATGATACGTCGACTTTATGACTGGACACTCTCGCTCGCTTCCGGGCCTCGGGCGCCCGCAGCGCTTGGCACCGTGTCTTTTGTTGAAAGTTCTTTCTTCCCCATTCCGCCAGACCTTCTGCTTGTGCCGATGGTGATCAGCCAGCGCTCCAAGGCGTGGTGGTATGCTTTCATTTGCACAGTCACCTCTGTTCTCGGCGGTGTTGCTGGCTACCTGATTGGCGCGCTCTTGTTCACACAGGTGGCGGAGCCGGTGCTGGATTTTTACGGCTATCTGGACAAGTTCCAGCAGTTTCAGGGTATCTTTGAAACATGGGGTTGGTGGTTTGTGTTCATCGCTGGGCTGACGCCGTTCCCGTACAAGGTGATTACCATTGCCAGCGGCGCGTTTGCGTTGAACCTGCCAATCTTCATAGTGGCAAGTGTGGTATCACGGGGACTGAGGTTCTTTGTTGTTGCCGGACTGCTGTACCTGTTCGGTCCACCCATTCGGACCTTCATTGAGAAGCGTCTGGGCCTTGTCTTTACCGTGTTTGTTGTAGTGCTGGTGGGTGGCTTTGCACTGATCAAGTTTATCTAGGGGCCTGCAAATGGAATTTGTATCCCGCTCATTTATGGTAGCGCTCACCTATCCGAAGCGCGTTTCGGCCGCGCTGGTGGCGTTCGGCTCCATTCTGGCGCTTGCCATGGCGTGGAGCTTTCAGCTCGCCGGGTATCTGCCGTGTCAGCTCTGTCTGGCGCAGCGGGTGCCATATTACATTGCCGCTGTATTGGCGCTTGCGGCGCTGGGCTTTGCGTTTACGGAGCGGTTCCGCTGGATGACCAGCCTGCTGCTTTTGGTTTGCGCGGGGCTGTTTGTTTACGGCGGTGGCATTGGCATTTATCAGGCCGGTGCTGAGTGGGAATTCTGGCTTGGTCCCAACGATTGCGGCGGGCCTGTTTCGTCCATCAATGATGCCTCCAACATGCTGACAGCGCTGAGCGAAACCCGTGTGGTGAGCTGCTCGGTACCGGCAATCCGGATTCTGGGGCTGTCCTTTGCCGGGCTGAACACGCTTTATTCCATCGGAATCACGTTTGTGGCGCTGTGCGGTGTTCTCCTGAGCCCGCGCAAGGCTGGCTGAGATCGCCTGAGGCAAGCAGCCTGTTTGAAAACAAAAAAAAGCCCGTCCGCAAGCAGTGTTGCGGACGGGCTTTTTTGATCCGGAACCGGCAGCTTACTTGTCGCCCTCGGCGTTGTAGCGCTCAATGGATTCCTTAATCAGACGCTTTGCTTCGTCGGCACCGTGGATGCCTGCAATACGAACCCACTTGTTCGGCTCCAGGTCCTTGTAGTGCTCGAAGAAGTGCTCCACCTGCTTGATGGTGATTTCTGGCAGGTCTTCGATGGACTTTACGTTTTCATAGCGACGGGTCAGCTTGGTGCTCGGCACTGCGATGATCTTCTCATCCTGACCGGACTCGTCTTCCATGATCATGACGCCGATCGGGCGGCAGTTCATGACAGCACCTGGAATGATTGGACGCTGGTTTACCACCACAACATCGATTGGGTCGCCGTCACCACACAGTGTCTTTGGCACAAAACCGTAGTTCCCTGGGTAGCGCATTGGGGTGTAGAGGAAGCGGTCCACGAACATGGCGCCGGACTCTTTTTCCATCTCGTACTTGATTGGCTCACCGCCAACAGGGACCTCAATGATCACATTGATGTCTTCCGGCGGATTTTTGCCAATAGGAATGCTTTCAATACGCATTTATGTATACTCCGATTTGAATTGGTGCCTGTATTGCAAGGGCTGCGGCGCGTTGCAAGCCGTTTTTAAGTGCTATTGCGACGCTTTGTGCGCTGACCTGCACCAACTCCATGGATTTTTTATGAACGGAGACTGGATGGTTCGATTTTCATTGAGGCCCGTGGGTATTTTGTTGTGTTTTCTCGTTTTTCCCACAGTGGCCTTGGCGGAGAACGTGCGCACACCGCTCGATTTCGCCAGCAATTGCCAGTTGACCAAGATATTTGATGGAGAGGCGGCGGCCGAGTGGATCTGTGAAGGATTTCAGGACATCCCCGTCTGGGTTTCCGGGGGATCCTCCAAGTTTTCTGTAAGTTATGGGGCAACCGCAGACAAGGAGCCCGCGGCTACACAAACACTGGAGCCCGATAATCGGCCAGGGCGGCAAGTGGAGTGGGTGCTGGAAGACGGCGAGCCGGTGGCTACCATTCTGCGCTGGATTACCCGCATCGATCAGAGCCTTGATCCGGCGGATGCCTATCGGGGAGAGGTGCTGGTCGTGACCCAGCTCGGCCAAGGGCAAACCTGCCATATTGGCTATGTGGATGCGTTGGCGAACCGGGACCCTCATCAGCTGGCGCGGGATGCGGCCAATCTGTTGGCGGGCATCTGGGATTGCTCGCAGTCGCCAAAGCTTTTGGGCCGTGGCGGGCGCTCTCTAGGGTTTTAGGGAAGTCAGAAAGAGAAGAAGTTCGGCCTCACCAGATCTTTTGAGGGGGGTATGGGGGCATCGTCAGGGAGACCTGGCGAAACCGAACTTTCATTGGCAACAACAAAAATATCGATTTTCAACGTGGCCTCTAAATGACTCAAATAAGTCAAAACTGAGATACTTCAGGGGTAACTTTCTGGCGTCTTTACGCTGGGTGAGTTTTGCCTGCAAAATGGTCGAGATGCGTGAAGCTTGCGCTCGGAGTGAGAATGGCGCAGTCTAATCCATTAGCACTGCATCTGCGGGGCATTTTGTGTTGGTTCTGGAGCCGGAGGCACCATGAGTGAAGGTGATGAAACTGTGATGACAAGCGGCGCTGTGATGTCTGTTGGGACGGGTGCCGCGCAAAACAGGAAACCGCACAAAGCAATCATTGCCTTCCATCGAACCGAACTTGACCTGATCTTGAGAATCTATGGGCGTATGGTCGCTGCCGGAGAGTGGCGCGACTATGCCATTGACCACAGCACGGAGAAGGCGGTGTTCTCCATTTATCGCCGTGCCAGTGAGATGCCGCTCTATCGGGTGGAAAAAGACCCAAAGTTGGCGCGCAAGCAAGGTGCTTACAGCGTCATCGGCGCAGGAGGCGTGGTGCTGCGGCGCGGACAGGACCTTGCCACCGTGCTGCGCGTTCTGGAAAAGAAGCGCCATTTGCGGGTGGTGGACTGATCCCTCTCTTAAAGATCTGGAAAGACGGATTTGACCATGGCGGCGAGTTTGGGTGCCATGGGGCGGGACTTTGGTGACAGAATGGTCGCCGCCGGGTCTGCGCCCTTGCGAATGGTGTAAAGAAACGGGAGCTGCAGGACAGCCAGCAAAAGCAGACCGAAGGCAAAGGCCGGATTGATGCCGGACAACAGAAACAGCCCGACAAAACAAAGTGCCATGACACCCCAGAACAAAGCCGTGGCCTTGCCAGGTGCTTCAGCGTGATAATCCCTGAAGCGATAAACAGCGCGGGCATATGGCGCGAACAATGGACCCCGAAACATTGTGGCGAAGCTCCTCCCTGAAGCGTTCTTGATGGTGTTGGCATGCCTATAAAAAGAGCCCGGAGTGGGGGCTCCGGGCTCTCTGATTTGGGCTAAGCCCGTTCGGACGTGAGGATTACTCGCGGTTGCCGAACAGAGACAGCAGCATGATGAACAGGTTGATGAAGTCCAGGTACAGACGCAGCGCGCCCATGATGGCCTTCTTGCCTGCGGAATCCGCGCTGTCGGACGCTGCATACATTTCCTTGATCTGCTGGGTGTCGTAGGCGGTGAGGCCTGCAAACACCAGTACGCCAATCACGGAGATTGCGAACTGCAGGGCGGAAGAGCCCAGGAAAATGTTGACCACGGACGCGATGATGATGCCGATCAGACCCATGAACAGGAAAGAGCCCCATGCGGAGAGGTCTTTCTTGGTGGTGTAGCCGAACAGGCTCAACGCGCCGAAGGAAGCAGCGGTGATGAAGAACACCCGCGCAATGGAATTGCCGGTGTAAACCATGAAGATCCACGACAGGGACAGACCCATGAGGGCTGCGTAAATCCAGAACGTGGTCTGAGCAGCGCTGGCGCTCATTTTGTGAATGCGGGCGCTCAGGAAGAATACAAGACCCAGAGGAGCCAGCATCACAACCCAGCGCAGGGGAGTGGTGTAGATTGCGGCACCAAATGCGGTCAGCTGGCCGGTAGCCCCGTCGATTGCCATGTTAAAGCTTGCCAGCGCAACCAGACCGGTGATCGCAATGCCAATTGCCATGTAGTTGTAAACGCGGAGCATATGGGCGCGCAAACCAGCGTCATAGACGCCTGCATCGGCGCGTGCGCCGGCCATACCAAACCGCTGCGTGTTATTGCGGTCGAAGGTCGACATTTTGCAAAACCTCTCTTTTGGTTCCTAAGGACGAGTGCGGACACTCAGATAAAACTACTCTGAAATATGGTCGCAATGAGGGCGTAAAACAAGAGAAATCGACCTTAAATTTTCGTCACCTTGCTGATTTTAATGGTGGTTCCCAAAAGTTTGAGGGGATGCGTAGTCTAAACGTAAATATAAGTTATTTCATTCGAAGTGTTTTGGGTGTGGTGGCACGGCTGTAGTCTTTCTACAGTCGTGCCGATAACTTGATTTATAGATTTCTTAGTACTGGGGCGGGTTTTTCTCCAAGAACTCGCCATGTTCCCAGTAAGCCAAACCCAATAGTGAAGACCAGAGCGCCAACAACAGCGGCAAGTGCCGTGCCCGGAAGCATAGAGAACTCACCGCCCATGATATCAACCATGACGAATCGGGCAGCAAGGCTTCCGGCCAGAAGCGAGAACAAGGCTGTGGCGAGGCCGAGCAGCATGTACTCTGCCAGATAGGCATAGACCAAGCGGCCGCGCGTGGCACCGAGGGTCTTCAGGATCACAGCGTCGTAAATGCGGTTGCGGTGACCTGCGGCCAGTGCGCCGCCCAGTACCAGAACGCTGGCGATGAGCGTGATGGAGGACGCACCACGCACGGCCCAGGACAGCTGGCCCACCAGATTGTTCACCTGCGCGATGGCGTCCTTCACGCGAACGGACGTGACGGTTGGATAGGCCTGTGTGACCTGCTTCAACAGCTCCAACTCGCGTTCCACGGTTGGGTTGTCGTCCCACGTGATTGTGGCGAGGTGAGTGTGTGGCGCGCCGGCGAAGGTGTTTGCCGAGAACAGCATGACGAAGTTGATTGACATGGAACGCCAGTCCACCGTACGAAAGTTGGCGATTTCTGCCGTGATTTCCCGGCCGAGTACGTTGACGGTGACTGTGTCGCCGACCTCAAGGCTAAGGTTGCGACCGATTTCCTCAGCGAAGGAAACCAGTGGCGGGCCTGAATAGTCTTCCGGCCACCATTCTCCATCCACCACCTCGGAATTCTCCGGAAGGGTGTTGGAATAGGTGATGCCGCGATCGCCGCGCAACACCCAGCCATCATCTGGCGGCGGAGGCACTTGGTCCGACGGGATGCCGTTCAGCGCTGTAATGCGACCCCTCAGCATCGGCACGGTGTCCAGATTGCCCTCTGGGGCCTGTTCTGAGACGAAGGAGAGGAAGCCGTCCTTCTCGTGGTTCTGAATGTCCACGAAGAAGAAGCTGGGCGCATCCTGCTCCGCCGTTTGCGTGAGGGTGCTGCGCAGATTGCCATCAATAAGGGCGAGGGCGACGAGCAAGGTCAGGCCAAGACCCAGTGACAGAATGACTGACGGCGTGAGTGCGCCAGGCCGGTGAAGGTTGCTGATGGCCAGACGCCACTCGGTGGAGCGGACATGAGGGGTGCGCTTTGCCGCCCACATGATGAAACGGGCAACAAGAATGAGCAGAACATAGGCACCGATTGCTGCAACCAGATAAAGCATGGCGATGTTCTTGTCGTAGGCGAGAGCCAGAGCGAGAACAGCCAGAACGGTCAACGTGCCAAGCATGGCGAAGACGTAGCGCTTCTTCGGGTAGCGATTTTTGTGGCTCACGCTGTCGCGAAACAGCACGGTTGGCGGCACGTCATGGGCCCGGCCAAGTGGCCAGATGGCGAAGGCCAGAGCTGTAAGGCCGCCGTACAGCGCGCCAAGCAGCAACTCAAGGGGGTAGATGCCAACGCTGGCACCGATGGGCAGCACGGGTGCCAGCAAGGTGAGGGCGATGAGCGGTATGATGGCGCCGAGCACCAAGCCCACCAAAATGCCAATGCCTGCCAGTGCCATGATTTGCACCAGATAAATGCGGAACACGAAACCACCGGAGGCGCCGACACACTTGAAGCTGGCAATCACCTCGCGTTTTGTGTCGAGATAGCTGCGCACGGCATTCGCCACACCCACACCGCCCACAACAAGAGCCGTCAGGCCGACGAGGGTGAGGAACTGGGCAAAGCGCTGGATATTGCGCTGGAGCTGGGGCGAAGCGTTGGCGCGCGATTGTATGCGCCAACCGGCGTCTGGAAAGGCTGCCTTTGCCTCTTCAATCACGGAGTTCAGAGCGCCATCTGTCTCCAGATCTGGCAGCTTGATGCGATAGTGAAAAGTAACGAGGCTTCCCGGCTGGATGAGCCCTGCGGCCTCCAAGGCCTGCGGGGCTACCATGAGGCGCGGGCCAATGGCCATGCCGTTGCCGAGACGGTCTGGCTCCAACTCGATGGTATCAGCAACGCGAACCTGAATGCGGCCCACGGAGATGACATCTCCAACCTCGATGTTCAGCCGGGCAAGCAGGGCAATGTCTGCAACGCCGTTCCAAAGGCCATCCTGCGCGTTGGTGTTGAGCACAGAGTGGAGCGGTTTGCCGCTTCCAAGGACCGCTTCGCCATATAGGGGGTACGCGCTGTCCGCCGCTTTCAGCTCGATAAGGGTTTGCTCTCCCTTTTCCGGCTGGCGTGCCATGGCTCGCAAGGTCGCCACCTCGGACATCTGGCCGAGACCTTCCAGATAGGTGCGTTCGATGTCAGTTGCCTGACGATGGATGAGAGAGAAAGACAGATCGCCGCCGAGAATGGATTGGCCTTCCGACGCGATGCCTTCGGTGAGGGCGCGAGACACGGAAGCCACACCGGAGATGGCCATGACGCCAAGGGCGATACAGGCGATGAAGACGAAAAAGCCTTTCAGTCCGCCGCGCATTTCGCGCAGGGCGAACCGGGCTGCGAGCTTGAAGCCGGGTGTGCTGATTGGTTTCATGCGGAGGCCTCACGCAGCTGCGGGATCCGCTCTTCGATCTCGCCGGAGCGAACGGTGACTTTGCGCTCGCACTTTTCAGCAAGGGACGGGTCGTGGGTCACCAGGATCAGCGTCATGCCGCGCTCGCGCTGGGCGGTGAACATGAGGTCGATGATCTGCTGGCCGGTGCTTTCATCCAGGTTGCCTGTCGGTTCATCGGCGATGAGGATGTCAGGATTTGCCACTAGGGCACGGGCAACGGCAACGCGCTGCTGCTCGCCGCCGGAGAGCTGGGTTGGGTAATGGTTGACGCGGTCGCCAAGGCCAACGGCGGTCAACTCCTTACGCGCGCGCTCGAACGCATCTTTATGACCGGCGAGTTCCAGTGGTACCGCCACGTTCTCAAGTGCTGTCATGTTGGGAACGAGGTGGAACGACTGGAAGATGATGCCGACATTCTGGCCGCGAAAGGTGGCAAGGGCGTCTTCACTTAATTGTGAAAGGTCCTGACCTGAAGCGATGACCTTGCCTTCATCGACTCGTTCGAGCCCTGCCATCACCATGAGCAATGTGGATTTGCCCGAGCCTGAAGGGCCGACCAGACCAACCGACTGGCCCTTGGCAATGCTGAGGTCAATTCCCTTGAGAATGTGAACCCTTCCAGCACCTTGGCCTAGGCTGAGGTGCACGCCTTCAAGCGTAATAGCAGGTTGGTTGGTCATGTGTTGGCCTCGGTTGCGTTCTGGTATCCGGTAAAAGTGAGATTTAAAGTCTTGCTAAGTACTCAGCAGATACGACATATGGGAGGTGTGCAAGATACTGTCCAGTATTCAAGGTTGTTCCATGCGATCCCGCAATGTTTTTCTCCAGTTGGTCGCGCTTATGGCTTTATGTGTTGCCTCCACAATTTCTGCCAAGGCCGAAGACACAATAAAACTCGTCGCTTTTGGTGACAGTTTGACAGCGGGATACCTGCTGGCTCCCGAAGATGCTTTCCCGGTTCAACTTGAAAAAGCGCTGCGGGCAAGAGGGCACGACGTAACCATCGTCAACGCAGGCGTGTCAGGTGATACCACCTCCGGCGGGCTGTCGCGGCTCGATTGGTCAGTAGGCGAAGACGTGCAGGGGGTTATTCTGGAGCTGGGGGCCAATGATGCGCTGCGCGGCCTCGACCCTGCAACGACGCGGGCCAACATGGATGAAATGGTTCGGCGCCTGACCGAACGCGGTGTGAAGGTGCTGGTGGCCGGGATGCTGGCGCCCCGCAATTTGGGGGAAGAGTACGCGGAGCTTTACGATCCCATCTTTCCGGAGATCTCCCAGAAGTATGAGGCGCTGTATTATCCCTTCTTCCTTGAAGGGGTTGCGGCAAACCCCATGCTGAACCTCGCCGATGGGTTGCACCCGACTGGCGAAGGTGTCGCGGTGATCGTAGAAAACATTTTGCCATCCGTTGAAAAGCTTATAGATCAGATCAAGGCTGAGCGTGCTTCAGCAGAATGATCACTTTTCCTCCGGCCATTGAACGGCGCGCTGCGCGCTGGGCATACCACGCCGGTTGGATCGGCACGGAGCGATCCGGCACCGTGCCGCATTAAAACTCCAAGAGAAAACGACGTCGTTCTGATCTGCAGAACATGAGGGGATACTATGGACTTTCGAAAACTGGGTCGCACGGACCTGAATGTGAGCAGCCTGTGTTTGGGCACCATGACATTCGGCGAGCAAAACACAGAGGCGGAAGGCCATGCGCAAATGGACTACGCCCTCGATCACGAGATCAACTTCTTCGACACGGCCGAGCTCTATTCAATCCCGCCAAAGGCCGAAACCTGGGGCCGGACTGAAGAGATCATCGGCAGCTGGTTCAAGGCACGTGGCAACCGGGACAAAGTGGTCCTCGCTACCAAAGTGGTTGGCCGCTCCGGCATGCAGTGGTTCCGCAAGGACGGCAGTGACACCCGTCTCAATCCGCAGCAAATGCGTGAGGCGCTTGAAGGCAGCTTGCGCCGCCTCGGCACAGACTATATCGACCTTTATCAGCTGCATTGGCCAGATCGTCCAGTTTCCCAGTTCGGTGCCAACCCGGCAATCTGGGGCAACCCGCAGCCGTCAGAGGACGAGACGCCGATCCATGAGATCCTTGAAGTGCTGGATGGCTTCGTCAAGGAGGGCAAAGTGCGCCACGTGGGCCTCTCAAATGAGAGCGCTTGGGGCACCATGAAGTTCGTTCATGAATCAGAAGCGCGTAATCTTCCACGCGTTCAGTCCATCCAGAATGCATACTCGCTGATCAATCGTAAGTTTGAAGTGGGTCTGGCGGAAATTGCACAGCGCGAAAACGTCGGCCTCCTTGCTTACTCCGCTTTGGCTCAAGGCTACCTGACCGGCAAGTACAGAAATGGTGCGCTGCCTAAGGGATCTCGCAAGCAACTGTTTGAACGTATGGGCCGTTACGAAACCCCGGGTGCTGGAAAAGCGATCGAAGCGTATCTGTCGCTGGCCGATGAGCTGGGCATCGATCCATCGGTCATGGCACTGGCCTTTGCACACACGCGCCCGTTTGTGACTTCGGTCATTCTGGGAGCAACCACCATGGAGCAATTGCAGGTGGATGTGAGCGCTGCGCGCTTTGAGATTTCAGAGGAGCTGGAAGAACGGCTTAATAGCATTCATCTGGTGCACACCAATCCGTGCCCATGATTTGAACCAGTTAGTCAAATTAACGTGAGCGTTAGGGCCGGAACCGAAGAGGTTTCGGCTCTTTTTTGTGGGAAACCCGCCAAAGCTGGTTTTCTAAATGCTGTTTTGAATCGGAGTCGCGAGCCTGTGATTTTTCTCTTGTACAGCTGAATCGAACGTGCTCAAAATTTTGGTATCGGCGTTAGCGGAGGGTTTGACCATGCCCCGACTGTTCACCGGCCTTGAGATTCCATCTCAGACCAGGCTCATGCTAACAATGCTCCAGGGCGGGCTGAGAGGTGCTCGCTGGATAGACTCCGAGAACTATCACATCACGCTTCGGTATATTGGTGATATCGATGATCAGCTGGCCTATGAAGTGGCGGCGGAGCTGTCACGTGTCCGCCGCGATCCGGTGGAGATCCGGCTGACGGGGCTTGGATCCTTCGGGAATGGAAAGCCACACGCTGTCTGGGCCCGTGTGGAGCCATCGGCTGAACTTTACGAAATGCAGGCAGAGCAGGAGCGTATTCTGCAGCGGCTGGGGTTGCCCGCAGAGCGCCGCAAGTACAAGCCGCATGTGACGCTGGCGCGCCTTCGAGGCACCAGCTCGGTAGATGTGGCCAACTGGCTCAGTCTGCGCGGGAGCTTCCAGGCCCCCTCGTTTCAGGCCTCGCGGTTCGTACTGTTTTCGTCCAAGTCCAAGATTGGTGGCGGTCCGTACGTGGTTGAAGAGGCATACCCTTTGGCAGCCTGAAGCCGCTAGCCTCAGGTTTCAAACGGGATCAGGCCGCGCGCTTCCTTGAGGTGCGGCCATTCCTCAAGCTCGCAGCAGAGCTGGGGGATCTCCTTAAGCTCGGATGTGGCCGGGAGGGGTTCCAACACGGATGCGCGCGCGGGCGAAAACTCTTTAAGCGCGCTCTTGGGCTGTTCTAGCGGGGTTAAAGTGCCCGCTTGTGTGGCGGCGGCGAACAGCAATGTGGCAGCAGCACCCATCGCGTAGGCATACATGTGACCCCTCCCGTAAAAATTGATTAAAATTTTAAATAAAAATGTAAGGGTACACAAATGAATTTATTAAAACAGAGTTAACAACCCTGTGGGGAAATTCCGCTTGGGTAAGGGTCAGGCGAGGAAGCGGCGCGCAATCACGTGCGCCTGTATCTCCGCGGCACCTTCAAAGATGTTCAAGATGCGCGCGTCGCAAAGCAGCCGCGAGACCTCATACTCCAGCGCAAAACCGTTCCCACCGTGAATCTGAAGGGCATTGTCCGCTGCTGCCCAGGCAACGCGTGCGGCGAGCAACTTGGCCATGCCTGCTTCCAGATCACAGCGGGCACCGCTGTCCTTCTGTTCTGCGGAATGGTAGGTAAGCTGGCGCGCAATCACGATTTCAACGGCCATCATGGCGAGCTTGTCTGCAATGCGCGGAAACGCGATGAGCGACTTTCCGAACTGCATTCTTTCTTGGGCATAGCGTAGGCCGACCTCCAACGCGGCTTCGGCCACACCAACGGCACGGGCAGCGGTCTGAATGCGCGCGGCCTCGAAAGTTTGCATCAACTGCTTGAAGCCTTGGCCTTCTTCATTGCCAAGAAGATTGTCAGCCGAGACGGCAAAGTCATCGAAGGCGATTTCATATTCCTTCATGCCCCGATAGCCCAGCACCTCAATCTCACCGCCCGACATGCCTTGTGCTGGGAAAGGGTCTTCATCGGTCCCGCGGGGTTTTTCGGCGATAAACATGGAGAGGCCTTTGTATCCGCTCTCCTGCGGGTTGGTGCGGGCAAGCAGGGTCATGATATCGGCGCGCACCGGGTGGGTGATCCAGGTCTTGTTGCCGGATATGCGCCAGTTGCCGTCTTTTTTTACCGCTCGGGTTCTGAGGGAGGCGAGGTCGGAGCCGGTATTGGGTTCGGTGAAAACTGCGGTTGGCAGTATCTTGCCTGAAGCAATGTCGGGTAGCCATTTTTGCTTTTGCTCAGGGGTGCCGCCACTCAGAATAAGCTCTGCGGCGATTTCTGATCTGGTGCCGAGGGAGCCGACGCCAATGTAGCCTTTGGAAAGCTCCTCAGACACCACGCACATGGCGATCTTGCCAAGGCCCAGTCCGCCATATTCTTCGGAAATGGTAAGCCCGAACACGCCAAGGTCCGCCATCTTTTCAAGCACGGAGAGGGGGATATAGGCATTCTCCAGATGCCAGGTGTGGGCGTGTGGGGTGACTTCAGCATCGCAGAAGCGGCGCATCTGCTCACGGATCTGCTCGGAAGTCTCATCAAGGCCAGAGGCACCAAGCATATGGGCGCTGCCGCGCTCTTGCATGAGAGCCACAAGGCGCGCGCGCAGTTCTGGCGTGCTGCCCTCCGCAATAAGCTCTTCCAGTGCCTCGGTTCTGTAGCCTTGAATGATTGGCGCAGTCAGCCCGAGGTCCAAAGGGCGAAGCATTTCACCCTGACTCATGGGAAGCCCGCCGAAAACCTGCGCTGTGTATTCGCTAAACCCGATGGCGATGATGATGTCTTCCAGCTCGGTCAATTGCTCGGCGGCCACAAGTTTCTCATGAAAGGCCAGCAGCTGGCGAAGCGCCTCAATATAGGTTCCGAGCCATGCGATACCGTGGGCCGCGCGCTGGTGCTGTTCCAGCAAAAGGGAGTTGATCTTGCCGTCCTCTGTGACTTTTGCGCGAACGGCCTGCTTGGCGTCTTCAAAAAGAGCAGTTAGGCTTGCAACGGCAACCTGCCGACGCCAATGCGATGTGTTCTGCGGGTTTGCCAAGAGGTCTGCAAGTATCGCCAAGGGGATCTCCCGTGCCTGCTTGTTGTGGTGCGGTGCAACGGTACGCCTGTCAAACTCCTGTGCAATGCCCTAATAGTGGCATTCCAATTTCTTGCGGGCGGACCCTATTGGGTTTGGTGGTTATGGTGGAGCTGGTCGGAAAAAGCGCTGATGGAGATCATGGAACAACCGGGACTATTGCGACGGATCTATCGAGTGCTTGCAGATGCCATTGGTCATTTTGCCAATGACGACGGCTTTGCCGTGGCGAGCCATGTTGCGTTGTCCGGCTTGCTGGCGCTGTTTCCCTTTCTGATTTTTGTCGCAGCGCTCTCAGGTTTCTTGGGGCTTCAAGATGTGGCGCAGCAGGCTTCTGAGCTGATTTTCGATGCTTGGCCCAAAGAAGTCGCGGGGCCTGTTTCGGGAGAGATCCAAAGCGTGCTGACACAGCCGCGTGGAGACCTTCTGACGTTCGGTGTCATTGTCACGATCTGGTTTTCTTCCAATGGCGTGGAGGCGCTGCGTACCGCGCTGAACCGGGCCTACCGGGTCAAGGAGAGCCGCAACTGGTTTTACTGCCGCCTGCAATCCATCGTGGTTGTTCTGCTGGGCTCTTTGGTGCTGGTGGTGTTTACGGCGCTGATCATTCTTGGGCCGCTGATTTGGAACACTGTGGTGGACCACGTACCGGTGCTGCAGGAATTCGGTTATCACGCGAGCATCATTCGATATGGTGTGACCTCAATCCTCTTGGTGGTTGCCCTGTTTGGCGCGCATGTGGTGCTGCCCGCAGGGGAGCGAACGGTGACTGATGTGCTGCCCGGCGTTGTGATTACGCTGGTGCTTTGGATCGCCTCCGGCTCCGCCTTTGGTGCATATCTGGCGCGGTTCGCCAACTATGTGTCCACCTACGCGGGCTTGGCGGGCGTCATGACGGCATTGATCTTCCTTTATCTGACGGCGGCCATTTTCATTCTGGGTGGGGAATTTAATGCCGCGATCATGCGCCAGCGCAAAATCCGAAACTGGAAACAATCCGCCTTGGCGGAATAGACGTGCCGGATCTGCCTTTACGAAAACGTTTGCGCAGTTTGAGCCGTGTCGCCATGTATTTCCTTCGAGGAAGAAAATTTTCAGAACCTTCTACCTCTAGGTAATGATTCTTCACGTGCTAACAGAAAAGTAAGTGCCTTGTTTAGTTTCGGTGAGGGTGCCGATTTTGACTTGATATTCAGGATTAAAATACCAAGGCGTTTTCATATTAACTGCGTAAAATATTAGAAATGTGCGTTCCAGGGGCTTTTGGGGCGCACTTTGTTTGGACTCTCTAAACCCTTTTGCTCTGTAATTTACCCCACAAAATTACGTATTCAAAAATACCGACTTCTTGTCGAGGGGACAGAGCTGCAATGGTCAACTTCAAGGGGATCTTCCGAAAGGGCGGAGGAGCGGAAGCCTCCGGTGTTACGAAGCCGGGGCTCGGCGCCAAGCTGAGCCTCAGGGTGCGCATTCTGGCGCTCTGCGGCATCATGGTGATCGGCTTCGGTGTCATTGGTGGCGTTTTCGTCTGGTCGCAATCTCAGTTGAATGCTGCTTTCGAGCGCGCAGGTGCGTACTCCGGTCTGTCGTCTGCCGTGCGGGATGTGGCGATCATTGCTGGCGCTCTTGAGGCCTTGCAAAAAGAGTACGAGCTGCTGCCCGGCGAGGCGCAGAAGGAAAAATTTGATCAGCTCAGCGCCATTGCCAAAGAGCGACTGGAAGACATCCGCTCTTTGCCCGTTGCGTTGGATTACACCCTTGAGGTGAGCGATGCCCTAGACACCTTGGCGGGCATCAATGGTGCATTCGAGATGATGCATCAACACCAGATGATGCTGGGCTTTGATGGGGATACCGGCCTGCGCGGCAGCATGGCTGCCAGCCTCTCTGAAGCGACACGCGTGCTGAAATCTGCCACGCGGCGAACGAAAGATCCGCTGGCGCTGCGCCTGATTGGCTCTCTGGGGGACATCCAGAGCGCAGAGAGCGGCTTTATCTTGAATGAGGCCGACACCTATCTCGGTGATATGGAGCTGGCCTATTCGCGCTTTGACCGCACCTTGCCACGTGTGGAGTTGCCAGCCGACAAGGCGCAGGTGATAGAAGCGGGCGTTAAGGCCCACCGCGCAGACTTTGAGCAGTTGACGGAGCTGACCATCAAACGGCGTAGCAGCTCAGAGCTGCTGGCCAACTTGTTTGACCTCTTGCCGCCGCGACTGGACGCCTTGAAGGTGGCGGCAGAAGAGGGGGCGGCTGCGGCGGGAGCGCAGTTGGCCAAGACCACCCAGACCACGCAGCTTCTGGTGGGCTCAGCCATTGTGGCAACGGCCATTGCCGCGCTGCTCGCCGGGCTGGTGATTACCTCCAGCATCATGCGGCCTCTGCAGAGCCTGCGCATTGTGATGAGCAAGCTGGCCAAAGGAAACACGGAAACGGAGATTCCGCTTCATCAAGGCGGGCGCGAACTTGCCGCAATGGCAAACACGCTGCATGTGTTCCGCGATAGCCTGATTGAGCAACGAAAGCTTCAGGAAAAGCAATCTCTTGAGAACCGAAGCCGGGAAGAGCGGTCGCAGCAGATCGACAGCTTCATTGCAGCCTTTGAGCAATCCGTTGCTGCCTCTTTGAGCAGCTTGCACACCGCCGCCGAAGGATTGGGGCAGGCCTCAACCGAAGTGGAAAGCGCAGCGGATAATGTGTTGCAACAAGCTGACTCGGCTGGTCAGGCTGTGGGCAGTGCGGCTCAGAACGTTTCAAGCGCATCAGCGGCGACCGAGCAACTTGCCATGTCGATCAATGAGATTGCCAAGCAAGCTGAAAGCTCAACCCGGGTTGCGGGGCGCGCGGTGCATGGTTCCAAAGCCACAGAAGAAACCATGACAATGCTGAGCGATGCAGCTCATCGCATTGGTGAGGCGGTAGGGCTCATTCGTGACATTGCCAGCCAGACGAACCTTCTTGCGCTGAACGCCACCATCGAGGCTGCGCGTGCCGGCGAACACGGCAAGGGCTTTGCCGTTGTGGCTTCGGAAGTGAAGAATCTCGCAAATCAAACCAGCCAGACAACGGAGGAGATTGCGGAGCAGGTGGAAGCCATCCAGCAGGCCTCTGGCAATGCGGTGACGGCGATACAGGAGGTGGGTGCGATCATTCAGGAGATGAATGAGATGACCGCCGCTGTTGCGGCCTCCGTTGAGCAGCAGAACGCGGCTGTCCAATCCATCTCGGAGAATGTGGCCAGCGCCACGCAAAGCTCCCATCTGGGTGCAGAAGCCATGCATACGGTCTCCGAGGCGTCTGGTACTGCCCGTGCGACCGGTGGCAGTGTGTCCCAATATGCTGCCATGCTTTCCGAGCAGGCGGACAGTTTGCAACACGAAGTCAGTGCCTTTCTTGAGAAAGTGCGCGCGGCTTAAGATCAAGTCATCAACAACAGAGATGCTTGGGGCACCCCTTCGAAAGGAGGGGTGCCCTTTGTTTGCCACGATTGTCAAATCACCTTAAGACCAAGTTAGAGTAGTTTTTCGTGCTCGAACGGCAGAGCGCGGAGGACCGGCCAGGAGATCTATATGACTGAAAAGATTGTGGTAGTTGGAGCAGGGCAAGCGGGCAGTCAGGTTGTCCAGACGCTGCGCCAAAAAGGGTTCGAGGGAGACTTGGTCCTGATTGGCGATGAGCCTCATTTGCCGTATCAGCGCCCGCCGCTCTCGAAGAAGTTCCTGAAGGGTGACGTTGGTGAGGAGACTCTCTATCTGCGCCCCAAGGAGTTTTATGAGGTCAACAAGGTTGAACTGATCTCGGGCGATCCAGTTGTTGCTGTTGATCGCCAAAAAAAGGTGCTGGAACTGAAAAGTGGCAGCTCTGTTTCCTATTCCAAGCTTGTCTTGACCACCGGAACCAAAGCGCGCGCACTCCCGATTGAAGGTGCGCAGCTCGATGGTGTCCTTTCTTTGCGCGGCATTGCTGATGTTGAGGCGCTACGGCCTTTGGTGGCACCAGGCAAAAAGGTCGTGATCATCGGCGGCGGGTACATTGGCCTTGAGGTGGGTGCAGTCGCCAAAGACCTGGGCCTTGATGTGCGCATCGTGGAGCTGCAAGAGCGGCTGTTGAAGCGCGTCGTTTCGGATGATGTTGCCCGCTTCTTTCATGAGTTGCACGAAGAGAAGGGCGTCGCGTTTCACTACGGTGTTGGTGTCGAGCGCATTGAAGGGGATGGCCGAGCAGAAGCCGTTGTGCTTTCTGATGGCACGCGCCTTGAATGCGACTTTGTGCTCTCAGCCGTTGGCGCAATGCCGAATGATGCACTGGCCGAGGCCGCGGGCCTGGAGACGGATGATGGCATTATCGTGGATGGTCACGGGCAAACCTCTGACGAAGACGTGTGGGCCTGCGGTGACTGTGTGCGGTTCTTCTCGCAGCGCTATGGGCGATCCATCCGGCTTGAGAGCGTTCAAAATGCCATTGATCAGGCCAAGACAGTTGCCGCCAGCCTGATGAATGAAGCGCCGGACTATGACCCGCTGCCGTGGTTCTGGTCAGATCAGTACGACATCAAGTTGCAGATTGCAGGCCTGTCTCATGGCTATGAGGAGGCGATTACGGTTGGATCGCCAAAGACCGGCAGTTTCTATGTGGCCTATCTCAAGGATGGAAAGTTGGTGTGTGTGGACAGCATCAACCATCCGCGTTCCCACATGATGGCGCGCCGGGTCATGGGCCAGGACTGGCATGAGGACTTGCTGCCGCCAGCTTGAAGCTGGCGGCCCTGCTTTTTGCCTCGATCAGCGGACGGCTTCGCGGATGACGCGGAGCACTTGATCGGAAATTTCAAGATGAACCATGTGGCCGACGCCTTCAAAGATGTGCTTCGCGATGGTGCCCGGCGCATTATCCGCATGGCTTGGCGGGAGAACCCGGTCTTGCGTGCCCCAGACCAAGGACATTGGCAGCGGCAACTCTCCAAGCTGATCCAGCGGAAGCACGCCCTGAGTCTCCCCATCAAGAAAGGCATCGCTGATGATTTTGAGCACGTCTAGGGCCCCGGGCCGGGCGCGCTGCTCCGCCACATATTCCGGGAGTTTGCGCGGGAGCTTGTACTCATAGCCGTAGAACTGCTCCAGCAGAGGGGCTTGTTCTTCTGCGGTTTGGGCCGCCGCATAGCGGCGCAGCAGTTGGGCGTTGATTTCCGGCCCAAAACCGCCTGGCGCGAGCAATGTCAGGCTGGCCACTCGGTCTGTGGCGCGCAGCGCAATGAGCGAAGCGACAGCCCCACCCAATGAGTGCCCAACCAGGTGAAAGCGATCCAGCGCCAACGCATCCAGAGATTGATTCACTGCCTTGGCGGCGACGACCGCATTTCCGACCTTTGGCCAGTCGAGTGCTTTTCCATGGCCCGGTAGGTCGAAGGCTATGCTGCGATGTTTATTCTCAAGATTGAGTTGAATATTACTCCACGTGAGCGCGTCGCTGCCGAACCCATGCAACAGAACGACAGGGGCTTGATCTTTCGGACCTTTTTCAACGTAAGGCAAACAGGTGGGCGCTTCGGCGTTAACCTCTGACAAGATTTTCTCCCAATATCTTAAGTAGTTCTGCCTGCAAGATACAGAAGCCACGCAAGATTGATAGAAGGAATTGGTCTAGGTCGAAGGGGGTGAGAAGGGGCTTACTCAACGTTCGAAATGCGCAATGCAGCTGGGTAATATTTTAGTAAATTGCTAAGTTATTATCACCCGGTATTTCCGGGAGAATACGGTGTTTGGTATTGCGCTGTACATTAGTTTTAAACTAGTTTCCGTTAATCCTTCAAACGTTCGCGATAGAAGAAGTTCGGAAGCCGGTTGGCGAGAACTAACTCTGAGTTGAAACAGCGCCGCTCGGGCTGGCGCGTTTACGATCTATTTTGCCTCGGGGGGCATGATGAATTCCTACGTTAACACGTTGGTTAAGACCGCCGTTAAATTGATTGTCAGTGCCGGCATCGTTCTTGGCGTCAGCGGCACCGTTCAGGCCGCGCAGTATTGGAACGCGGAGCAGAAGCAGTGGGTGTCCTACACACCTTCTATCGAGAGTGCGAACCGTCTCGCGCGCCAGAAGTTCAAGCGCAAGGTGGTGTCTTACAGCACTGGCGAGAAGCCTGGCACCATTATTGTTGATACCGACAATCGCTACCTCTACCACGTTCTGGAAGATGGCAAGGCGATGCGCTACGGCATCGGTGTTGGCCGCGAGGGCTTTGAGTGGTCTGGTGCCGAGCGGATTACCCGCAAGGCGAAGTGGCCGGGCTGGACACCGCCACCAGAAATGGTTCGCCGTGAAGCGAAAAAAGGCCGCAAACTCCCAAGCTTCATGCCAGGCGGTCCTGAGAACCCAATGGGTGCGCGCGCGCTTTACTTGGGTAACACCATTTATCGTATCCATGGCACCAACGAAGACTGGAGCATCGGTCATGCCGTTTCTTCCGGCTGCATCCGCATGTTCAACAGCGACGTTGAGCACCTTTACGACAACGTGAAGGTTGGCGCCAAGGTCGTTGTGCTTTAAGCGCTGCCATAGACCAATGGATTTGCAGAGAAGCCGGCTTCGCGCCGGCTTTTTTGTTGCCTACTTGAAGCCTTCCGGTAATGGACGACAACAGCCCAAAAAGACACGGTCTGGCTGACCCTCTTCACTCAGGACCAGATGGGCGATGCCCCATACGAAACTGTCGAGCGGGAGGAACGGGCAGGCCTCCTCTGCAACCGTCAGGACGGCCTTGGAGGTTGGGCCCTGTGCCTGAAGTACACCGTAGCGGAAGCCAGAAACCGTGCCTGCAGATGAGATCGGCAGGGACAGATCCTCCCCATTGATGGATGTGAAGGTGGCTTCTTCCTCTGCCCATGACAGGTTCCATCCCGGTTCAAATCCACCGCACGACCCGGCTGCTGGCAAGGGCGAGTTCAAGAGTGGTATGGCTTCAGCCTTGCGAAGTTTGTTCTGCAGAACCCAGCCTGTTACCTCTCCCTGACTGACCTCTTGCCATGTTTGGTCAACGAACAGGCGCGTTGTGCCACTGGATGTGACCATTTCACCTTGTTGCAGCGTTATCTGCGGCTTCTCACGAGAACCAGGGAAAGCGTAGACATCTTCTGGTTCAACTATCTTGTAGTAGCCCGGATCGGCAGCGAATGCGCTGCTCGAAAGAGTGAGTGCGATGGCGGACAGGCCAAAGGCAAGGCGGTGTGCCCACGTCATGATTGGCTCCTTGAAGGCGTTTCACCTTGAAGACGTAGCAACAGATTGGTGCATTGTTGTGATTGCACAAAAAAAGCCGGTGCGAAAACACCGGCTTTCCATAGGTTGATGTCTTTCAGGCCTTAGACCAAGGCACCGTGACAGTGCTTGAACTTCTTGCCGGAGCCGCATGGGCAGGGTTCGTTACGTCCAACCTTGCCCCAGGTTTCGGGGTTGGACGGGTCGCGATCCTGCGGTGCGCTTGCTGCGCGAGCCTGTGCCATCTGCTGATCGGCAAGAGACATTTCGTCTTCGCCGGTCTGCGGATTAATGTGGTACGCATGCATTTCCGGGAGGTCGGCGTTGGTTGGCATCTGCGGTGCCTGTTGCTGGACCAGCTCCACGCGCAGCAGCTGCGACGTGGTCTGCTCACGCAAGTTGGCCAGCATGGCTTCGAAGAGTGTAAACGCCTCGGTCTTGTACTCCTGAAGCGGATCACGCTGACCATATCCACGCAGACCCACCACTGAGCGCAGCTGGTCAAGGTTCATCAGGTGCTCGCGCCACAAGGTGTCAAGGGTCTGAAGCAGTACAGCCTTTTCAACCTGACGCATGATATCTGCGCCGTAGTTGGCGGTCTTGGCTGCCATGGCTTCGGAAGCTTCCTTCTTCAGGCGGGCAATGACCTCTTCGTCGGCAATGCCTTCTTCGGCGGCCCAGTCCTTGATCGGCAGATCCATGCCGAGCTTGGTCTTGACCTCTTCTTCAAGGCCTTCCGTGTCCCACTGTTCCGGGTAGGCGCGTTCTGGAATGTGTGCCGCAACCAGATCTTCAATCACCTCGTCGCGCATTTCTTCAACGGCTTCATGGATGACATCGCCATCCATCATTTCCAGACGCTGTTCAAAGACGACCTTACGCTGGTCGTTCATCACGTCGTCGAACTTCAGCAGGTTCTTACGAATGTCGAAGTTGCGCGCCTCAACCTTCTGCTGAGCCTTTTCCAGCGCCTTGTTGATCCAAGGGTGGACGATGGCTTCGCCTTCCTTCAGGCCCAGCTTCTTGAGCATGGAGTCCATCCGGTCGGAGCCGAAGATGCGCATGAGATCGTCCTGAAGAGACAGGAAGAACTTCGAGTGACCAGGGTCACCCTGACGACCGGAACGACCGCGCAGCTGATTGTCGATGCGGCGGCTCTCATGGCGTTCGGTAGCGACAACATAGAGGCCGCCAGCCGCCAGTGCGCGCTGCTTGAGAGCATCGATCTCTGATTTGATCTCTGCTGCCTTGGCATCGCGCTCAGCGCCTTCCGGCATGTCGCCCAGTTCGGCTGCGATGCGCATCTCTGCGTTGCCGCCGAGCTGAATGTCGGTACCGCGACCAGCCATGTTGGTGGCGATGGTGATTGCCCCCGGCACACCGGCCTGTGCGATGATCTGCGCTTCCTGTTCGTGGTAGCGCGCGTTCAGAACGGCGAAGATCTTGGCCTTCTGCGCTTCTTCGGTGCTGGCGTAGAGCGGCTTGAACGCGTTTGGATCGGAAAGGTCAGCCTGCTTGTAGCCATGCTTCTTGAGAAGCTCAGCCAGAATCTCGGACTTTTCAATAGACGTGGTGCCCACAAGAACCGGCTGTTCGCGCTTCTTGCAGTCGTCGATCAACTCAATGATTGCATTGAATTTTTCTTCGACCGTACGGTAGACCTCATCGTCATCATCCACGCGCTGAACAGGCACGTTGGTTGGAATGTCGATGACTTCCAGATTGTAGATGTCCATGAACTCTTCCGCTTCGGTCATGGCTGTACCGGTCATGCCGGCCAGCTTGTCGTACATGCGGAAGTAGTTCTGGAAGGTAACCGACGCGAGGGTCTGGTTCTCAGGCTGGATAGCGACCTTCTCTTTCGCTTCCAGTGCCTGGTGCAGGCCTTCAGAGAAGCGGCGGCCCGGCATCATGCGGCCTGTGAACTCATCGATGATCACAACTTCGTTGTTGCGAACAATATAGTCCTTGTCGCGCTGAAACAGCTTGTGCGCCTTGAGGCCTTGCTGAAGGTGGTGAACCGCAGAAACGTTCTCCACATCGTAAAGCGAGGGGCCCTTGAGCAGACCTGCTTCGGACAGGAGCGTTTCCAGCTTTTCGTTGCCCACTTCCGTGAAGGTTGCGGTGCGCTGCTTTTCATCGATCTCGTAGTCTTCTTCCGTCAGATGCGGAATGAAGGTGTCGATGGTGTTGTAGAACTCCGTCCGGTCTTCGAGCGGACCGGAGATGATGAGTGGTGTACGGGCTTCATCCACAAGAATGGAATCCACTTCGTCGACGATGGCGAAGTGGTGAGAGCGCTGCACCATGGACTCTCGATCGTACTTCATGTTGTCACGAAGGTAATCGAAGCCGAACTCGTTGTTGGTGCCGTAGGTCACGTCGGCCTTGTAGGCCGCTGCACGGTCCTGATCGCTGATGCCGTGGACAATCAGGCCGGTGGTCAGGCCGAGGAAGCGGTAGACCTGCCCCATCCATTCCACGTCACGAGAAGCCAGATAGTCGTTCACCGTGACCACGTGAACACCTTTGCCGGTGAGTGCGTTCAGATACACCGGCGCGGTCGCCACGAGGGTCTTACCTTCACCGGTACGCATTTCGGTGATTTGACCGTTGTGGAGAACCATGCCGCCAATCAGCTGCACGTCATAGTGACGAAGGCCGAGCACGCGCCGGGATGCTTCACGGACCGTCGCAAACGCTGGTACGAGTACGTCGTCCAGGCTTGCGCCGTTGGCCAGTTGCGCACGGAATTCGTCGGTTTTTGCCTTGAGCTGCTCATCGGAGAGCGCCTGCATTTCAGGCTCAAGGGCATTGATCGCGTCAACCTTCGGCCGGAGTGCCTTGATCTTGCGATCGTTCTCTGATCCAAAAATCATTCGGGCGAGTGCGCCGAGCCCCACCATGTGGCGGTCCTTCCTTTTTCGGGCGCCGGTAACCACGTTCGTGGAGGGCCCTAGAAATCGTCAAAATTCTGATCTATGCAACCCGCGACTACAGCGAGTCAGCGTACCGGTCACACTATCTCGAAAGCCCTTGGGAAAATAAATCGGGCGAAGTGAGAGATAAGAGGGGGCTAGATACTTGTCAACGCTCTCTGCAGTCGCAATTCTGCGCATTGTCATTGTTGCTCCCCGTTCGGGACTATAAGCAACCTAAAGAAAGAGTAATCATGCTTCCAAAGTTTTCGTCAGTACTCAAGAGCTCGGCAGCTGTTGTTGCGCTTGTCATCGGTCTTGGCTCGGTTAGTGCTTTTGCGCAGGATGTCGACAATGTTGTTGCTACGGTGGACAAGGCTGAGATCACAGAGGGTGATCTGGCATACGCCGCGCAGGATTACGCTTCTCAGTTGCAGCGCGTTCCTCCGACCGAATGGCGCGGTGTTCTGACTGATGTGCTTGTGGAAATGAATCTGTTGGCCAATGCGGCAGAGGCTGAAAGCCTTCAGGACGATCCTGATTTCAAGCGCCTGATGGAATTTGAACGCACGCGTGCCTTGCGCAATGCCTATTTCCAGAAGTTCATTCAGAACTCGGTGACCGAAGACGACATCAAGGCGGCCTACGACGAGCAGTATGCAGATTATAAAGGCGACACCGAGGTCTCGGCCCGTCATATCCTTCTGGAAACCGAAGAGGACGCCAAGGCCGTGATTGCGGAACTGGATGGCGGCGCGGACTTTGCAGAGTTGGCCAAAGAGAAATCCACAGGCCCAAGCGGGCAGAACGGTGGCCAGCTTGGCTTCTTCGGCAAGGGGCAGATGGTTCCTGAGTTTGAGGAAGCAGCGTTTGCACAGGAGCCCGGCAGCTACTCCAAGGAGCCGGTGAAGAGCCAGTTCGGCTTCCACGTTATCCTTGTTGAAGAAGCGCGCGAGCGTCCGGCACCAGAACTGGCACAGGTTTCTGACCAGATCCGCCAGAACCTCATTCTTGATAAGTTCCGCGCGACCGTGGAAGAGCTGCGGGAGAAGGCAGAGGTCAACATCGTTGAGCCGGAAGCAGCGGCTGACGAAGCGGACCAGGCGGAAGAAACCGCAAACTGAAGCAATAATTGCGGCGACTGCAATACAGTTTGTCGCGGCTAGAGCTTGTCATTCAGGCTCCGTTTGGCTACCTCCAAACGGAGCCTTTTTATTTGGGCCGATTTTCTTCTGGAGTTTCTCATGTCCGACCAAATTTCTCCTCTTGCGCCTAAAGTTTTTCCGGAAATGCCTGAAGTCTCAGGTGTGCGACTGGCGACGGCAGCAGCTGGGTTGAAATACAAAGGCCGAACGGACGTGCTGCTTGCGCTCTTGAGCGAGGGCAGTCAGGTCGCGGGCGTGTTCACTAAGTCAAAGTGCACTTCTGCTCCGGTTGATTGGTGCAAGGCCCTGCTGCCAAACGGGCGGATCAAGGCGCTGCTCATCAACTCCGGAAACGCCAACGCGTTTACGGGCAAAAAGGGCAAGGCGGCGGTTGAGCTGTCGGCCAAGATCATTGCAGAAGCAGTGGGCTGCCCTGAGAACGAGGTGTACCTCGCGTCCACCGGCGTGATTGGTGAGCCGCTCCCTGCAGAAAAGTTTGCGGATGTGGCGCAAGAGCTGGTGGCATCAGCCCAGCCGCAGGGTTGGAAGCAAGCTGCATCGGCCATCATGACAACAGACACCTACCCCAAATACCTGACGAGAACGGTTCGCGTGGGGGCTGTAAACGTGGTGCTGAATGGCATCGCGAAGGGCGCAGGAATGATTGCGCCTGACATGGCAACCATGCTCGGGTTTCTTTTTACCGATGCGCCAATTGCAGCGCCAGCGCTTCAGGGCATGCTGAGTGATACGGTGGGTGGCAGCTTTAATGCGATTACCGTGGACAGCGACACGTCCACCTCTGACACGGTGCTGCTAGCGGCAACCGGTGAGGCTGGCGGAGAGTGGATTGAAGACCCGCAAGATCCGCGTCTTGCCGAATTCCGCGTTGCGCTTTCAGAAATGATGGTGGAGCTGGCGCACCAGATCGTGCGCGACGGCGAGGGCGCGACAAAGTTTGTGGAAGTGCGCATTGAGGGCGCTGAAAGTGATTCATCAGCGCATACGGTGGCCCTTGCTGTGGCAAATTCGCCGCTCGTGAAAACCGCTGTTGCCGGTGAAGATGCCAACTGGGGCCGGGTTGTGATGGCTGTTGGAAAAGCCGGAGAACCTGCAGACCGGGATCGCCTTGCCATATGGTTTGGTGATGTGCGTGTTGCCGTGGAAGGTGAACGCGATGCCGGTTACAGCGAAGAGGCCGCCTCTGCCGTGATGAAAGAGGATGAAATCCTGATCAAGGTGGACCTTGGACTCGGCAGCGGCTCTGCTCGAGTTTGGACGTGTGATCTGACAAAGGAATATGTGGCAATCAATGGCGACTACAGAAGCTGACCCGCTTAAGGGCTTTAAGGATGTGGACCTTGCTCAGGTGTTTCGGCTGGAACAGTCCAACCTGAATTGTTACCCGAGCTTGATGACCCACTATGACAGGCAATGGATGATGCGGTTTGCGCCCGGCAATCCGGCGCGGCGTGTGAATTCGCTGAATTTCTTTGACAAGAGCGATGACGATCTGGTGGCGGAGCGTCTGGTTGCTGCCCGCTCACTGAGCGGCCAGGTTGGGGTTCCGTTCGTTGTGCGCTGGACACCTTTGATGCCCGAGGCGCTGGACCGGCACCTTGAGGAGGAGCAGTGGACACGCTACGACCCGACCTTGGTGCTGGAGCGCGGCATCTGGGCGGCAAGCGATCCCGAGTTGCCGAGGGACTACTCAATCGAGCGGTTCAGTCAGGAAGCATGGACCAGCCACTACATCAGTGTGGGCGGGACTGATCCAAGCAAGATCACCGCGCCTGCGGTGAAGGCCATGTCCGAAACCTTGGCACGCATCACTTCCGAGAAGCTGTGTCTGACAGTGTTGGACCCAGCAGGGGAAGCCTGTGCAGTGCTGCTTGCGGTGTTGGACCGGGATTGCATGGGCTTGTTTGCCGTTGCTACGCACCCTGAGCAGCGCCGCAAGGGGTTTGCGCGTGCGCTGCTTGTGGAGGCACAGCGCATTGGCGCGCTGAGCGGCTGTCACAGGGCCTGGTTGCAGGTCGTGGCGGAGAACACAGCAGCGGTTGGCCTATATGAGTCGATTGGCTATCGCGAAGCTTATCGCTATCACTATTGCAAACAATAGCTTACCGCGGAGCCAAAAGCTTATTCAGCTATGGTTTCTCACTGGTAATTGCTGTGTTTCAAATCAGGACAGGCATTTCTTATGAAAATGGTAATGGTTACAGCCTGTGCGCTGTTTGACGCGGACGGAAGGGTTTTGCTGGCGCAGCGGCCCGAAGGAAAGGCTCTGGCGGGATTCTGGGAATTTCCCGGTGGAAAGCTCGAGCAAGGCGAAACACCGGAGGACGGCCTCATTCGCGAATTGCGCGAAGAGCTGGGAATTACGGTTAAGAAAGAGTGCCTCGCTCCGCTGACTTTCGCCAGCCACACTTACGAGGATTTTCACCTGCTGATGCCACTTTATGTGTGCAGACGCTGGGAAGGTACACCTGTTGGTGCAGAGGGACAGGCACTGACTTGGGCCCGCCCGGTACGGCTGCGAGACTATAAAATGCCACCGGCAGATGAGCCACTTATTCCGCACCTGATTGATCTGGTGTCCGGATAGTAAAGAGTAGCGGCCCTGCCTGAAAACGAGGCGGATATGGTGTTTAAACGGCAGGGCACGGACATTTCAAAGGCTGGCTTCACAATCGCTCACATGTCCAAAGATGAGCGTGGGGCGACCGCTGTTGAATATGGCCTTATTGCAGCTCTGATTGCTCTAGCCATATTCGGAAGCCTTGCAGCAATCAGCTCCAGCTTAAACTCGACCTACGAGACTGTGGGTGTGGAGCTTCAGAAGATTGGCGACTAAGCTGTTCGCTCAGACTTTCTTCTCTACCGTTCCCAATGCTGCAGCAAGACTCTGCTTTGCGCTTCCCGGGCGCAGGGGTTTTTGCTGGCTCTCGTGAGGCGCCCAGCCCGAGAGTGAGGCGAAGGTGAACGTTGCGCGGATGCGCCCATCTTCATCCCGATAATTTTGCGCATAGTGTTCTGCGGCCTTCATGAAAACGGCGCGCGGTGTGAAGCGCTTGCTGCGTTCTGCCAAGGGGTTGGTCGCGCCCATGGCCCTCAGGTCTTTGATGAGGTCAAACAGCGTATCGTAGCGTACGGTAAGCTTGTCCAGATCTGCGACGGGAAGCGCGAACCCTGCGCGTTGCAGCAGACCGCCAAGGTCTCTGGTATCCGCAAACGGGATTACGCGCGGAGAAACGCCACCGGTTACCTCCATCTCAGCACGCATGAAGCTGTCTCGCAGCTCAATCAGGCTGTCGGTGCCAAGAAGCAGCCCCAGAAACAGCCCATCCGGCTTCAGCGCTCGCCGGATTTGAACCAGAGTTCCCGGCAGATCGTCAAGGAGCTGAAGGTTCAAGGAGGAGACAATCAAGTCAACGCTTTGCTCTGCAAAGGGCAGGACAGCGTCATCAATCACCAGATCCGGGGTGCCACTGTTCTGATCAGGCGTGAATAGATCAGCCCGAATGACCCGCTGCACCTTGCCAGAGTTTCGCAGCGCTTCGGTGGTGTAGTTGCCATGCCCTCCCAGGTCGACAGCGGTTTCAAAGCTACGGCTCAACATCATGAGGCGGTCTTCAAGATCCTGAGCGGCTGCCTTGAGCAAAAAGTCTGCCCCTGCCACCGGCTTGGCAAGGGCCTTCTTGCGGCGTTGCATGATCAGGGAGCGGTCAAATAGAGAGGGATGGCTCATCGTTTTTGCGAGACTTCCAGTGTGCTGAACTTGCCCGAAGGGAGAGAGGCGGTGCCACCATGCCGCTGAATCTCGTGGCACGTGGATCCGGGGAGCCCCACCCAGCGGGTGCTGTGATACGGTAACTTGTTGCCTTAAATAGGGTAAATTCCGTGCAGGGTCTACGCTTTTCCCCTCAGCTGGCCTCTGCCCTGCGCACCAGTGTGCGGATTGGGCAGCAACTGGTTGACTTCGTTGTACCGCCAACCTGTCCGTCCTGTGGCATCTGCCTGCAGGAACGTGCGGGCCTGTGTGCTGCGTGCTGGGGATTGGTGCAGTTTCTGTCGCCTCCGTGGTGTGATCGGCTTGGGACCCCCATGCCTTATGACTGCGGTCCTGGCGCTGTGAGCCCTGCGGCCATTGCGGAACCGCCCGACTATGATCGGGCACGCGCTGCTGCAAGCTACACAGGGCCAGCGCGGGACATTGTGCATCAGTTCAAGTTTTCCAATCGGCCTGCGTTGAGCAAGGTTCTCGCTCCCATGATGGTGCGAGGCGGCGCGGAGCTGTTTGAGAGCGACCCGTTACTGGTGCCGGTACCATTGCACAGGTGGCGGCTCTTGAAGAGAAGCTACAATCAGTCAGCCTTGCTGGCACATGCCATCTCCGAGTTGACGGGCCTGCAGCACGATGTCTTTGCGCTTCAGCGCATTCGTCATACATCCGGGCAGGTGGGGCTCAAGCGTGCCGAGCGGCGCAAGAATGTTCGCAAAGCCTTTGAAGTGCCGGAAGAAAAGCGATTTGTTGTCACGGGGCGACATGTGGTGCTTGTCGATGATGTGCTGACCACTGGGGCGACAGCGGAGTCTTGTGCGCGGGCCTTGAAGCGGGCAGGCGCTTCCGCCGTTGATGTTCTGGTGTTTGCGCGGGTGAACCCTGAACACGAATAAGTGAGCCCGTTGCGAGTGGCGGGCTTTTCCTCTTCGACTTACATCCCAGGCTGGCAACTCTTGCGAATGCGGCCTCTCCCGCCATATAAACAGCGTTCGTTGCTTGCCAACCGTTAAATTGATGTGCCTGACCAGACGCAGGTGAAGAGGAAAAGAACAATGACTGAAGTCGTGCTTTACACACGCGACATGTGTGGTTTTTGCGCACGTGCCAAACGCCTGCTTGAAGAAAAGGGCGTAGAGTACACCGAGTACAACGCCTCTGACGACCCGACCTACAAGACAGAAATGATTAAGAAGGCAAACGGTGGTCGCACCTTCCCGCAGATCTTTATCGGATCGGAACATATCGGTGGCTGCGATGACCTTTACGCACTTGAGCGTCGCGGACAGCTTGACGCCCTTTTGGCAGCGGGTGTCTAATCACCGCAGTCAGTTTTGAAAGGGGGGGATGGGATCCATGCAGGAGTTTGTTGCAGCTTGCGTGCAGATGCGCTCCGGACGCGATGTACGAGCGAATCTGGATGCCTGCGAAGTCTTGGTGCGTGAAGCCGCCAAGGACGGCGCCATCTATATCCAGACGCCTGAGATGACCAACGTTCTTGAGCGCAGCCGTGAAGCGCAAATGGCAGCGGTCAGTTCTGAGGCGGAGGATCCCTTTCTTGCCCGGATGACAAAGGTTGCAGCCGATCTGCAGATCTGGCTACACCTTGGTTCTTTGGCAATTCGGCGTGATGATAGCAAACTCGCTAACCGGGCTTTCCTTCTGGCACCGGATGGATCCGTGGCTGCGCGTTATGACAAGATCCACATGTTCGATGTGGACTTGCCAGATGGTGAAAGCTGGCGGGAATCCAAGACCTATGAGCCAGGAACATCCAGCCCGGTGGTGGCGCTGCCATTTACCAAGATTGGTTTGGCCATCTGCTATGATGTGCGGCAGCCCGCGCTCTTTCGCGAACAGGCAAAGCATGGCGCTCAGGTGTTGACAGCACCAGCGGCCTTTACGCGCCAGACTGGGCGTGCTCATTGGCATGTGCTCCAGCGCTCCCGTGCCATTGAAAATGGCGCATTCGTTGTTTCAGCCGCGCAAGGCGGAGTGCATGAAGATGGGCGCGAGACCTATGGACATAGCCTTATTGTCGATCCGTGGGGACGCGTTATAGGTGAGCTGGACCATGATGAGCCCGGCGTGTTGCTGGCTGAGGTTCGATTAAAGCTATCGGAAGACGCACGTGCCCGCGTGCCAGCCATTGCGAACGCACGAGGGTTTTCCATAGAGGACGTTGCGCTTTAGTGCGCCGGAGAAACGCAAGTGATCAATTACGCGCTACTTTGTGACAAGGGACATAGCTTTGATGCGTGGTTCAGAAACTCCACGGATTTTGATGCACAGGCTGAGCGCGGCCTGATCTCCTGTCCCGTGTGCGAGTCAACATCCATATCCAAAGGGCTTATGTCGCCAAACGTGGCAACGGCACGGGGCAAGGCGAAGGCTCGAGAGGACTTGCAGCGTCAGGCTGCGGCACAAAAGCAAGCAACCCAGGCCGCGCCCGCGCCCGCCGCTCAACCGACGCCCGAGGCAAGCACCCCCGTGCCTGCGAATGTCGGGGCAGGTGCCCCTCCGCCTGAAACCGAGGGAACAACGCTTTCTTTGAACACTGAGCGCATGAAGGAACTGTCGGAAGCGATCCGCCAGTTTCGAAAACATGTAACGGAAAGCGCCGAAAACGTTGGCGACAAGTTCGTGGAAGAAGCGCGCAAGATGCACTACGGCGAAACCGAGGAGCGCGGCATATACGGTCAGGCTTCCCTCGATGAAACGCGAGAGCTGCTTGATGAAGGCATTGACGTGTTGCCGCTGCCCGCGCTGCCGGAAGATCGCAACTGAGCTAGCTCATGACAAAGCGCGGGGTGAGATTCAACCCGCGCTCTCTACTTGTTCCCTCAAAACAGGTTCATTCTTCGCTTGAAGAAGTGGCCTTGGCTGTGGCGCGTGCCTTTGGGCGTGCTGGCGCACGTTTGGCCGCCGGTGTCGGCTTGGCTGGTGTAAGCGCTTCTTCCGCTGCCTTCAGGCCTGACAAAGACTCGGTCAGCGCATCAGACGCCTGCGCACTGTTTTCGCTCATGGTCTTTGTCAGGATATGAAGCTGCTCAGCGTTATGGTCGCGGTAGTCTTCAAAAGCAGACTGCCAGAACTCCGTGCTGATGTGCGCGACTTCTGCACCGTTGGGGCATGAACAAAGTTCGCGCATATAAGCAAAGCGCTCGTCCATGCGATGCCGTATGAAGTCCATTTCCTTGTCTGCGAGCTGCTGACTGGCCTTCATCATGGAGCTCTGGGCTTTCATGACGGATTCCAGTGGCCCTACAGTGGACTTTTCAAGGCCTTCTGCCCACACGCGCCACGGTGTGCCGCCCATTGAGCTGTTCCACATTTCCATGGCTTCTTTAAATTGATCATCGAAGTTGAACATATGACCCCCCGGAAGGTTGGTAAGAGTTCGTGGCGACCGTTCGGCCGCTTTTCGTGGGGGACGGGAAAACAAAGGGAGCCGTCCCTAAAGAAAGCTGAGAACCAGCTTCCGTTAGGTTAGCTTAGAAATGGTGCGGCGCACACTCCCTAAAAGTAGGACTATGCCCTTACCAGCCACTCTTGAAGTGCTTTAGTGGTAATGGAGGGTTGCTCGAGTGTTGAAAGATGTCCGCATTCCGGTACGGTGACGAGCGCGCTGGAAGTAATTGCTGCATGCATTTCCTCGGCGCGGTCGAGAGGCATTACTTGATCGTCAGTCCCAACGAGAACCAAAGTGGGGCAGGTGATGGCCTTGAGATTTTCGCGCTGGTCAATGCGGCTCATCACGGCTTTTTGCTGCCGGACAAAAGCCTCCGGCCCCACGTCCTGCGCCATCTCGATCACGGTTTCCTTCAGCTCGTAATCTTCATGCCGACTTGGATGAACCCAAGCAGGATAAAGACTTGGAGCAACCTTGTCGTAACCGCCCTCTGCGGCAATGCGGATCTGCTTGGAGCGGATTTCCGCTTGTTCCGGTGTGTCGGCTCTGGCATTCGTGCTCAAGAGCGCAAGACGTGTCACGCGGTCTGGTGCTTGCCGCATAACCTCTAGGGCGATGTACCCGCCCATGGAAAGCCCGATGAGAGCAAACCGTTCTGGTGCTTCGTTCAAAAGCTGCTCTGCGATTTCTGCTATGCTCTCTTTTTCACAGGTATTTGCCACCATGATTGGCTGGTCGGCAAAAGCAACAATCTGCGGTGCAAACAGCGCGGCGGTGCAGGCAAGGCCTGGGACAAAAACCAATGGCTCATTGGTGACGACCTTTCTCATGCCGGGTTCCTTCTGTTGCTCAGCCTTGTTGCATCAATTTTCAGGTTTGCTTGCAATTACCATATAGTTCACGTCCAGGTCGCGGGAACGGGACCAGCTGTCAAAAAGTGGATTGTAGCTCACCCCACAGCGCTCAAAGATATGCATGCCGCCCGCACTGATGGGGGCCTCCAGCTCTTCAGGCGTGACGAGTTTTTCGTAGTGGTGAGTTCCTTTTGGTAGCCAGCGAAGCACATATTCGGCACCGACAATGGCAAGCGCGTAGGCCTTCATCGTGCGATTGATGGTGGCAACAAACATGAGGCCGCCCGGCTTCACGAGCTTGGTACATGTTTCCATAAACAGCGGCACATCCGCAACGTGCTCAACTACTTCCATGTTCAGGACGACATCAAATTGCTCACCGGCGGCTTCCAGCGCTTCGGCGGTCTGGGCGCGGTAGTCGATATCAAGGCCCGATTGTTCGGCATGGAGTTTGGCAACTGCGATGTTCTTCTCGGCTGCGTCTGCACCTGTAACCGCTGCGCCCATACGTGCCATGGGTTCGCTAAGCAAACCGCCGCCACAGCCAATGTCCAAAAGGCGAAGGCCTTCCAGAGCGGTTGGCGACTTCTCATCGCGGCCGAAATGAGCGGCGATGTACTCCTTGATGAACGCGATGCGCACCGGGTTGAATTTATGTAGCGGGCGAAATTTTCCGGTCGGGTCCCACCACTCGGCTGCGATCGAGGAGAAGTGGTCGATCTCTGCCGTGTCAACGGTCCCAGTGTGTTCAGGGGTGGTGGGCTTTGAGGCGGTCATTTGTCAGAACTCCAACTTATTCAGGTCACTGGTGGTTCGCCGGCGCGTTTTTGTCAAGCCACTGGTTGCGATAAGAGGGCTGTAGCTGTATGCATGAGCGCCAACTGTGGCAGTAAGTTCTGTGCTTCAAGGCCCTCGGAGGAAATTGGGAAGCGATGGCCCGTTTGGTAATGAAATTCGGCGGCACATCAGTTGCCGACCTTGATCGCATCCGCAACGTAGCGCGGCATGTGAAGCGTGAAGTGGAAGCTGGCAACCAGGTTGCCGTTGTGGTTTCGGCCATGGCAGGTGTGACCAACACACTGGTTGGCTACACGAAGGACGCTGCAGCGCTGCATGATGCGCGCGAATATGATGCGGTGGTTGCTTCCGGTGAGCAGGTCACCTCTGGTCTCCTTGCTATCGTGCTTCAGGACATGGGTGTTGAGGCCCGCTCCTGGCAGGGGTGGCAGATCCCAATTCACACGAATGAAGCGCATGGCGCAGCTCGTATTGAGCGAATCGAAGGCGGAACCGTCATCGAACGCCTTGAGCGCGGTCAGGTTGCTGTTGTAGCCGGCTTCCAAGGTCTGGCTCCAGACAACCGCATTGCGACGCTCGGCCGTGGCGGCTCTGACACAAGCGCTGTAGCGCTGGCTGCGGCAATCCACGCAGACCGTTGTGATATCTACACGGACGTGGACGGTGTATATACAACGGACCCACGCATTGTGCCTAAAGCGCAGCGTCTGGACCGGGTGTCGTTTGAAGAAATGCTCGAGATGGCGTCACTGGGCGCCAAGGTGCTTCAGGTTCGCTCCGTGGAAATGGCCATGGTGCATGGCGTGCGGACGTTTGTTCGCTCCAGTTTTGATGATCCGGATGCTCCGCAGGTTGGCAATGGCGGATTGCCACCGGGAACGTTGATCTGCGATGAGGACGAAATATTGGAACAGCAAGTTGTCACTGGCATCGCCTTTTCGAAGGACGAAGCGCAAATCTCCATCCGCAACGTGGCCGACAAGCCAGGTGTGGCCAGCAACGTGTTTGGTCCGCTGGCTGACGCCAACATCAATGTGGACATGATCGTTCAGAACATTTCCCCGGATGGAAAGACAACCGATATCACCTTCACTGTTCCTGAAACGGAATATGAGCGTGCGCGCGCCGTAATCGAAGCCAACTCTGAGGGCATTGGTTATGAGACGCTGGAAGGCACGACTGATGTGGTGAAGGTCTCCGTGATCGGGATGGGCATGCGCTCTCACGCCGGTGTTGCTGCGGACTGTTTCCGTGGGCTGGCTGGCAAGGGCATCAACATCCGCGCGATCACAACATCAGAAATTAAAATCTCTGTGCTGATTGATTCTGCCTATACGGAACTTGCGGTGCGGACTCTGCATTCGCTATATGGTCTCGACGGTTAAATTAGGTGAGTCGACATGTTGCGAGCGGCTGTACTAAACTAGCGCAGCCGCTAGCCCGACTTGAGGTCGAATGACAAACGATAGGTAGGACAAGGTATGCGCAGCAGCTTGGCCGGACCGCGCGTTCTCTTGCGTCGCCTTCGCGAGGTGATGGCAGAACCCATCAACGCGCAGGAGCGGCTCGACAAGATTGTTCGGCTTATTGCAGCAAATGTGGTTGCGGAAGTGTGTTCCGTCTACATACTGCGAGCCGACGGCGTTTTGGAGCTGTATGCAACAGAGGGCCTGAACAAGACGGCTGTTCACAAGACGGCCCTCCGGATTGGCGAGGGCCTTGTGGGCCTTATTGCCTCTGATGCCCGACCATTGAACCTACCTAATGCGCAGGCGCACCCGGCGTTTGCCTATCGCCCTGAAACAGGCGAAGAGAACTACAACTCCTTCCTTGGTGTTCCTATCCTGCGCGCGGGCCGCACGCTCGGTGTTCTGGTTGTTCAGAACATGGCGCATCGGACCTATTTTGAGGATGAAGTCGAGGCGCTGCAAACCACCGCCATGGTGATTGCAGAAATGGTAGCTGCGGGCGAGCTGGAAGCCATCGCACAGCAAGGCACAACGATTGACCTTGCCAGACCGATGCACCTCAAGGGCGTGCCGCTTTCAGACGGCGTAGGCTTGGGCCATGTGGTTCTCCATGAACCGCGTGTTGTGATTACCAACCTGATTGCTGAGGACGCGGATGCTGAAAAGGAGCGTCTGGACGGCGCCGTCCAGCGTTTGCGCCTTTCGCTTGATCACATGCTTGCCAATGGCGATTTCTCCCAGCATGGAGAGCACCGTGAGGTTCTGGAAGCCTACCGGATGTTCGCCTATGACCGGGGGTGGGTGCGCAAGATTGAAGAAGCCATTCGCAACGGCCTGACGGCCGAAGCCGCCGTTGAGAAAGTGCAGAGCGACACTCGCGCTCGTATGCTGCGTCAGACCGACCCTTATCTGCGGGAGCGTCTGCACGATCTGGATGACCTGGCGCTGCGTCTGATCCGCGAACTCATGGGCCGTGGGCACGGCGCCTCGGAAGGTGAGTTGCCGCAGGACGCCATTATTGTTGCGCGCAACATGGGTGCTGCTGAACTTCTTGACTATGATCGGGATCGCATTCGCGGTCTTATTCTGGAAGAGGGCGGGCCGACCAGCCACGTAACCATCGTGGCTCGGGCTCTTGGCATCCCAGCCATCGGGCAGGTGGAAGATATTGTGTCGCTCGTCGAGGCGGGTGATCCGGTTATCGTTGACGGCGAAGTGGGACAGGTTTTCATCCGCCCCGCTCCGGATGTGGAACAGGCCTTTGCCGACAAGGTGCGGTTCCGTGCCCGTCGTCAAGCGCAGTACAAACGTCTGCGCAACAAGCCAACGGTGACGCTGGATGGCACAGATGTCACTCTGCAGCTTAACGCTGGCCTCTTGGTAGATCTGCCGAGCATGAACGATGCGGGCGCGGCTGGCGTTGGTCTGTTCCGGACCGAACTGCAGTTTATGGTGGCATCGTCGTTTCCGCGGATGAAAGAGCAGCAATCGCTCTATTCCAAGGTATTGGATCAAGCGGGTGACAGGCCGGTCACCTTCCGGTCCCTTGATATTGGCGGCGATAAGGTTTTGCCTTACATGCGCCTTGCACAAGAAGAGAACCCGGCCATGGGCTGGCGTGCGATCCGCTTTGGGCTTGATCGGCCAGGGCTTTTGCGCACACAGATCCGTGCATTGCTGCATGCCGGAGCTGGCCGTTCCTTGCGCATCATGTTCCCGATGATTGCGGACGTGGATGAGTTCCGCAAAGCGCGCGATTACGTTGAGCGTGAACTGCGCCACCTGCGTCAGCACGGTCACGCGACCCCGGAGACATTGCGCCTTGGCGTGATGGTGGAAGTGCCGGGCCTGCTGTGGCAGCTGGAAGAGCTTTATGAGGAAGTGGACTTCGTCTCGGTTGGCTCAAACGATCTGTTCCAATTCTTCAATGCGGTGGACCGTGGCAATACACTGGTAGCAGATCGCTTTGACACTCTGCATCCCGGCTTCCTGCGCGCTTTGAAGCGCATCGTGGAAGTGGGCGATCGCATGCATGTGCCTGTCACCCTGTGTGGTGAACTTGCAGGGCAGCCGCTTGCCGCCATGGCGTTGCTGGGTATTGGCTATCGCAGCCTGTCCATGTCGCCATCCGCAATTGGTCCGGTGAAAGCGATGTTGCGCAGTCTGGATCTGCGTAAGCTATCAGCGCGGCTACTGCCAAGACTGGAGCCCGGACACACGCCGGAGAACATGCGCCAGTTCCTGGCCGACTTTGCTTCCGAGCACGATATTCCATTATAGAGACCTAACTTGGCGAGCCGAACGGCGCAGCGCAGTTCGCGCTTGCGGTGCCGTCCGGTGTCCGCCTGCTTTTGCTTAAGGAGAAGCGCGCGAATGTTGGCGCAAGAAAAACTGGATACACTGCTGTCGCGCTTTGACCAGATTGAGAGTGAAATGGCGTCTGGCCCAAGTGCCGATGTCTACATCAAGCTTTCTCGGGACTATGCCCAATTGGAGCCGATCGTTAAGTCCATTCGCGAATTACGGCAGGCTGAAGCTGAGTTTGCAGATGCACAAGCGCTGCTTGACGACCGCGATACGGATGCGGAGATGCGTGAGTTGGCGCAGCTTGAACGGGATGAGCTGGCGGGCAAGATTGAAGAACTGACCCAAGTGGTGCGGATCGGTTTGTTGCCGCGAGATGAAGCCGACTCAAGTGACGTCATTCTGGAAATTCGCGCCGGTACTGGCGGCGACGAAGCGGCATTGTTCGCTGGCGACCTGTTTCGTATGTACCAGCGCTTTGCCGACAGCATGGGCTGGAAGGTGGAGGTCATTTCCACCAGTGAAGGCGAGATGGGCGGTTTTAAGGAAATCACTGCCGCGGTGACGGGTCAGGAAGTTTTTGCCAAGCTCAAGTTTGAGTCCGGCGTTCACCGGGTACAGCGTGTGCCGGAAACCGAGTCCGGTGGCCGTATTCACACATCTGCTGCGACAGTTGCGGTGTTGCCGCAGGCAGAAGAGGTCGATGTCGACATCAACCCGGCAGACCTGCGCATCGACACCTACCGCGCATCTGGTGCTGGCGGTCAGCACGTAAACACCACGGATTCTGCCGTGCGTATTACCCACGCGCCAACGGGGATTGTCGTTGCCGTTCAGGATGAACGCTCTCAGCATAAGAACAAGGATCGCGCTATGAAGTTGCTGCGCGCCAAGATCTATGATGTTGAGCGTGAGCGTGCGGCCGCTGAGCGCACGGAAAGCCGCCGTCTACAGGTGGGGTCAGGTGATCGCTCGGAGCGTATCCGCACCTACAATTTCCCGCAGGGCCGCGTTACAGATCACCGGATTGGTCTGACACTCTACAAGCTCGACCAGATGATGGCAGGCGAAGCAACAGGCGAAGTGATTGACGCCTTGATTGTAGACCATCAGGCAAACCTGTTGGCCGAAGAAGGGCTTTAAACGCGCATGCAGCCAACGCTTCAACACTTGTTTTTGAAATTGCGCGATGCGTTTCGTGAAGCAAAGTTGGCTGAGCCGGAGACGGACGCCCGGTATCTTGTGGCGGCAGCCGTTGGTGTTGAGCCAAAGATGCTGCCGCTGCACTACGACCAGGTCTCTGGCCCTGAAATTGTTCAAAAGCTTGAGAAGCAAGCAGCGTTGCGCCTTGGTGGCATGCCTGTCGGCCGCATTCTTGGCCAGCGGGATTTCTGGGGGCTGACTTTCACTCTGAGCGAGGAGACGCTGGAGCCGCGCCCGGATACGGAAGTGCTGGTGGAAGCCACGCTTGACTACTGCTTGAATCACGGCGGCCTGCAGAAGGACTGGGTGTTTGCAGACATTGGCAGTGGCACAGGTGCAATTGCCATCGCATTGCTCACGGAATTACCAAATGCTCGTGCCGTTGCTGTTGATGTGAGTGAAGATGCGCTTCTCACAACACGGCGAAATGCAATTTCAAATGGTGTTGGCGAGCGCCTCTATCCGGTGCGTGCTTCATATCTGACGGCGCTGGCGCCAGCTTTCGACTTCATCGTCAGCAACCCCCCATATATCAAGGAGGAGGTCGTTAAAGAGCTGTCGGTAGAGGTGAAAAATCATGATCCAATTGTGGCGCTGTCTGGCGGACCGGACGGGCTGGATGCCTACCGTGAGTTGATTGGAGACGGGGCGCATTTGCTAAGGCAAGATGGCGCATTGCTTCTTGAAATCGGCTGGGACCAGCAGCTTCTTTTGCGCCAACTTATTGAAAATAGTAGCCTTACGCATGCGGAATGCCGGCAGGATTTGGGTGGGAACGACCGAGTCGTGCTCGCAAAATCTACTCAGCCTAATGGTTGTTGAGTAATTCGGAAAAAAGGCCTTGGAAATCGGCGCAGAACAAGCTACGTTCATCTCGCCGGCTGATGTTACCAGCGATTAGCTGCATCGGGGCGGGTGCTCAAGACATTTGAGGAAGACCCGAACAATAACGCCGAGGAATTGTGCGCAGCAAGAAATTCGGCAGTCCCGTGTATCGTTGTGTAAGACTGAAGGCGTGTTATAGCGCATTCAAAATCATTGTTGGCTTATCGCAAGACCCAAATTGACCAAATTCCAGTACACGCAGATTTTTAACTGAAGTGCGTACTGTATTTGCGAACACGACAGACCTATTGAAACGGCATATGGACGTTCCAAGGGAATCCACTTGCCCTATGGAAGATTGGCTTCGGCTGATCGCCGTTCGTGAAAGTTAACGGCATAATGAGACCAGGAAATCAGAATAACAAACGAATGCGTGGCCGGGGCCGGAAGGCACCTAATCCGTTGACACGGAGCTACGAGTCCAACGGACCTGATGTAAAGATCCGAGGAACTGCAACGCATATCGCCGAAAAGTATCAGCAGCTCGCGAGAGATGCACATGCTTCCGGCGATCGTGTGGTGTCAGAAAACTACTATCAGCACGCCGAACACTACTTGCGCATTGTTGCAGCTGCTCAGCCGCAAACAAATCAGCAAAGTTCTTCTTCACATCGTTCCGATGCGGATGAAGATGCTGGTGCAAATCAGACCGAAAGCACAAAGCCTGTAGCCGCCGAGAATGCGCAGCCATCAGAAACGTCTGAAGAGCAGCCGCAACCGGTGATCGGTTTGGATACGCCGCAGCCCTTCATTGAAGAGGAGCCTGCCAAGAAAGCTCCTCGACGTAGCGCGAAAGCTGCGGAACAATCTGAAGAAGACGTTGATGCGGACGGCGCTTCCGATCACGAAGAAGATGAGGACGACGACAAGCCGCGTCGCCGCACCCGCGGCACTCGTGGGCGTGGTCTTCGCCGCGCCGCATCTGCTCCTGTTGCTGCGCTGCCTGAAGAAGGTGGAGCGGATGGAGAAGTTGCCGAGGTTGCTGCCGCGGAAGGCGATGGCGAAACGGCTGCCCCGCGTGCCAAGCGCACGCCGCGGGTTCGCACGCCGCGCGTCCCGAGGTCTCCGCGTACACCTCGTACCCGCCGGACAAAGGCGGCTGACGAGTCTGCTGAGGCACCAGAGGGTGCTGAAGGCTAAAACGCCAAAGTTCTCAAGGCCGGGGTTCTGCTCCGGCCTTTTTATTTCCCGCATTTTCTGTTGCGGCGATTGGGCCAGTACTTAAGCGCAGGCGCAGGGCCTTCTTAACTCTCCTCAAATTCCGTTATGGGTACGTCTCGCCAAGAACTTGTTCTTGGGGGGCTTTTGTTGTCTCATTGCCACATTATATCAAAGGAGCGGGGCGAAATGCTCCGTTCCGGACGCTCTCAATGGGGTTCGGAGTTTCCATGTGCTGCTCATGCTTCGGGTGATGCAGCGACAGAGGAGAGTTCTATGGATTTTGAGAAGTACAGTGATAGAGCCCGTGGCTTTGTCCAATCTGCGCAGACCTTTGCACTAGGGCAAGGGCACCAGCAATTCACTCCTGAACACATTCTGAAGGTTCTTCTGGATGACTCGGAAGGCCTGTGCGCAGGCTTGATTGAGCGGGCAGGCGGTCGTGTGGCCGATGTCCGGCTAAAGAACGATGCGGATCTCGCCGCGCTGCCAAAGGTGAGCGGCGGCAATGGTCAGCTCTACTTGGCGCCTGCGACGGCGCGTTTCTTTGACCAAGCAACCAAGCTGGCTGAAAAGGCAGGCGACTCGTTTGTCACTGTTGAACGTATGCTGCTTGCATTGGCCATGGATAAGGACAGTGCCGCCGGGCGTGCTTTGCACGAGGGTGGTGTCACGCCAAACAGCCTGAACGAAGCGATCAACCAGCTTAGACAGGGGCGCACTGCGGATTCAGCGGGTGCTGAAAATCAGTATGACGCCCTCAAGAAGTACGCTCAGGACCTCACCCAGCAGGCACGAGACGGCAAGTTGGATCCTGTGATTGGACGTGACGAAGAAATTCGTCGAGCCATTCAGGTTCTGTCGCGTCGAACCAAAAACAATCCGGTCCTCATCGGTGAGCCGGGCGTGGGTAAAACCGCCATCGCCGAAGGACTCGCTCTGCGCATCGTGAACGGCGATGTGCCGGAATCCTTACGCGACAAGCGCTTACTTGCACTGGACATGGGTGCGCTCATTGCCGGGGCCAAATATCGCGGTGAGTTTGAAGAACGCCTCAAAGCCGTGCTTTCCGAGGTGCAATCCTCAAACGGCGGAATCGTTCTTTTCATTGATGAAATGCACACGCTGGTTGGCGCGGGCAAAACGGACGGTGCAATGGACGCCTCCAATTTGCTCAAGCCAGCGCTGGCACGTGGAGAGCTGCACTGCGTGGGTGCAACTACGCTCGACGAATATCGCAAGCATGTTGAGAAAGATGCGGCACTGGCCCGCCGCTTCCAGCCAGTGTTTGTCAGCGAGCCGACGGTTGAAGATACGATCTCCATTCTGCGCGGCATCAAAGAAAAATATGAGCTGCATCATGGCGTCAAGATCGCCGATAGCGCGATCGTCTCGGCGGCGACACTCTCCAACCGCTATATCACGGATCGTTTCTTGCCGGACAAAGCCATTGATTTGGTCGACGAAGCGGCAAGCCGTTTGCGCATGCAGGTGGATTCCAAGCCGGAGGAGCTGGACGAGCTGGATCGACGCATCATTCAGATGAAGATCGAACGCGAGGCGCTCAAAAAAGAAGAGGATGCGGCCACCAAGGATCGTCTGTCCCGGCTTGAAAAAGAGCTGAGCGATCTGGAAGAGCAGTCGCGTGCCCTTACGCAAAAGTGGGAATCTGAGAAAAACAAGCTCAACAGTGAGCAGAAAATCAAGGAGCAGCTGGACGAAGCGCGGATTGAGCTTGAAAAGGCACAGCGTGCGGGTGATTTGGCGCGCGCCGGTGAACTTGCCTACGGTGTGATACCGGATCTGGAAAAGCAGCTGACAGTCGCTGATGAAGGTCAGGATGCGGAAGCCATGCTTCGCGAAACAGTAGACAGCGAAAACATCGCGCAAGTGGTGTCTCGTTGGACGGGCATTCCGGTCGACAAGATGCTTGAAGGCGAGCGGGAAAAACTGTTGCGTATGGAAGATGAGCTTGCAAAGCGCGTGATTGGTCAGCAGGAAGCGGTTCATGCGGTCTCGACAGCTGTGCGCCGGGCCCGTGCTGGTCTGCAGGATCCGAACCGCCCGATTGGCTCTTTCATGTTCCTTGGCCCGACCGGTGTGGGCAAGACTGAGCTCACCAAGGCGCTGGCTTCTTACCTGTTCGACGATGAAACGGCCATGGTTCGCATCGACATGTCCGAGTTCATGGAGAAGCACAGTGTGGCCCGCCTGATTGGTGCGCCTCCCGGCTATGTTGGCTATGAAGAGGGTGGAGCACTGACGGAAGCAGTGCGCCGGCGGCCCTATCAGGTTGTGCTGTTCGATGAAATCGAGAAAGCGCACGGCGATGTGTTCAATGTGTTGTTGCAGGTGCTGGATGATGGCCGTTTGACCGATGGTCAGGGCCGTACCGTGGATTTCCGCAATACCTTGATCATCATGACCTCCAACCTCGGCGCCGAGTTCCTTGCAGCCCAAGGCGAGGGCGAAGATGCAGAGGCGGTTCGTGGGCCGGTGATGGAGGCTGTACGAGCTCACTTCCGTCCCGAATTTCTCAATCGCCTTGACGAGATCATTCTGTTCCACCGCCTGAAGCGCACTCAGATGAATGAAATCGTCAAGATCCAGCTTCATCGTCTTCAGCGTTTGCTGGATGAGCGCCATATTACGCTCAAGATTGATGAAGAGGGGATGGAGTGGCTTTCAGAGAAAGGGTATGACCCGGCTTACGGGGCACGTCCGTTGAAGCGCGTCATTCAGAAACAGGTTCAAGATCCGCTTGCCGAACAGCTCCTTGCTGGCAAGATTCAGGAGGGTCAGACGGTAACTTGTTCAGCGGGAACGGATCGCATGCTCTTTGACGTTGCTGAGAGCTGATATCGGTCAACAGACTATGCAAAAAGGCAAAAAGGCGGCTTTCGGGCCGCCTTTTTCATGAGAACGGTAGAGCTGTTGCTTTATTGGGCGACGGCTGCCAAGCGCCGGTTAGGCGTGCCTTGTGATACAAGCGCATCAATACGGTCACGCTCACGCTTGAATGCGATAAGAACATCGCCTTCCAGGTTGCGCCCTTTGGGAAGCTTGATCTTGAGTGGGTTCACAAAGCGATCGTTCACCTTCACCTCGTAGTGGAGGTGGTTACCGGAGGACAGGCCGGAAGAGCCCACATAGCCGATCACTTGGCCCTGATGAACGCGGGCACCCTGTTTTGTGCCATCGGCAAAGCGGCTCATGTGGCTGTAGGTCGACACATATCCGTTGGCATGTTGGATCTGCACATGGCGCCCATAGCCGCCGGTCCACGCGGCTCGAATGATGAGGCCTTCACCGGATGCCAGAATTGGCGTACCGCGTGGGGCCGCCCAGTCAACGCCGGTATGCATGCGGCGTGTCTTGTGAATCGGGTGGCGTCTCATGCCGAAGCCGGAGGTGAAGCGCCCGCCCGCAATGGGTTTGCGGAGCAGGAATTGCTGAGCGCTCTGGCCGTTTTCATCATAGTAGTCCACTTCGCCGTCCAGCGGGTTGCGGAAACGATAGAAGCGATGAACACGGCCATTTGCCTGCAGTGAGGTAAACAGGATTTCGGAGGCAGATTTGCTGTCTTCCTCGGGTAAACCGTAGAAAACGCTGATTGCATCTCCCGGACGTATCGTGGAGTTGAAGTCCACGTCATGGGAATAGATGCGTAGCAACTCTTTAATCAAAGACTTGGGGATCTCGTTTTCCAAGGACGTTTGATAGATGCTGTCGTAGTAGGTCGCGGTTGGGTTCGAGCCGCTGCTGTCAAAGTTCAGATTGTTGAACGCTGTTGCCTGAAGCCCGGAGGATGGCGCTGCAGCCTCGATGAACTGGCCCTGGTCATTGCGCGCGATCGTGCCGACATGCTCTTCATTCTCATAGACGCTGACGCGGAGCAGGCGTCCCTTGGACAGTTCGGGCAGAGCTGGATCCAGAGCAAAGCGCAGCACTTGCCCAACGCGAACCTGGTCGAGACCAATGTCCTCCTTGAAGCGCGTAACGATCTTGTTCGCTTCAAGCTGTGAGCCTTCGTTGTCCAAAATCAGATCCAGCAGGACATCGTCCTTACGAACAGGATGTATGTGTTCTTCAACTGTCGCTGTAGGTTGGGCAGACACGGACATTGCCTGAAAGGACACGTTCTCTTCCGTGATGCGCACTTCCAGATTGTCGAAGTCCATTTCCATGATGGGCGCGAACCGTTGCGGTTCTGCGGCATAGGCGGGTATGGCAGCAATGTCCGTGCGGTTGTCCAGCATGAACAGGGCAGCTTTTTTCACCTCTTCCATCACATTGTTTTCGGGATCCGTCTTTACTGCCGTCAGGCCAAGGGCGCTCATGGGGAAGTCCCGTTGGGAGATGGTGACTTCACCCTCAACGTCTGCGCCATAGATTGCGTCGCTTGTTGCCTGAACCGGCGTGATGTCTTCGCCCTGATACATTGCAATCGGATCGAACGGCGGTATCTCATAACTGTCGTCGGCATCGTGCTCGCCAATCAGGCTGGCGGTCACCAGCGCATAAGGCTGGGCCCGAACATGGTCACGGCCACCTTCGCGGCGTACTACGTTGACCGGGATAATCATCCGGTTGGAAAAGCCCGCGTCATTGCTGATTACGCGGTCGCCTTTACCACCTCGGTTATGTGCAAGATGTTCGCCTTCGTCATCACTTGCGGCCTGGTAGGGGGTGGAGATGGTATACTGGCCGTCCAATGAGGCCATCAAAGCGCCGCCCATCAAAACAATAGAGGTGACGCCTGTCAGAACTGTGCCGATCAACCAACGGGCATTGAGCGCAGAACTGGCATCTGCCGTGTTTGCGGTGCTATCGATTGCCAATGCGTGCTCAGTGCCCAGATCAATCTGTGCAACGCCCGCAGCGTTGTGGTGACCTGCATACATTCTGTTATCTGTTTCCCACCCTAGTCGCCTTTATATATAGGCTGTCAGATTCAAGCGGTTTCATGATCGTCGCTGAGCCCCCAGCGCCTCTATCATAAATGCATTCAGATTACGGCTGCAATTTGGCTTTCACCAACCCCTATTAACAGGGAGAATACCTTGTGTACTCACTGCGACTCTCTCCATAGCGTCAACCGAAAAATCAATTAAAAATCAACTTCTCCCGAGGCCCTGTGAATTTTATGAAGTTTTTATATCAAGGCCGTTGACAGTTGGGGATGGTCGGCCTATAACCCGCTCCACGCCGCCGGGACGGAGCGCTTGAGCGCCTCGGACGGAGCGGCAAAAAGATCAGAGATTTGAGGCAGTTAGCCTTGAGTTTCGCGGAAGATGGAAGTCTTCAGTTCATTGACAATTATATATTGTGAAGGAAGAGAAACGCAGGCGGCGGTTTTTGTTTGAAGCGGCTCGGCAGCGATGCTGAGCATTTAAGCAAGAGCTTAGCCA
>NZ_JAWXVZ010000009.1:0-201337 GCF_033843645.1 Nesiotobacter zosterae | reverse complement strand
GGCGGGGCGCCCCCACCCGATCCCATCCCGAACTCGGAAGTGAAACGCCCCTGCGCCAATGGTACTTCGTCTCAAGACGCGGGAGAGTAGGGCGCCGCCGGGCATGATAACAACAATCAAAAAAACACTCTCCAGCATCAAACAGAACAAGCAATCCAAAAGCCCCCGACGCATCATGCGCGGGGGCTTTTTGCATTCCAAAACAAAAACAAAACATGCATGCCCCGCGCAGAACAAACGCACAAAGGCAAAAGGCTCCATAAAGGCCTCTGGAGGCGGACATAAGGCGTCCGGAAGCTGCCATGTATCGAACACATGAGCAATGCTCATTTGACTTTGAAGCCTCGCCGCATTAGGCAATCCCCAACGTAAATTAATGAAGCAGGGCCCGCTTTTGGATCTCCAAGGCATTCATTTGACAGGCGTTTCAATAGAGCGCGGTGATCAGCTGGTTGTGAGGGATGTCACGGCTACGCTCAACTCGAAGCGTGTTGGGATCATTGGCCGCAATGGGTCAGGCAAGAGTTCCCTGCTTCGCGCTCTGAATGGCTTGTTGCCTCTGGCTGCCGGTTCTTTGAGTGTTCATGGCATATCCCACGCTACGCCGAAGGAGTTGAGCCGAACAGCAGGGTTTGTTTTTCAAAACCCTGATCATCAGCTTATTTTTCCGACGGCTGCCGAAGAGCTTGGGTTTGGACTGAGACAGCTTGGCGCCGACAAGAGGTCAGCTTCAGCCCAAGCGCTTGCCTATTTGAATGATCATGGGTGTGGCCGTTTTGCTGAAGAGCCCGTTCATCAGCTGTCCGAGGGACAGAAGCAGCTGGTATGCATATTGGCGATCCTCATAATGGAACCAAAGGTACTGCTGCTTGATGAGCCGTTTTCTAGCCTAGATCATGTTACCCGCCGGATTCTGCTGAATAAAATTGACGCGCTTGAGCAGCAGATAATATTCGTCAGCCATGAGTTGGACGCGCTCTCAACCTTTGATGAAGTACTCCTGATCGAAGGTGGTCAGCTGAAGGACCAGGGCAAACCAGCAGATATTATTGCGGGTTACCTTGAAGGCGAACTTGAAGAAGCTGCGCGCCGAAGCCAACTGGTGGAGGCACTCTGATCATGGTGTCACTCTACATCTCCGGTCCCAGTTGGGCGCATCGGTTACCTGCCTCAGTAAAGTTGGTGTTTTTGTGCCTGATAACGCTTCTACTGTTTCCCCTTGATCAATGGTGGCAGCAAGCGATTGGACTTGCTGCCGTGCTGGGGTTTTATGGTTCTCTTGGCAAGAAGGGTCTGAAGGCGCTGAAGGTTCTCAAGAACCTTCTATGGATGCTATCGTTTATTTTTCTGATCCATTTGGCTTTTACGAGCTGGGAAGACGGGATCGTCATCAGCTTGCGTCTGGTGACTTTGGTGCTGCTCGCGAACTTTCTGAGCATCACGACTAAGATGGACGATCTGATGGATGCGATTGAGCCTCTGTTCAGGCCGCTATCTGTCTTCGGCGTCACATCGAAGAAGATCGCCCTTGCCGTCGCCTTGGTAATCCGATTTGTCCCTATGCTGATGGCCGTCTTCATGAGTTTGCAGGAGGCCTATCGTGCGCGCACCGGGAAGGGGAGCAGCATGAGGTTGCTGGCACCGTTTGTCATTCACGCATTGAAGCTTGCAGACGAGGTTGCCGAGGCCCTTACGGCTCGAGGCGGTGCCGACGGCTATAAAAACACGGCGTCGCGATAATTGGAACTTTGGCCGAGGTGCCTCTGTGGATTGAGGGTCTTGGCCATGGCTGGTGAAAATGAAGTCTGTTTTGCTTCGGCTTCTTGAACAAATGGGGGTAGAGAATGGGTCAGGATAAGGCGCTTGTCCAAATTGCATTTTACGCAGCTTTGATTGCTGCACTCGGATTGTTGCCAGCCGTGGCGATTCCATTCGTCAGCGGTGTTCCCATTACTGCGCAAACACTCGGCGTGATGCTCGCTGGCGTGATGCTCGGCCCGCTCCGTGGCGGGCTTGCTGTTCTCCTAGTGCTGTTCCTCACGGCACTGGGCCTTCCGCTTTTGGCCGGTGGGCGTGGTGGTCTTGGTGTGTTCATGGGGCCGTCCGCCGGTTTTCTGATCGGCTGGTTCTTTGGTGCGATCACCACTGGCTACATAATGCAGCTGATGAAGAACCAGAGTGTGCTTGTAAGCGCCGCGATTGCGTCAATTGTCGGTGGGATTGGTGTTGTTTATGTGCTTGGCATTCCAGGGCTGAGTGTCATGGCTGGTTTGCCGTTGGACAAAGCGGCGTTGGGAAGTGCGGTTTACTTGCCGGGTGATCTGGTGAAAGCCGCAATTGCCGCTGTTGTGGCACAAACAGTTGCCCGTGGTATGCCTTCCGCGTTGCATTCACGCTCATGAGTTACATTGGCTCCTTCTTGAAAGAAAGATCCCGCCAGCGCCCTGATGCGCTGGCTCTGCACTGTGACGACCGAGTGTGGTCCAACCGCGCTTTCACAGATTGGGTCTGCCAGCTGAAGGTTGAGCTGAGGAAGCGTAGCGTGGCCGGTGACCGCATTGCTCTGGACTGTCACCGTGCAGACGCTCTGTTGGCGGGCTTTTTCGCTGTAGCGGGAATTAGGCGCACGGCTGCGGTGCTTGATCCACGATCCAACCTCGATGCGAAGACAGCCAACACGCTTGCCGCTGCCAGTGCCCTGCTTCTCGATGATGATTTCATCTGCCGTGAGGCATCGCACGGGGAACGGGGGCCACTGGCGGTTTTCAGCAGCTCGAGGGACCGTTCGGCAGATCGACCGAGCCTGGAGGATAGCTTTTACATCGGCTTTACCTCTGGCACCACCGGTGTTGCCAAAGGCTACATGCGCAGCCACGGATCATGGCTGCATAGCTTTCAAATCATTGAAGAGCTGCTTGGGTTTAACGAAAAGGACCGGGTGCTGATACCGGGTCCATTGGCTCATTCCCTGCATCTGTTCGGGGCGGTGCACGCTTTGCACGTCGGTGCGTCGGTCTACGCTCAGTCTGCCTTTCACCCGCGCCGTAGTCTGGAGATGCTCAGGCAGGGACGCTGCACGTTCGCCTATGCGACACCAACGCAGCTTCTCACTCTCAAGAAGCTGGCCGGTCAAGAGCGGTATCCGTGCGTTCGGACCATCCTTGTGGGTGGGGCCGAGTGGACGGAGGACATGGCTGCTACAGTGAAGCCGATGTTTCCGAATGCTCATATCCTGACATTCTATGGTGCTTCTGAGACGAGCTTCATCAGCATGCGGCGTCCGGGCGAGGTGCTGCCGACAGGAAGCGTGGGCAAGCCGGTGCCTGGCGTTATCGTGGATGTGCGCGCCGCGGATGGAGCCCATCTGCCAGCGGGTGAGGTTGGCCGCCTTTGGGTGGCAGGGCCGCAGAACTTCCAAGACTACGTTGGTGCAGCGAAGGATCAGTTGCTGCGTGAGGGCGAGTTCATTTGCGTCGGCGATCTGGGGTACTTTGACGCTAACGGCTATCTGTATGTGACGGGCCGTGAGAACCGGATGATCATTACTTCAGGCGTGAATGTGTATCCTGCAGAGATTGAGCAGGTGGTGCTGCGGATACCTGAAGTTCTTGATTGTGCAGTTGGCGCGAAGGTGGACGCAAAGCGTGGCTGGGTGCCGGTTCTGGTTGCTCATCTCTGTGACCATGCAGAGGATGACATCTCCGACTTCATCCTGAAGAGCTGCAGGAAGGAGCTGGGGCCCGTCAAGGCACCGCGTCAGTTGCTGATCCACAAAGAGCCCCTGCCGCTTACGCCAAGCGGCAAGATGGACTATAAAGCAATTGATCGCTTTATAGATGACCAGAACTGAGGCAGGGCCAATGGGAACGGCAGTTGTTCTTTCAGCGCGTCGATCCTCTGTGCAGCCGCGGGGAGGTGCCTATAAAGCGCTCAAACTTTGGGAGCTTTGGGCACCCGTGGGCCGTGCGGCGTTGCATGATGCGGGCATTTCCCCCCATGAAGTAGATGCGGTTCTTCTGGGCAATGGCATTTACGGTGGCGGCAATCCGGCGCGGCTCTGTGCTCTGGCGGCCGGGATCCCCGAGGATGTTGGCGCGACCACGCTGGACAGCCAGTGCTGCTCCGGTCTTGAAAGCGTGCTTCAGGCTATAGCCCTGATTGAAAGTGGGCAGGCCAATGTTGTCGTATGCGGCGGGGCGGAGAGCTATAGCCAGCGCCCCCTTCGGGCGCACCAAGCACATGAGGATGGCGGCGAAATCACCTTTTATGAGCGCCCCCCTTTCAGCCCCTGGCCAGAGCGAGATCCTGACATGGCGACGGCGAATGCACGTCTTGCAGATGCCGCCGGTATTTCGCCAGCGCAGCAGAGCGCTTATGCCGTTGAAAGCCACCAAAAGGCGCTGGATGCACTCGCCTCTGGTCGGTTCCGTCATGAGCTTGTGCCCGTATGTGAAGCTGATCCGCTGCGGGATGGATTTAGCCGCGCATTGAAGCTGCGCGTGGCGGAGCGGGCACCCGTTCTGGCGCATGAGGGGAGCGGCGTGATTACATCGGCAACCACGTCTGTTGAAGCTGATGGCGCGGCTGCACTCGTTGTGGCCAACTCTGAGCTCTATGGAACGGGCGGTTTGCGGCTCGTTGCAGGGGCGCGCAAGGGCGGAGCCTCAGAGAACCCCGGAATTGCTCCAGTTGCGGCGGCACAAGCGGTGTTGAGCCGCGTTGGGCAAGTGCCTGAAGCGTTGCATTCCGTCGAGTTGATGGAAGCTTACGCTGCGCAGGCCATTGCTTGTCTTCAGCCCTTTGGTTTCCCGCCGGAGGCTCTCAACAGAGGCGGTGGCAGCCTCGCACGGGGACATCCCATTGGGGCTTCGGGCGCAATTTTGATGGTGAGGTTGTTCCACGAACTGAAGATGGCCCCGCAGGGCGCCCGCGGGCTGGCAATGATTGCGGCTGCCGGAGGTCTGGGTACGGCTGCTTTGGTGGAGCGGACGGTTTAACGCTGTTACATCCAACTAAATTCCATCCATCGAGAAACTTTGCAAAACTGCGTAGCCGAAAAAAGTATAAATCGGTTGAAAACCGTTTGCCTGCCATTTCCCCGCGCCATTGATCGTTTCATCATCAGGCCTACTGTATTGAAAGAAGTCATCGCCTGTTTTGGGAGAGGGGTGATGATCCGGACCTATGGGGAGGCTAAAAGGGGTTAGATTCCCTTTTTAAAAGACGCACAATTTTGCGTGCTCGAAAAAGAGATCCGTTGCAGATCCTTTATATCGTCGTGCCAGTTTATTAATTGGACTAGGTATTTACTCTAGAACATGCCAAGAAAAGCGCTCATAGTTTTCCCATGACAAAGCCGCCACATCTATCCAGAGAAATGGCCCTGTTTCTTGACTTCGACGGCACTCTCGTTGAGATCGCCTCGACACCCGGCTCCATTTCTGTCGCCCATACACTTGTTGAGACTATTGCCAATGTGCAGGCGCTGTTGAACGGCGCTCTGGCCGTTGTGACCGGTCGTGATGTTCGCGATATTGACCGCTTTTTGCATCCCCTTGTGCTGCCCGCTGCGGGGCTCCATGGATTGCAGCGCAGAATGAGCCTGGGGGCTGAGCTTGATGCCGTAAAAGTATGGCCCGGTATTGCAGAACTTCGCCAAGGCATTCAGCTCTCCGGCATCCTGACCGAGGGGGTGACGCTTGAAGACAAGGGAAGTGCGCTGTGCGTGCACTACCGTGCTGCGCCGCACCGTGAAACGGATGTACGCGCGCGTGTTGATGAAATGACGGCCCGGTTCCCCAGCCTGCACACCGTGAAAGGCAACATGGTGGTTGAGGCAAAGCCAACAGCGGAAGACAAGGGAACGGCGGTGCGCCGCTTTTTGGATCAGGCGGACTTCAAGGGCCGCTTGCCGGTCTTTATCGGCGATGACACCACCGATGAAGACGGTATTGCAGCGGTTCAGTCTGTTGGTGGCTACGGCATCAAGGTTGGCACGCAAGAGAGCCAGGCCTTTTTTCGACTGCCAGATGTGGCATCGGTTCATGCTTGGCTGTCAGAGACAACACCAATCGAGATTACTTAAACGCCAGGGCACCGAGACCCGATGCCCCTTGAGTGAGAGGACTTTTCATGAGCGACAAGCAGCCAAGGTCATTTCCTGTCGTTCCGCTTTCCGAACCAAGCCTGAATATGGCGATGATCGGCAACTGCTCATATGCCGGTCTTATCGATACCATGGGGCGCGTGGTTTGGTGCTGTCTGCCGCGGTTTGATGGCGATCCTGTGTTTCATTCGTTGCTGGGTACCCGCGGCGAAGAAGGCGATGGTGCATTCACCATTGAGCTGGTCGGGGCTGTGCGCTCGGAACAAGAGTATGTCGACAACACAGCGATTGTGAAAACGCGCCTCTACGATGATGACGGCAATGGCATCGAGATCACTGACTTTGCGCCGCGCTTCAACCGCAAGGGACGCATGTTCAGGCCGAACGCGATTGCGCGCCGGGTGCGGCCAATTCTGGGACACCCGCGTATTGCGGTGAAACTGCGCCCGCGGTTTGACTGGGGGCAGCGGGATCCGGAAATTACGTTCGGGTCCAATCACGTACGCTTTATCGGCAATGGGCTGGCCCTGCGCCTGACGACAGATGCATCGATTACCTACGTTCGGGAAGAAACCCCGTTCCTGCTGGATGGACCACTGGCGTTCTACTTCGGGCCAGATGAAAGCCTGACTGAGAGTCCGGGGAAGATCTGCCGCGACTTTGAAGAGGAAACCGAGAAGTATTGGCGTATCTGGTCACGCCGACTGGGGCTGCCTCTTGAGTATCAGGAAGCAGTGATCCGCGCTGCGATCACGCTCAAGATTTGCACCTATGAGGAGACCGGCGCAATCATCGCGGCGGCGACCACCTCAATTCCGGAAGCGCACAACACGGTGCGGAACTGGGACTATCGCTATTGCTGGCTGCGGGACGCGTTCTTCGTGGTGCGGGCGCTGAACTCCCTCTCTGAAATGGAGACCATGGAGAATTATCTGCGGTATCTCAACAACATCATGAGTATGGCAGACGGCGGGCATGTTCAGCCGCTCTATGGCATTGGGCAGGAAGCGCATCTGGTTGAGAGCTTTGTCGATTTGCCGGGTTATCGTGGAAACGAGCCTGTGCGTGTTGGCAATCAGGCCTACGAACACTTCCAGCATGATGTCTACGGCAACATTGTTCTGGGTGCGTCTCAGGCGTTTTTTGACAAGCGTCTGCTGCGTCAGCCGGGCCTGGATGACTTTCAGCGTCTTGAGAAAGCCGGTGAGCGCGCCTTCACACTCTACAATGAGCCAGATGCAGGCATCTGGGAGTTGCGCACCCGTGCGCGGGTTCACACATCGTCCTCGCTGATGTGTTGGGCAGCTTGCGACCGCCTCGCCAAGATTGCCGATCACTTTGGGCTCGATGACCGCGCTGGGTTCTGGCAGGACCGGGCGGACGTCATTCACGCGACCATTTGTGAAAAGGGCTGGAACGAAGAGGTCGGAGCCTTCACTGAAAGTTTTGGCGGAAAGGATATGGACGCAAGCCTTCTGCTGATGGCGGAAGTGGGCTTCCTGCCTGCGAACGATCCGCGCTTCATCGCCACCGTGGACAAGATTGGCGAGCAGCTGCGCCGGGGTAATCACCTGTTCCGCTATCATCAGGCCGATGATTTCGGTGAGCCGGAGAATGCCTTCAACATCTGTACGTTCTGGTACATTGATGCGCTTGCTCGCATTGGCCGGGGGGACGAAGCGCGCGAGATTTACGAGGAGCTGCTCTCCTGCCGCAATCACGTTGGCCTTTTGTCAGAGGACACATCGCCCAAGACTGGCGAGCTTTGGGGCAATTTCCCGCAGACATATTCGATGGTTGGTATCATCAATGGTGCAGTACGGTTGTCAGCGCCGTGGGATAAGGTAACCTAGAGGGCATTGTTTCAAATGTAGATATTGGAGGAAGTAGCATGAGCCGTCTGGTTGTCGTATCCAACAGAGTTGGTCCCCTAAAGGATAGCGGCAAGGCGGGCGGCTTAGCTGTAGCTCTCGTTGATACCCTGCGCAAAACCGGTGGCATCTGGTTTGGTTGGACAGGGCAAGTCTCTGAAGAGGGGACCTTCGGTTTGATGCGTGAAGAAAAGCACCGCAAGGTGCTCATGCAGCAAATCGACATGACCCAGCAGGACTATGACGAGTTCTACATCGGCTACGCGAACCGAACGCTGTGGCCGGTTCTTCACTATCGTCTTGATCTGGCGGAGTTTGACCGCCGCTATGAAGAAGGCTACCGGCGGGTGAACGAACGCTTCGCCGCCCGTCTGCGCCCCAGCATCCAGCCGGGTGATGTTGTCTGGGTTCACGACTATCATTTCTTCGGCCTTGCAGCACAGTTGCGCGCCATGGATGTCGAGAACTCCATTGCATTTTTCTTGCACATCCCATTCCCGTCGCCGGAAATTCTGGCGGCGTTGCCGAATGCCGAATCCCTGGTGCGCCGCATGCTGGCCTATGATCTCATTGGGTTTCAGACGGAGCGCGATGCAGCCAACTTCCGACGCTTCGTGGTGGAAGAGCTACAGGGTGAAGACCTTGGGGAGGATCGTGTGTGTGCCGTGGGCCGCGAGGTTATTGCGCGTGCCTACCCAATTGGTATCGATGCGGAGGGGTTCTCACAGTATGTGCATTCGCAGGATGCGCGCCGTCATATGGCGCGTCTGGAAAAACTGCTGATCGGGCGGCAGCAGATTATCGGCGTAGACCGCATCGACTATTCCAAGGGGTTGCCAGAGCGCCTGAAAGCCTTCGAGCGATTGCTTGAGGATTACCCGGAGAACCGCGGGCAAGTCAGCATGATGCAGGTGGCCCCTCCGTCTCGCTCAGAGGTGAACAGCTACGTCGATATTCGCATGGAGCTGGAGCATTTGACCGGCCACATCAATGGCCGGTTTGCTGACCTGGATTGGACGCCAATCCGCTTTCTGACGCGGTCATTCAACCGGAAGGCCTTGGCTGGTATTTATCGTGGCAGCATGGTGGGGCTGGTGACACCGCTTCGGGATGGCATGAATCTTGTGGCCAAAGAATATGTGGCTGCGCAGCGTCCGGAAGATCCGGGTGTCTTGGTGCTCTCCCGCTTTGCAGGGGCAGCTGAGCGCATGAAGGAAGCACTGATTGTGAACCCGCACTCTGCGGAAGAGGTGGCGGCAGCATTGCAAACAGCGCTTACCATGCCGATGGAAGAGCGACGGGAACGGTGGGAGGCCATGTATGAGCGCATCTGCAAAGAAGATGCACATACCTGGGCTGATACCATTTTGAAGGATTTGCAGCGGGAGTTTGCCTCCTACGCGAAGAAGGCAAGTTAAGTAAAAAAACGGCGGGTTTCGCACCCGCCGTCTTTTGTTGGGACACAACAACCTCCTATTGAGCGGCGTCAGTGTTCAAGACGCCGCGCCGGATTTGGTCTTCTTCAATGCTCTCAAACAATGCACGGAAGTTACCCTCTCCGAAGCCTTCATCGCCTTTGCGTTGAATGAACTCAAAAAAGATTGGCCCGATGACTGTCTTGGAGAAGATCTGCAACAAGATCTTGGTCATGCCGCCGTCAATAACGCCTTCGCCATCAATCAGGATGCCGTGCTTTTTCATCCGTTCAATTGGCTCGTCGTGACCCTTTACGCGCTCATGGCTGCGTTCGTAATAGGTGTCTGGCGGGCCCGGCATGAACCGCAAGCCATTGTCGGCCAGCTTATCGGTGGAGCCGTAGATTTCGTCACTTCCAACGGCGATGTGCTGAATGCCTTCGCCCTTGTACTTCTTCAAGTACTCTTCAATCTGGCTGGTGTCGTCCTTGGACTCGTTCAGTGGAATCCGGATCTTGCCACAAGGAGAGGTGATCGCGCGGCTGACAAGGCCCGTGATGCGACCGTCGATGTCGAAGAAGTGGATTTGCTTGAAGCTGAACAGGTCACGGTAGAAATCCCACCACTTGTCCATGTTGCCGCGATACACGTTGTGAGTCAGGTGATCGAGGTAGTAAAAGCCAACGCCCTGCGGTTTTGGGTCGACCTCGTCAATCCAATCGAACTCCGCCGCATAAGCTGAGCCGTTGTCGCCATACTTGTCGATGAAGTAGAGCAGCGAACCGCCAATCCCGACAATAGCGGGTGCGTCGAGGGTCTTGTCTGACCCTTCATAAGGTTCTGCACCTTTGGCGACGGCATGGTCAAAAGCGTGCTTTGCATCAACGACGCGCCACGCCATGGACGGCGCGCATGGGCCGTGAGCCTCCACAAACCGGCTGGCAAAGCTGTTTGGTTCTGCGTTCAGGATGTAGTTGATGTCGCCCTGACGGTAGACGGTGATGTCCTTGGTCCGGTGTTTTGCAACGGGCGTGTAGCCCATCTTGCGGAACAGCACATCCAGTTTCTCCGGCTCCGGATGTGAGAACTCTACAAACTCAAAGCCGTCGGTTCCTGCAGGGTTTTCCTCGGAAATCCGGGCTGGGGGAGCGTCGTGCGGAAATGGTCCCATGGAAGTCTCCTTGTCTGTTCTATTACGTATGAGTATGTGAAATATCTGTTGCGACGTCCTTGCGTTTTTGCGTATGTAAGCGCCAATGAATGCACGAAATGTGCGCTTGGGAGGGAAGCAATGGCATCTACCGTCGATCTGGACCCGTTCGACTTGAAAATTCTTGCAAGTCTTCAAGAGGACGCGTCACGCACCAATCAGGAAATCGGTACCCTGATCCACCTCAGTGCCTCGCAGGTCTCGCGCCGACGGCAAAGGTTGGAGACTGCCGGTGTAATCCGTCGCTACCGAGCGGATCTATCACCGGACCATCTGGGATTTGGGGTGATTGCGTTTGTGGGCGTTACGTTGGACACGCACAACAACGAGAACTCTGTCAGGTTTCACGAGCTCACCCGGTCGCTAGATTGTGTGCAGGAGGCCTACACCATGACGGGGGACATGGACTACCTGTTGAAGGTGTGCGTGCCCGATCTGAAAGGCCTTTCAAAGTTCATCAACAATGACTTGCTTCCGCATCAGGCCGTCGAGAATGTGCGCAGCTCGATTGCAATGGAAACCATCAAGGATGAGAACCAGTTGCCTCTTGGCAAAGTGTAACAATGCCTTGTTTCTGCGGATCTGGTTCCCATTTCTGTATCATGAGAGTTTCTAAAGAGGTCAGGTGAGCAGATGTTTGATCCAAAGCAGCTTGTTGATCAGTTTCTGGGTTCAGGCGCACTCGGTGGCGGACAGAACGCACAAAGTGGCGGTGCTGGCGGTGCCATGCAGCAGGGCCAAAACTATTTGAAAAATAATGCAGGTGGCCTTGCCGGTGGAGCGCTTGCAGGCGGTCTTGCAGGTTTGTTGCTTGGCTCAAAGAAGGGCCGCAAGCTGGGCAAGAAGGCTGTTACCTATGGCGGTCTCGCGCTGGTGGGCGGACTTGCTTACAAGGCCTACACCAACTGGCAGAGCAATCAGGGCACATCGCAAGGCGGCCCAGCCCCAACACCGCCAAGCGCGGGCCCGAGCTCTGCTGGCAATGCAGCCGCGCTGCCAGACCTTTCTGGCACGTCTTTTGAGCCAGCAGCCGCACCGGGCGGCGAAAACCAGATGGCGCTCAACGTTCTGATTGCGATGATCCAGGCCGCCAAGGCAGACGGTCATGTGGATGCGCAAGAGCAAGCACACATCTTCGAACAGATCGATCGCCTCGGTCTGGGTATGGAAGAAAAAGCCTTCATCATGGATGAACTGCGTGCGCCGCTCGACATCGACAAGGTGGTGAATGCGGCAACAACGCCTGAACTCGCCATGGAGCTGTACACGGCTTCGCGTCTGACCATCGAACCAGACCATCCGGCTGAGCAGGCCTACCTGCAAATGCTGGCAGCACGTTTGGGTCTTGAGCCAGCATTGACCGCAGAGCTTGAGAAAGCCGTGGTGGAAGCGCAGAGTTAATCCTCGTTCCACTCGCAAATCGGGTGGTTGAGGCAGATCTTTGGACATAGGTTGCCCCCTACACGAGGAGGGACCTATGTCTTTTGTTATTACCGGATTGAATTCCGAAGAGTTTTCCGAATTGAACGGGTTGGGTGCAGAGGCACTTGCTGCCCGCAACGTGGTGGTTTACGAGGCCGATGCCAAACCCGGCTTTCCTTGTCGGGTCTCCTTGGCTGATGCGGAAGTGGGTGAACGGGTGTTCTTGCTGAACTACACGTATCAGCCGCACGAAACGCCCTACAGAGCATCTCACGCGATTTTCGTGCGGGAGAATGCGCCTGAGGCGCCGCCTTACATAGGCACCATCCCCCTGTCTCTTTCGTCTCGTCTGTTGTCCCTGCGCGGCTTCGACAAGGCACACATGATGATCGAAGCGGACATCGCTGAGGGGGAAGAAGTGAAGCCAATGCTTGAGCGGTTCTTCGCCAACCCTGAAGTTGACTATGTTCAGCTTCATTACGCACGGCGTGGCTGTTTTGCGGCGGCTGCCCATCGCGCCTGACGCGCCTTAATGAACTTGTCGATTGCAAAGCCTGCCCTTGGAGCGTCCATTGGGCAGGCTTTTTTGTCTTTTGACCCATTGGAAGACGAACCATTTAGGACATATGGTAGTAAGTATCGGAGCTTGTAAACAAATCCCGTGCCGTGGAAGAGGTGAGCGATGCTGAGCGTGCTGCGCGCAGTGATGGTTGTGTTTGTGCTGTTTGTTTTTGGCGGGGCTGTTCAGGCAAAGCCTGTGCTGGTTATGGCGGCAGCCAGTTTGAAGAATGTGCTGGAAGACGCTGGCGAGGCATTTACAGACGCGTCTGACACTAAGCTGGTGTTTTCGTTTGCGGGCTCGGCCAGTGTTGCAAGGCAGGTGGAGCAGGGGGCTCCTGCGGATATCGTGGTGCTGGCCGACATTGATTGGATGGCTTACCTTGCATCACACAAAGCCATTGATGTTCAAAGCACCGTGACTTTGGCCTCCAACTCTCTGGTTATTGTTGCCCCATCCTACGCTGCGGAGCCGCTACCTCTGACAGATGAGGCCTTGCGGGCGCGTTTGATGGACGGCCGTCTTGCGATTGCTGAACCTGAAAACGTACCGGCTGGGCGCTATGGGAAGCAGGCTCTCGAAAGCCTCGGGCTGTGGGAGGTTGTTCAGGAACACTTGGCACCTATGGAGCATGTACGTGTCACCCTTGCTGCGGTTGCGCGCGGCGAAGTTCCTCTCGGACTTGTTTATGCAACCGATGCCAAGATTGAAGAGCGCGTTGCGGTGGTCTCAAAGATACCCAAGGACTCGCATGCGCCGGTTGCAATCTCCGGTGCGCTCACGCAGGGCGCAAGTGATCCGGCGCGGGCGTTCTTCAGCTTTCTGCAAAGCCCTGAAGGGCGGGCGGTGTTTGCACGCCATGGCTTCCAGGTAAGCGGTCGTGACTGACGTTCTCAGCAATGCTGAGTGGAGCGCACTTCTGCTTTCTTTACAGGTGGCGGGCACCGCCATGGCCTTTGGGCTGCCGCTTGCGGTTTTTTTGGCCTATGCCTTGTCCCGCTGGAACTTTACCGGAAAGCTCATCCTGAATGTTCTGATCTATCTGCCATTGGTGCTGCCGCCGGTTGTGACCGGCTATGTGCTGCTGCTTGGGTTCGGGCGCAACGGCCCGCTTGGTCAGTTCTTTTCTGAGTGGCTCGGGGTTGGTTTTGCCTTTCAATGGACCGGCGCTGCCCTTGCTGCCGGCGTGATGGCCTTTCCCCTGTTGCTGCGCCCCATCAAGTTGGCGTTCGATGCCGCAGATCCCCTGTTGGAAGAAGCGGCGCGCTCTTTGGGTACATCTCGGCTGAAGACCTTTGCCATCGTCACGCTGCCGCTGGCACTTCCCGGCATTTTGGGCGGAACCATTCTCGGCTTTGCCAAGGCCATGGGGGAATTCGGAGCAACGATTACTTTTGTGTCCAACATTCCGGGCGAGACGCGCACCTTGTCCCTGGCGCTTTATACCGAGCTGCAAAGTGTGGACGGCGACGCGGCCGTTTTGCGCCTTGCTGCGATCTCGCTGTTGATCTCTTTCGTTGCGCTGGGCCTTTCCGAACTCTTGGCACGCTCCATCGAAACACGGGTCAGGGGGCGGGCATGATCCACGTGAATGTCAAAGGGCAGGCCGACACGTTTCAAACGGAAATCGCGTTTGATAGCGGTGGCCCGGTGACCGCTGTTTTCGGTCCGTCAGGCTGCGGCAAGACAACGTTGATCCGCATGATATGCGGGCTGCACGCCCCAGAGAACGGGCGCATTGCCATAGGCAACACGGTGCTGTTTGACAGTGTCGCCGGTGTTAATTTGCCCGCTCACAAGCGCGACCTAGGCGTCGTGTTTCAGGAAGCGCGGTTGTTCCCGCACATGAACGTCGCCAGTAACCTGCGCTATGGTGTGTGGGCCGGGGGGCGCAAAGGTTCTTTGTCCTTTGCTGCCGTCGTGGAGTTGTTGGGGCTTGCGCCTTTGCTCAAGCGGCGCACCGCGAACCTTTCGGGGGGTGAAAAGCAGCGTGTTGCCATTGGGCGGGCCCTGCTGGCTGGGCCAAAGCTGCTTATCATGGACGAGCCGCTGGCTTCATTGGACGCGGCTCGCAAAGCAGAGATCCTGCCGTTTCTGTTGGCGCTGAAAGAGCGCATCGGCATTCCCATGCTCTACGTTTCTCACGCGCTGGGAGAGATCGAGCAGATCGCCGATGACATGGTGATACTGAACGCTGGAAGGGTCACGGCTGCCGGCCCAGTAGCCGAACTTGTGAACCGGCTTGATGTGCCAGGCCTGTCTGAGGGACCGGATGCAGGTTCTCTTGTGCTCGGGCTGGTCGTGAAACATGACGCGGAGTGGGGTGTCACGCATGTGGCCGTGGAAGGTCAGGAGCTGCTGGTGCCGCTCAGTCGGGCCGTCGTTCAATCTCAGGTGCGATTGCACATTCGGGCCAAGGACGTGATCCTCGCAAGGCAGCGCCCAGTTGGCATTTCGCTTCGCAATGTTGTTGGTGCAACGGTTGAGCGGTTGAGTGCTCCATCCGGTCCTTTTGTGGAAGTGTTGTGCCGTGTGGGGGCGCAGTTCATCCGCGCCCGGATTACTCGGCTGGCCGCTGCCGATCTTCAACTCGAAGAAGGGATGCCCCTCTACCTATTGGTTAAGAGTGTGGCACTTGATCAGCCGCTTCCTGCTGGCGCAGACTGACACCTCTGCGATTTGGCAAGGAGGACGACCATTAGCGGCATGTGGGGCCTTTGGCCTTTGACCCCAAGCAGAACCGAAAATGATGGCATCGTTGGCCTTGTGGCTGTGGTGTTGATCCTGTTTGTGATCGGCGCTGCGTGGGGCACCATGCGGGTGAGTGAGCGTCTCTACTTCGAGGAGGTCAAGACCCGCGCCGAGGCCACACTTGCGGTGCAATCGGCTACGCTTGAGCGGCACCTGGATAAATACCGCTTGCTTCCTGCTCTGTTGGCGCGGCGGGCGGACATGATCGAAATGATTGCCACGCGAAACGCTGAAGACGGTGCCTCTGAAATGAAGGCCGTTGCTGGTATGTCCGGCGCGCGAGAAGCGTGGTTGCTCGATCATGGGGGAAATCTGATTGCTTCCAACTTGGCACTTCCTGTCGCGCAGCAAACGGTGAACCGGGCAGAGGTGCGCTCTGCCATCGCCATGGCACGTGATGGGCGCTTGGGCCGTGCTCTCTTGACATCCGGGGATGGGTTGTCGGCCAGCTATCTGTTTGTTTCTGCAGCGCGTTATGATCATCATCTCGTGGGCTTTATCGGCGTGCGGGTTGAGCTGGCGGAAGTGGAACAGTCGTGGGCGCTCAGCACCGCAGGGCTGCTGGCGGTTGATGCCCAGGGCCGTGTGGTTGCCAGCAACGTACCTGATTGGCGCAACTTGCCGCTGCGCGCCGGACGGGATTGGTATGAGGATGAGGGGGATCCCATTCGCGTTCTTCAGCGCGAAGAGACCATTGACGGAAACTCGCTTGTGCGCTTGCCAACACCGTTTTCGACCGAACCGTTTTTGATGATCAAACAGGACCTGCCTGTACTGGGATGGCGCGTTGCGGTTTTCTACGACATGTCCAGTGTGCGTGAGCAAGCGATGAGAGCCACCATTGTGGCTGTGCTTCTGTGTGTCGTTGCTGCGGGAATGATCTGGATTGCCCTTGACCGCCGCCGCCGGTTGCTTGCCCGCCACGAAGAACAGCGCGCCAATGCCGAGCAGTTGGAGGTGCGTGTCCGCGAGCGGACCCGCGAACTCTCGGAGGCCAATGCGCGACTTGCTGCTGAGATCGTCGAGCGCGAAGCGGCGGAACGTGAGTTGCAACAGGCACAGGCCGGTCTGGTTCAGTCGGCCAAGTTGGCCACACTGGGGGAGATGTCGGCCGCGCTCTCCCACGAGTTCAATCAGCCTCTTGGTGCCATCCAAATGCATGCAGACAACGCCCGAACCTTGATCAGCTCTGACAAAGCTGACAAGGCGCTGGGCAATCTCGACAAGATCGTTGCCATGGTCAAACGCATGGCTGCGATCAGCCAGACGTTGAAGGGGTTTACGCGAAAAGCTGGAACAACCATCGAACGGGTCGCAGTTGCGCCGATCCTTGATGAAGTGCTGATGCTCTCCGGGCATCGCTGCAAGCTGATGGGCGTGGCGCTGGAAGTGGACAAAGGCCCAGCAGCCCTGTTGGTTCAGGGCGGGCAGGTTCGCCTGGCTCAAGTGCTGATGAACCTCATCGGCAATGCACTGGATGCCATGAAGGACGCGCCACAGCCACGGCTGCGTCTGCAGGTTCTGGTGCAAGAGGGGCTGGTACAGATACGGGTGGAAGACAATGGTCCGGGCATCGACCCAGAGGTTGCCAAGCAGATTTTTGATCCGTTTTTCACCACCAAGGATGTCGGGCAGGGGCTGGGGCTTGGCCTCTCCATTGCCTACAAGATCATGAGAGATGTTGGCGGTATGTTGAGCTATGAGCCTTCGTCTTTAGGGGGCGCATGTTTTATCATGAGTTTGCAGCTCGCCGACGCAACGATGGAAGCCTGAGGAATGGCCAAAACGAACCCGACAATTCTTCTGGTTGATGACGATGCGGATATGCGTGAAGCGGTCGCGCAAGGGCTGGAACTCGCCGACTACTCGGTGCTGCAGTTTTCCGAGGGGCGGGAGGCACTGGAGCACATCAATCACGAGTTTCACGGTGTTCTTGTGAGCGATATTCGCATGCCCGGCATGACTGGCTTTGACTTGATGCGCGCGGCATTCGAGATCGACAGCGCGCTGCCTGTGGTGCTGATTACAGGACATGGGGATGTGCCGCTCGCAGTGGAAGCCATGCGCGCTGGTGCCTATGACTTCATGGAGAAGCCGTTTCCGATCTCTGGCTTGACAGCGGTGCTGGAACGAGCCGTCGAAAAGCGGCGGCTAACGCTCGAAAACCGTGTTCTGCGTGCGGAACTGGGCGATCTTTCCGGGCTGGAGCAACGCATTGTCGGCAAGTCCGCAGCAATTGAGCGGCTGCGCAATACGGTGCGGGCGCTCGCAGGCACGGATGCCGATGTTCTCATTCACGGTGAGACGGGGTCCGGGAAGGAAGTGGTTGCCCGCGCGCTGCATGAGGAAGGCCACCGAAAGGAGGGGCCGTTTGTGGCGCTTAATTGCGGGGCCTTGCCAGCCGAGATCATTGAATCCGAGTTGTTTGGCCATGAGCGCGGGGCCTTTACCGGGGCGAGTGGACAACGCATTGGCAAGCTGGAACATGCCAATGGCGGAACGGTCTTTCTGGATGAAATCGAGTCCATGCCGCTGGACCTTCAAGTGAAGCTGCTGCGTGTGTTCGAAACCCGGAGCATCGAACGCGTGGGTTCGAACAAGGCCATACCGTTGGACCTGCGCTTTGTGGCGGCCACGAAGGAGGATCTGGAAGCGGCAAGCAATGAAGGGCGCTTCCGTAAAGACCTGTTTTATCGCCTCAACGTGATTACCATTGCCATTCCTCCACTGCGTGAGCGCTTGGACGACATTCCGATCCTGTTTCACTATCTGGCTCGCGGCGCGCGGGCGCGCTATCGCCAGGAAGTTCCTGAAATCACGCAGGCGTTCTTGGCCGAGCTGATGCGCCATGAGTGGCCGGGCAATGTGCGGGAACTGCGAAACGTGGCAGACCGTTTCGTGTTGGGCCTGATGACGACGACTGGCGATGCGGGTTCTTCGGCACCAGCAGGTGAGGAAAGCCTGTCTGACCGCGTTGCAGCGTTTGAGCGTGATCAGATTGAGCAGGAATTGCGCCGTAACGAGGGACGGATAAAGCCTACCTATGAAGCGCTCAAGGTGTCGCGCAAGGCGCTTTACGAAAAGATGAAAAAGTACGACCTGAGCGGCGGACCGGACTGAGCAGCGGCAGCGCGCCGCTTGCGATGTGTCGAAAACGTTACATGGAACCCAAGCATGTTACGAACTCGACCCAAACGTAATTTGTATCTTCTCCAATTCCAATGAAATCCTGCGGATTTGTGAAACTGCGTAGTCTGGCACAGTGCTTGCGTAGTAACGCTTATGATGGCCGGGAAGCCATTCATTAGGGAGGATATCATGAAGAAATTGTATTTGGCCGCCGCCGCTGCCTCACTGTTCCTGTCCGCGCCAGCCTTTGCGTCTGCAGGGTGTGATGACGGCGAAGTCGTGATCAAGTTCAGCCACGTTGTGGCAGCGCAGGGGCACCCAAAGGGAGAGATGGCTGCCGCTCTGGCGGATCGCATCAACACTGAAATGGATGGCAAGGCCTGTATGCAGGTGTTCCCATCCTCTCAGCTGTTTGATGATGACAAGGTGATGGAAGCGCTGCTTTTGGGGGATGTGCAGATTGCTGCCCCGTCGCTTTCCAAGTTTGAAGCCTACACACTCAAGTACCGTGTTTTCGACCTGCCGTTCTTGTTCTCCGACATGGATGCCGTGACCCGTTTCACTAAGGGCGAAAAGGGGCAGGAGCTGCTGGGTGCCATGTCTGACGTGGGCTTCGTGGGGCTTGGCTATATCTTCAACGGTCTGAAGCACTTTTCTGCCAACAGACCGCTGCTGGAGCCATCAGACGCTGATGGGCTGAAGTTCCGTGTTCAGACTTCTGATGTGGCGGTCGCCATGATTGAAGCGATGAATGCCAATGCTCAAAAACTGGCGTTCAAAGAGGTTTACGGCGCGCTTCAAACCGGTGTCGTAGACGGTCAGGAGAACACCTGGTCCAATATCTATACCCAGAAGTTCTTCGAGGTTCAGGACGGCATCACGGAGACTAACCACCAGCTTCTGACCTATCTTGCGCTGACCTCTCAGGAGTGGCTGGACAGCCTTGACCCTGATGTGCGCGATCAGTTCCTCGCGATCTTCACCGAGGTGACGGATGAGTACAACAGCCGTGCGACCCAGATCAACGAAGAGAACAAGCAGAACATCATTAGTGCTGGCACGGAAGTGCGTCAGCTGACACCCGAGCAACGTCAGGCGTGGGTTGATGTCATGACACCGGTTTGGGCCAAGTTCGCGGATGACATCGGTCAGGATGTAATCGACGCGGCGGTTGCCTCAAACGCTTCCAACTAATCATGCTGCCTGTCTGCCCTGCGCTGGTGGCGTTGGGCAGACAGGTTGGACCGGGAAACATCCGTTTTCCTGATATCATTTTGCATGCCTTTGGGGGGCTGCGCCTTGTCTCGTATGAAAAACTTCGTCAACTCGCTGGAAGAGAACATCATTGCTCTCATTCTGGCGACCATGACCCTTGTTACCTTCTCTCAGGTGGTCGCCCGTTATGGCTTTAACTCCGGTTGGGGTGCGGCACTGGAGTTCACCCGTGTTTTGTTTGCCTGGCTGATCCTGTTTGGAATGAGTTATGGCATCAAGATCGGTGCCCACTTGGGGGTAGATGCCTTCATCCGATTGTTTCCCAAGCCGATTTTCCGCGTGTTCGCGCTCTTGGGGGCTGCAGCTACGGTTCTTTATGCTGCGCTTTTGATCGATGCCACATGGCTAGGGGTGTTGTTGGGCCTTGAGAACCGCGGCGCCAGCGGTGGCGCACTGCCCTATGTGGCGCGCTTCTATCAGCTTCCCATCGGCATGGAAGATCTGAAGTGGCCTTTGTGGGTGCAAGAAACCTTTGACGTGCGTGAGCGTGTGCCGCGCTGGATGCCTTACACCATTCTCCCCTTCGGGCTTGCGCTGCTTGGTTTTCGCGCCTTGCAGATGTTTTGGCTCATCCTGATTGGCAAGAGAGAAGCCATGATCGCGGCGCATGAGGCCGAGGAGTTGGTGGAAGAAAACAAAGACGTGCTGAAGGATTAAGGCCCATGGAAACCGCAGTTCTTTTTCTCATGGTTTTCGGTCTGCTCCTGATTGGTGCACCGATTGCCATCGCACTGGGACTATCCGCAGTGCTTTACATCGCGCTGTTCTCGCATGACTCCATGAGTTCCGTTGCCGTTCAGCTGTTTACCGCCTCGCAGAACTTTACGCTGCTGGCGATCCCGTTCTTCATTCTCGCCTCCAGCTTCATGTCGACGGGCGGGGTGGCGCGCCGTATCGTTAACTTCGCCGTTGCAACCGTTGGCTCCTTCAGAGGGGGGCTTGCCATTGCCGGTGTCTTTGCCTGCATGATTTTTGCGGCGCTCTCTGGTTCGTCGCCCGCAACGGTGGTTGCCATCGGCACCATCGCCATCGCCGCAATGCGCAAGGCGGGCTACAGCAAGGAGTTCGCTGCCGGGGTGATCGCCAATGCCGGTACGCTCGGCATTCTCATTCCACCTTCGATTGTTATGGTGGTGTATGCAGCAGCTACCAACGTTTCTGTTGGGCGCATGTTTCTGGCCGGCGTCGTGCCAGGTCTTGTAGCGGGCCTCATGCTCATGGGCGCGATTTACTTCATCGCCCGCAGGCGCAACTTGCCCGCTCAGCCTTTTCCAAGCCTGCGCGTCCTGTGGTCCACCTTCTCCGAGGCTGCTTTTGGCATGTTCTTGATCGTGATCATTCTCGGCGGGATTTATGGCGGCATCTTTACGCCCACCGAGGCCGCAGCAGTTGCGGCGGTCTATGCAGCCTTTATCGCGCTGTTTGTCTATCGGGACATGGGGCCGTTGGCGGAGGTGCCATGGCGTCGTCCAGGGGAGAGTTTGGGGGGCAGTGTGCTTCGCAATCTCTGGATGATCGGCAGCCGCTTTGTGCCAGCGCTGTTCCATCGGGATACCAAAAAGGTGCTTACCGACTCGGCCAAAACAACCGTGATGCTCATGTTCATCATCGTCAACGCGCTCTTGTTTGCGCACACGCTGACGGCAGAGCGAATCCCTCAGCTCATTACTGATTGGATGATTGATGCTGGCTTCAACTGGTTCACATTCCTGATCGCGGTCAACATCATGCTTTTGATCGGCGGTCAGTTCATGGAACCATCCGGCCTTTTGTTAATCGTTGCACCAGTTGTATTTCCTATCGGAATCGAGCTTGGCGTTGATCCAATTCATCTAGGCATCATCATGGTCGTGAATATGGAGATCGGAATGATCACGCCTCCGATAGGGCTAAATCTGTTTGTCACCTCGGGAATTACGGGCATGAGTCTGCTGCAAGTGGTTAAAGCCGCAGCGCCATTTGTGCTTGTTCTTCTTGTGTTCCTTATCCTTGTGACGTACGTGCCTTGGCTATCCACGGCGTTACCCACAGCATTGATGGGGCCGGAGGTAATAATTCGTTAACCTCACTTTGATTCATCAATTGCGCAGTATGCGTGTGCAATCTGCAATTGTTGAGGTCGACAACAGATATAGTTGCTTATTGCAACCAAAAGAAAGGGCCGTTGCGGCCCTTTTTGCTTGGTGACCATAGCGTCAATGTAGTCTACCCAGTTATTGTATATTTAAAATAACCTAGAGTAAGATATTTTATCCTATCTGGTAGCTTTGTCTCAATTGTACTATCAATAATATTTATGGAATACTTTTATCGAATATTGCATTATCGATAATCTAAGCGTGTGCTTTAAACTTGTTTGTGTCATGTCTAAATTCTTGCTGAGTGGTATTTGCAGCCTTAGTGGGTGTTTAAAATATATTTCAACTGTGGTAGTTCTCGCTGAATAAAGAAAAAACGGTATTCTCGTAACTATCTACAACAAGGCTTTTCATGGGTCGGTTACCTCCACTAAACGCTCTGGTTGCCTTCCGTGCTGTAATGGAAACGGGCAGCCTCGTATCTGCTGCGCAAAAGCTTTCAATTACAGCGAGTGCAGTCAGTCATCGTCTTAAAGCTCTTGAAGATCATCTTGGTCTAGAGCTTTTCGTTCGTCGTTCGCGGGCAGTCTTTCCAACTGCAGCGGCCTATCGCTATTTTGCAGAGATATCCGAAGCATTTGACCGCATCAGTGCCGCCACACGCACAATTGAAAGCGTGGGCAACAAGGACCTTCTCTCCATTCACGGGCCATCGGGTTTTACAAGCCGCTGGCTGCTAGGGCGTCTGAAGTCGTTCGCGACCCAGACCCCTGAGATCTCCGTCACCTTGACCAGCACGGAAGTGTCTGGTGTTTCAAACGACGGCAGATTTGATCTTGAATTTATTCGCGGCGTTGACGTGCCCAACGGTTTTGAGGGCATTTCCCTCGGAAAAGAAAAGTATCGTCCGCTGATTTCACCTGAGCTGCTGGATACCATTGGCTATCCGAAAAAACCGGCCGATTTGTTGAAGGTGCCGACGATTTCAAGTCGGTACTGCCCAATCAAATGGCAGGATTGGTATGAGGCGGCAGGGGTGGAAGACCCTGTGCCCAATGAGGTGATGAGCTTTGAGAGCTCTGCGCTCAGTCTTGATGCAGCCATCGAAGGCTTGGGGATCACGCTGGAATCCAGCTTGCTCAGCGCCGATGCGGAAGCTGCCGGAAAACTAGTTCCACTGTTTCCTGAGTATCAAAGCGTCTTCTCGAGTTATCGCCTGATCTGGCGTGAGAAACGTGGCGGCGAGCCAAAGATCCGCCGCTTCGTAGGGTGGCTTGAAGAGCAGCTCAGCGGCCGTGGCGACGGTGGCGAGGCCGTGACGCGTTACAAGGATGGTGCGCGCCAATCTGCTGACGTTGAGGAAATGGCTAATTAGTATTTATACGCAATGACTTCGTTAATATGGGCCGCGGTTCAGGATGCTGAGCCGCGGCTTTGTTTTGGGGGTATCCATGCCCTCGAAAATACCTTAAAAGCACTCCAGCCTTTACTGTCGCGGCCGCCCCGATCTGGGTTGAAGGCCGCATTTTGATCCGCCTTGTTGGGCGACAGCGAACTCCGGTCAGACAAATGAGAACATCTGAACTCCTGATGCCTGCGGGCAATCTGCAGAAGCTGAAAATTGCCATCCTCTATGGTGCCGATGCCGTGTATCTGGGTACGCCCGATATGTCGTTGCGCACCAAGGCTGAATTCACCTTGGAACAGGTGGTCGAGGGAATTGAGTTTGCGCACCAGCATGGCAAGCGGGTGTACCTGACGCTCAACCTGTTTTCGCACAACAAGGACATTCCCAAGCTTGACGAGTACGCCGACACCATTCGCGACATCAATCCCGATGGTTTGATCATCGCTGATCCGGGCGTGTTCCAGTACATGCGCAAGAAATTGCCTAATGTCCCGCTGCACATTTCCACCCAGGCGAATGTATGTTCCTGGCTTTCCGTTGATTTTTGGAAGGAACAGGGCGCGGATCTGGTGGTGTTGGCGCGTGAGGTGTCGTTCCCCGAGCTGGAGGAAATCCGCGAAAAGTGCCCGGATATTCGCTTGGAAGCCTTTGTGCATGGGGCCATGTGCATGACCTATTCTGGGCGTTGCCTGCTCTCCAACTTCATGGCGGAGCGCGGCGCGAACCAGGGGAACTGTGCCAACTCGTGCCGCTGGAACTACAAAGTGCGCATGCGCATGAAGGATGGCACCATCGACGAGCTGGAGCTGAATGAAGACAACATCGGCATGTTCGAATTTCTGCTGGAAGAAGGGTGTCGGCCGGGCGAGTTGATGCCCATCATGGAAGACGGGCGCGGGTCTTACATCCTGAATTCCAAGGATCTTTGCCTGATGCCGAAGCTCAATGACTTTCTGCGGATCGGCGTTGACTCCCTGAAAGTGGAGGGCCGCAACAAGTCCATGTATTACGTGGCCGTGGTCACGCGTGCTTATCGGCAAGCGATTGATGACTACTATGCGGATCCGGAGAACTGGCGCCCGCAAAAGTACATGGACGAGATGTATTCCGTTGCCAACCGGGGATACACCACTGCGTTCCATGATGGGCGCCTCAACAACTACGCCCACAATTATGAAGATACCCATTCAATCGGTGAGTGGGAATTCGCAGGCCTGATTGAAGATGTCACGGATGATGCCTTCTACATGAAGGTGAAAAACAAGATCACTGCAGGCGAAGTGCTTGAGTTCCTTGAGCCAATGTCTGAGGACAGCATTCTGCTGCGTATCTACGAGTTTGAAAACTCCAAGGATGGCGCAGTAACCAGCGAAGTTCACGCAGGCAAGCAGCCTGTCATCCGCATTCCTTTCTCCCTGTTTGACAAGGAAGAGGTTTCGACCTTTAAGGAGCGTTTCCCGGTCAACACCGTGGTTCGCAAGGAAAAGCCACTGACACCAGAACAGTGGAGCCGCTTGAAGCTGGACCGTACGGCTGAGCGCATTGAAGCACGCGGTGAGGCGACAGACGCCCAGCAGGGAAAGTATGAGAGCCTTAGGGACCAGCTGATTGATGCTATTGCCGATGGCAATCAGGACCGGACGCCCAAGTCTCCTCGTCTTGGGATTGATGGGTGCTGTGGCAGAGGCTGCAACGGCTGTATGATCTTTTGGGAAGACCCGAAGTTTGAGAAAGCGCGTGAGATTTTGAAGACCAAGAAACAGGGCGTTATGCTGGAGCGGAATGCGCTGAAGCATGAGGTGAGCTAAATACCCATTACAATTGGGTTTTCATGGAAGGCAGGTGCAACATGCATCTGCCTTTTTTGTTGTGCTTGCTGCAACTGTTGCGGCCAGATCGCCATTGGTATTGCAGTGTTTGGCATGAGTTCATGAGAAAATTGCAGCATTCCAATATCGCAATTGGGCTTGTGAGTATGCGCCAAATAGTTGCACATTAGGATTCTTCCAGATTGAGATAATTCAAACACTAATCCCCGGGGAGCTGCACCCATGCCGATTGTTAATCGACTTGCCGAGTTACACGATGAAATCACTGCTTGGCGTCGGGATTTTCACGAGAATCCGGAGATCCTGTATGAGACGCACCGCACTGCGGCGCGCGTTGCCGAGTTGCTGGAAAGCTTTGGCGTCGATGACATTACAACCGGAATTGGGCAGACCGGCGTGGTGGGTGTGATCAAGGGAAAGAATGGTGGAGCTGGCAAGACCATCGGGCTTCGCGCCGACATGGACGCGCTGCCGCTGACCGAGACATCCGGCAAGCCATGGGCCTCCAAGCACCCCGGAAAAATGCATGCGTGTGGTCATGACGGCCACACAGCCATGTTGCTTGGCACTGCGAAATACCTCGCTGAAACCAGAAATTTCGACGGAACGGTTGTTCTCATCTTCCAGCCTGCGGAAGAGGGCGGGGCGGGCGCCAAGGCGATGATCAACGATGGCTTGATGACGCGTTGGAACATTGATGAGGTGTACGGCCTGCACAACATGCCAGGTTTGCCGGTCGGTGAGTTTGCTATTCGGCCGGGGCCGCTCATGGCCGCAACGGATGAATTTCAGATTACAATCAAGGGTTTGGGTGGCCATGCGGCACGTCCCTATGAAACCATCGATCCGATCGTTGTGGGCGCGCAGCTGGTAACGGCGCTGCAATCCATCGTCAGCCGCAACACCAACGCGCTCGAGGCAGCTGTGATCTCCGTGACTGTGTTTGAGGCTGGCTCAGCGTTCAACATTGTGCCGGAGACTGCAAAGCTGCGCGGTACGGTGCGGACCCTGAGCAACGATGTGCGCGAGATGATCGAAACCCGGATGAAAGCGATGGTGGAGAGCGTTTGCGCAGCACATGGGGCTACTGCAGATATCCTCTACGACAAGGGCTATCCGGTTACCAACAATCACGCGGATCAAACTGATTTTGCCGTTCAGGTAGCGCGGGCAGTTACCGGTAGTGCGGATAAGGTGAATAGCGAAGTTAACCCGACCATGGGCGGTGAAGATTTCTCCTTCATGTTGGAAGAACGCCCGGGGGCATTCATCTTTGCGGGCAACGGTGACACGGCAAAGGTGCACAACCCTGCCTATGACTTTAATGATGAGCTTATCCCTTACGGTTGCTCCTACTTTATCAAACTGGTTGAGACGGCGATGCCTACCTCTGGCTAACCCAAACCGTGGTGCAGTGTATGCTCCCGATATTCGTCGGGAGCATACTTGTTTTTATCTGAAGCTTTGGCGGGATAGATGATCAATAAAGAAGAAATTACCAAGGCTTATCAACGCATTGCGCCGTTCATTCGGCGGACGCCAGTGGTGGAGAGTGGAGCTGGCACGTTTGGCCTGCCATTTTCGATCAACATGAAGTTGGAGCAGGTGCAGCACTCCGGGTCATTCAAAGCGCGGGGGGCGTTTAATTCCCTTCTGCAAATGAAGGTGCCGGAAGGAGGCGTTGCGGCTGCTTCTGGGGGCAACCACGGCGCGGCGGTGGCGTGCGCAGCGTCTGCCTTGGGGCATAAGGCCAAGATATTTGTGCCGGAAATCTCCAATCCCGCGAAGATTAAAAAGATCCGTCACTATGGGGCGGAAGTGAATGTTGAGGGCGCTGCCTATGCTGATGCCGCCGCATTGTGCGCCCGTCACCAGGAGGAAACTGGTGCGATAGATATTCACGCTTACGATGCGCCGGGCACAATCAATGGGCAAGGAACGGTTGCGCTGGAGTGGGCAGCGCAGGCGCCGGACCTTGATACGGTGTTGGTGGCTGTGGGCGGCGGAGGACTGATTGGTGGGATGAGTTGCTACTATCAAAATGGCATAGACGTGATCGCTGTGGAGCCCGTTGGCGCGTGTTCATTGCACGCTGCACTGGCTGCAAATGAGCCTGTGGACGTTGAGGTGAACAGTGTTGCGGCCAACAGCCTTGGCGCGAAGCGGTGTGGCACGCATACCTTCGCCTTGGCAAAAGACTATGTATCTCAGTCAGTTCTGGTGAATGATGCGGATATTTTGGATGCCCAAGCCAGGCTCTGGACGCAGATGCAGCTTGCGGTGGAACCAGGTGCTGCGACTGCGCTGGCGGCCTTGATCTCTGGTGCCTATCAACCCGAGCAAGGTGAGCGTGTGGGCGTTTTGATCTGCGGCGGGAATGCAGACCTTGGACAGCTGGAACAGGCGCTCGGCTGAGTTTATCCATGAGGCTGGCATCAACGCCAGCCTCTTTCAAGCCTTTGATCAGTCTTTGCTTACTGCGTCGAAAAAAGCTGCTTCGAGTTCGCACATGCGGCTAAACCGCTCTTGAACTTCCCGCTGGCGCCAAGCTGGCAAAGCGGGGCCGACGCGGTTCATTTCCGCCTTTAGCCAACCGACAAACTGCAGGAACGCGGGGTTGTCGTGAAGGTCGATCCATTCCGCCAACCAGAATTGGTCAGGGCGCGGTTTTGTTCCCTCTCGTGTGCACCAGTCCATATAGACCCACTCGGCGCAGAGCAGGCACGCAAGGCCGTCTTCGTATTTGCCTTTCCCGGCAGCAGAGAGCAGCGTGGCGGCAATGGAACGGGTGGTATCGTTCGCAACGGCGTTTTCATAGGTCTCTTTGGAGAGGCCAAGTGCTTCAAAAGAGCGAAGAAAATAGTCGTTCTCTGCAGAGGTGAGCTGTGCGAGGAAGGCGGAAAGGACGCCCTTGGCTTCCATTGTCGGCGCTTTGGCGACCAGATAGCCCAGTGCGGATGCCAGATCGACAACAAAGGCATAGTCTTCAATAAGATAGCGCCGATAGGCATCATCGGATACGGTGCCATTTCCAACCGCAATCGTGAACGGATGTTGGGTGGCTTGTTTCCAGTTCTCAGCGGACTTTGCCTGCAGCCAATCGCAGAAAGTGGCCTCTTTGTTCTCGGTGGTAAACAGCGCGAAGGTTGTTTGTTGCAGCATGTGTTGTTGTTCTCCCAGTGCCTTTTCTCCCGGCGCGGACAGGATGGGGGGAATAACTCATTCGCGCCAGTTCGCAAAATCCACTAATGCAACCGCTAGGTGGTGGAGGTCGAGGTGGCGAGGCAGGCTGAGGGGCGCAGAAGCGGCAGGGCAAGGGGCGGCTGGTTTTGAGCCCCACTTATTATTTCGCGCGACTGCCGAGACAATCGCGCGATTTTGTTTGTTTTGGGAAGGTGTTGCACCACGTGACGACCAGTTGCCGCCACGAGGTTCGTTTTAGGCCGCAGCGCTTTTTGGCTGGATCAAGCCTCGGTTCACGAGCACTTCGGCAATCTGAACGGTGTTAAGGGCTGCGCCTTTGCGCAGGTTGTCTGAGACAACCCACATGTTGAGGCCATTCTCAACGGTGGCATCTTCGCGGATGCGGGAGATGAAGGTCGCGTCTTCACCTGCGGACTCGTAAGGCGTGACGTAGCCACCGTCTTCGTGCTTGTCGACAACCAGACAGCCTGGGGCTTCGCGCAGGATGTTCTGAGCTTCTTCTGGCGTGATCGGGTTTTCGAACTCGAGATTCACGCTCTCAGCATGGCCCACGAAGACAGGAACGCGCACTGCGGTGCAGGTGACCTTGATCGCCGGATCAAGCATTTTCTTAGTTTCAGCCAGCACCTTCCATTCTTCCTTGGTGTAGCCGTCTTCCATGAAAACATCGATGTGAGGAATGATGTTGAATGCAATCCGCTTGGTGAACTGCTGAGGCTCGATCGGGTCGTTCACGAACACGGCGCGGGTCTGGTTGAACAGCTCGTCCATGGCGTCCTTACCACCACCGGATACGGACTGGTAGGTGGAGACGACAACGCGCTTGATCTTTGCAGCGTCATGCAACGGCTTCAACGCCACAACCAGCTGAGCGGTGGAGCAGTTCGGGTTTGCAATGATGTTTTTCTTTTTAAAACCAACAATATCGTCGGCATTTACTTCCGGCACGATGAGCGGCACGTCGGCGTCATAACGCCATGCTGAAGAGTTGTCGATGACAACGCAGCCTTTGGCGCCGATCTTTGGCGACCACTCCTTGGAGATGGTGCCGCCTGCTGACATGAGGCAGATATCGACGTCGGAGAAGTCAAAGTTCTCCATGGCCTGAACCTTCAGCGTCTTGTCGCCGAACGAAATGTCACGGCCCTGAGAGCGGCGGGATGCCAGCGGCACCACAACGTCTGCGGGGAAGCCTCGTTCTGCCAGGATATCGAGCATTTCGCGGCCCACATTGCCGGTGGCGCCTGCGATTGCGACCTTGTAACCCATTGGTTTCATTCCTCTTTGTCTCCCCCGTCGAGCGCCCGGGGGCAAGCCAAGCCGCCCGGTGAGCCCTCTGGCGCCCTCCGTCCCGGGGGAGAGCGCGGGAAAGAGAGGCACCGTCAGACGGTGGTTTTGGTCGTCATTGTTGTGTGTGTAGTCATTCGGGCAGCCGTCATCGCGCAGCCCGCCGTTGTTGCGGTTGCTGTTTTCGTCGCGATTTTGATCATCAGATCAGCCATTGTTGTGGCGAGGCCCGTTCTCGTGAAAGTTCCGGCAATTTTTCTGCCCCGACTTTCGTCGGTTGTCAACAGGCTTTGCTGGAACGAGTGCGATGGGCATAACTGCCGCCCGGCGCTGTGGGGTCTGAACGGCACAAAACCCCAGTTATTCCCTGCTGTTCCCCTATTGGGAGTTCAGTTGAATGCTGTGAAACACTGAAAGAAACTCAAGAAGTTTTTGCGTTGATGGATGCGTCGGTTTGAAAGAATCTTTCATTTGGTGCGTTCGAATGGTGCCGGGTTGAGGTGCTGCCGCCCTAGAGGGGCGTTGAGGGTCCTTAACCTGATTTGAAGCGGTGTCATTTTCTGGATCAGGTCGTTTGCGTTTACAGCAGGCGCCTGCCTGGCATGAAAGAGAGGGCGCTGATCCGATCTGGTGTTGCCAGTAGGGTGCCGGTTCGTTCAGCAACCTCTGCTCCGATCTTTGGGTAGGGCCAAGGACCGCTAGAACGAGACCTTTGTAAGATAAAAATGAATGCAGCATGCATAAAAGACAAGGGGGGCCCGGCGCAGCGGAGACGAGGGCCGGTGAGGTGTGGAGCTGGTAAGGCGCTTGGCAGGTAACGCGCGGCGCGGGTGATACATGGCAGGTGAGACGCTGGGCGGTGAGACGGTGGGGCAGGCAGAACGGGGCGGTGAGGTGATTGGGCAACTAGGGCTCTGGGATCGGCAAGGTGCCGGGGTCTGGGTTCCCTGAGGGGCAGGGGCAGGAGACGCTTGGCCCGCCAGACCGGTGGTTCGGTGAGTGGGCAGGTGACGCGCTCGGACTGAAGAGATGCTCGGACAGGGGAGGCGCTGAGCAGCTAAGGCACCAAGGCGGGAGCGCCCTCTGGACAGGAGGCGCGCCCGGATAGGAGAGCCCTTGAGCAGTTAGGGGGATTGGGAAGACAGCAAGCCAGAGATGCCCCCACCAGCGGCTGGACCCTCTGGCCTAATCCGGCATGCGCTTGAGCCCCCACAAGACAGCCCTGCGGAAATCGGTGGGCATACGGCGAAAACTGCGTCGGAAGCCTTGCTTCGCGTCCATGAACGCCGCAAGTTTGCACCGGGCAATTGCGGGCGAGATTGATGGACTTTCTGAAGATTGCAATAGACCTTGCAGGCGAGTTGGAGCGTTCTGGCATTCGCGCCGTGTTTGCTTATGGCGCATGGGTTTTGCCGACAACGCAATTGGCTCATTTGTTGGGTGCTGCGCTTTTGTTTGGCTGTCTGGTTCCCATGAACCTTAGAATGCTGGGCGTGTGGCCAACCGTTCCCCTGCATGACATGGCCCGCGTGCTGGTGCGTTCAAGCCTTGTGGGCGGCCTTGTGGCGATTGTGTCTGGCGTGCTCCTTCTGTCTCTCAATGCGCGTGGGTACATGCAAAACGAGATGATGTGGTGGAAGGCTGGGTTCTTCGTGATTGCGCTGCTGAATGCCTTGTTGCTGCGGTTCGTGCCAGCGTGGCGCTATCTGGCACGGGTGGATTCCCGGGGCACCATTCGCCGGTTTCGCTGGGCTGGCCTCGTGGCCTTGGTGGCGTGGGGCGGCGTGATGGTTTGCGGTGCGCTCTACGGGATGAAGTGGCCCTGATGCTTTGTGCGGTGCTTTGAGGCTAACATGCGTTGCGACGCCGTTTCGGCCTCTGTAGTCCGACGGATCAAATCCGTCGCACTGCAATTTCTCCTCCGAAATTTGAGTAATGCACACCCTTGATTCTATCTAGAGTTGTGATATTCGCTGCCGTGAGGGAGTGGCGTATTCTCATGACCAGTGTTTTTGCCGGTGCCGTCGGATTTGTGGCCTGCTTGATTTTGTGGAGGGTTCAATGGCAACTCAAGGCGCGTAAACGTGCCCGGAGAGACATTGATGACCCACTTAACCAGCTGCGTTTCGTGGACATCGCAGCCCTGCGGTCGCGAGTTGTGATGACCCGGGAAGAGCAGCAGGTCTACAAGCTGATCAATCACTTTCTTTGCAGTGAAGGCTTAGGGCGTTACAACGTGTTTCCGCAGGTGGCGCTTCAACGGGTTGTGATGGAAGATCAAGAAGGCAACCCAGATAGAGCCATCGTGGACAGCGCCCTGAACGCGCTCAGGGGAAAGGCTGTAAGCGCGTTGGTGGTAGACCCGAAAGGCCAGCCGGTTGTTGCGGTTGACTATCTCACCAACATCCCGCCGCGCGGTGTTAAGGGCGCGCAGGACAAGGTGAAAGCGCTGGCCCTTAAGAAAGTTGGAGTTGGGTATGTGGAAGTCTACCCGGCGGACCTGATGAACCCGACGGGTGTTTACGAGCAGCTCGAAGCGCATTTGAGCCAGAAGATCCGGCTTTCCGAGGCGCTAGACCCTTGAAAAAGGCGCCGGGTTTCTTGCGCCTCAAGCATGGTTCAGAGTGCAGGTCGTTCAGCGCACCACTTAGTTGGCGCGCAGATACACTGCTTCATTGGTGAAACTGCCGGAATCCAACAGATGCACCGTCTGATAAACCGTGAGGCGGTTCTCCGCGCTGTTCAGTTCCCGTTTCGCTGACATGATCGTCAGGCCGCCGCGTTTGGCTTCGGAGGTCAGAACCCGGTTGCTTTCAAACATGAGGGCGAGGGTGTCGGCAAATGGGTTTTCCGGCATTGGCCGATCTTCACCGTCTGGAATGCCGGAGAAATTGGCCTCATAGGTTTCGCCGTCAGCTTCCACCGTCTTCATGAAGAAGCCGATTTCACCTTCCTTTTCGGCGATGGTCAGGCTGCCGCCCAGCGGAAGGGCGCCCTGCTCATAATTAGACTGGTCCGGATCAAGGATCCACGTGCCGAGAAACGGCTTGAGGCGATCGTCCATAACCGTGCGCTCCTATTGCTGAATTTCATGAGTTGTTGTGGAGGCTATATGCAGGACCGGCCCGTGGGTTTCAAGGGAACAGTGGCGGGGCGGTGGATTGTGGTGGAGAGGCGCGGCCATGGCTGCGCTTTGTGTGAAGGCTCCGTGCCGGACGGTCGCCGGGGCCTGCTTTCTGATTTGGCATTCCAGTCTGGGCAGGCCAAGATCAGGTGGTTCAGAACTGGCTCAATTCTTAGAGGAAGGTTAAACGGCTTATTGGAGCCTTGCCGAAGATAACAAGGGCGCATACCAAAACATGGAGCGCACAATGAATAACGTATTCTGCAAAGTTCACCGCCGTTTACTGGCCGCCACATGCTCGGCGGCCCTATTGATTTCTGCCAGTACAGGGGCTTCGGCCTGTACCAGCTTTGTAATCAAGGCAAAGGACGATGGCCGGGTGTATGGGCGCACCATGGAGTTCGGATTTGAAACCGAGTCGACAGTTTCCATGGTGCCGCGAGGCTTTGAGTTTACCGCAACAACAGGCCTTTCTGACCCCATGGTGTGGCAAGCCAAATACGCTGTCATTGGCATGAATGCGATTAAGGATGACACCATGATCGTGGATGGCATCAATGAAGAAGGCCTGGCGGGCGGCGCGCTGTATTTTCCCGGATTTGCCAGCTATCCGGAGCCGACGCAGGACAAGGCCTCCAGTTCTCTCGGGCCGTTGAATTTTCTGGCTTGGGTTTTGACCAGTTTTGCGACCGTTGATGAAGTGCGGGACGCCCTTGCCTCCGTTCAGATCGTGGCGATTGAAAACACGGAACTCAAAGAAGTTCCGCCTCTTCACTTCACCCTGCATGATCGGTCCGGCAAGTCGATTGTGATTGAGCCGGTAAATGGCGAACTCAAGGTCTATGACAATCCTCTGGGGGTTATGACGAACTCTCCGGGGTTTGATTGGCATCTGATTAACCTGCGCAACTACGTAAATCTCTCGCCCGTGAACGCGGGGGAGAAGCAGGTTCTGGACGGTGAGGTTGTGTCTCTGGGCCAAGGCTCGGGCATGTTGGGATTGCCCGGCGATTCAACGCCGCCCTCTCGCTTCGTTCGGGCTTCCGCGTTTGTCTCTACCGTCGAAATGAGAGAGACAGCAGAGGAAAACCTGCATGTCGCCACGCACATGCTGAACAATTTCGACATTCCGAAAGGCTTTATCCGTCCCAACGCAGAGAAGGCCGTGGCGCCTGAGCTGCCGGACTACACCCAATGGTCCGTGATGGCGAACCTGGAGGACGCCACCTATTTTGTGCGCGATCAGGACGCCCTGAGTTTCAACTCTGTAAGCTTTGATGACTTCGACTTGGATGGCAGTGCCATACGCAGCCTTGTGCCGCCGACAACAGATCCTTTCGAGCCCCTGGTGAAAGCCGAGGGCAGCAGGCCTTGAGAGGCCATGGAATGAAAGGTCTTGGAAGGAACGGGGGCCGCTCAGGCGGCTCCCAGCGTCGCCGCTACCAGTATTCTGGGTGATTGAGGGCCGCGGCGCAGCGTGTGGCGCCGGATATGGGCGCAATCTCAGCGTTGGTCAGGGATTGTGCAATCCAGCCTTCGGGATAGGTGAGCTTCAGCGGCGGTGCGATCACCTCCTGCGCGATGGGCTTGAAGCCGACCTTGCCATAGAAGTTCGGGTCGCCGTAGGTGAGGGCGATTTCCACGCCGCGTTGAGCCAGTTCCTGCAAACCAAACTTGATGAGCGCTTGCCCGACGCCGTTTCCTTGAGCTTCTGGCGCAACAGCGACGGGCGAGAGCAGGTAAGCCAGCGCTGGGCTGTGCTCAAAATGGAAGCGCGTGAAGACGATTGCGCCCTGAATGCGGTTGTCTTCAAGGGCAAGGAAGGTCAGCAACTCGTCTTCTGGTGTTGTCGCCAGCAGGTTGGCCGCAAGGGTGCCGATCAGCTCGCCTTCGTTTTCTCCCTCGGAGGCGCTGAACGTTCGGCGAAAGAGCGCGGTGACTTCATCGGCTTGAGCTGGAGTGAAACTGGTAAACTGCATTGCGGCCTGTCTTCTGGATAGATTGGTGATGCTCGCTTCACCGATACTGGAGGGGGAACGGGCTGGCAAACAAAAATAAGGCTCGCATCCATGAGGGAAGCGAGCCTTGGCCTGTCAAACAGATTTGGTATGGGGTGCTAGCGGCTGGTTGCCAGCGCTTCCAGTTCGCCGACGATGGCGTTGCCCATTTCCTTGGTGGAGATGGTGGCCTGATCGCCTTGCGCGATGTCCTTGGTCCGCAGTCCCTTGTCGAGGGCGTTGGAGATCGCCTTTTCCAGCATGTCCGCTTCGGTGATCATGTTGAAGGAATAGCGCAGCGCCATGGCGAAGGACGCGATCATGGCAATCGGGTTTGCTGCCCCTGTGCCCGCGATATCTGGCGCGGAGCCGTGTACTGGCTCATAAAGTGCCTTGCGCTTGCCTGTGGCAGCGTCCGGGGCCCCAAGAGAGGCGGAAGGCAGCATGCCCAGAGAACCGGTCAGCATGGCTGCAACATCGGACAGCATGTCGCCGAACAGGTTGTCACAGACGATGACGTCAAACTGTTTTGGCCAACGCACCAGCTGCATGCCGCCTGCATCTGCCAGCATGTGCTCCAGTTCCACGTCCTTGTAGGACTTGTCATGGGTGGCGGTGACGACCTGGTTCCACAAAACGCCAGATTTCATCACATTGCGTTTTTCCATGGAGGTGACCTTGTTGCGGCGGGCGCGGGCAAGGTCAAACGCAACTCCGGCGATGCGCTCGATTTCATAGGTGTCGTAAACCTGTGTGTCCACGGCGCGCTGCTGGCCGTTCTCCAGCTCGGTGATGGTCTTCGGCTCGCCGAAGTAAACACCGCCTGTCAGCTCGCGCACGATCAGGATGTCGAGGCCTTCGATGACGTCTTTTTTCAGCGAAGAGGCGTCGGCCAGTGCCGGGTAGCAAATGGCCGGGCGCAAGTTGGCGAACAGGCCGAGGTCTTTGCGCAGGCGCAAGAGGCCCGCTTCCGGGCGAACGTCATAAGGGACGTCATCCCACTTAGGGCCGCCAACAGCGCCAAAGATGACGGCGTCTGCTGCCTGAGCCTTGGCCATGTCTTCTTCGGAGATGGAGGCACCATGGGCGTCATACGCAGCGCCGCCGACGAGGCCTTCATCGTAGTCGAAGGTGTCAGCCGTACGCTCGTTGAACCAGCCAATGACCTTCTTCACTTCCTCCATGATTTCTGGACCAATGCCATCACCGGGAAGAAGAAGCAGTCTATTGCTTGCCATGGGTCTCACTCGCCCCCTTTTTACGCTTGAATTCGGAACGGTGAGATATGGCCGGATTTCCGCGCCTTTTGCAAGGCGCGGACCCGATAGATGTCCTCAACGATATCTGCCGTGACGCTCAAGTATCTCAATGCGGTAGCCGTCCGGGTCGACGACAAAGAAGAAACGAGCGATGAGAACGCCGTCGCGGAAGAACTCCTTGATGTCTTCCGGATTGAGGCCTTCGTTCTGAAGACGGGCGTGTTCTTCGTCAAGTTTATCAACGCAGAAGGCCATGTGGCCGTAGCCGTTGCCAAGGTCGTAGGCTTCTGTGCGGCCCTTGTTGACGGTCAGCTCTACTTCGAAATCTGCCTCCTCGTTGCGCAGGTAAACGAGGGTGAAGCTTTCGAAGTCAAACCGCTCGGCGATCTCCAGCCCGAAGGCTTTTGAGTAAAACTCAACTGAGCGCGCCTCTTCCAGCACGCGGATCATCATGTGAATGGCTTTAGCCATGGGAGGCCTCACTGAATGGGATAAAACTAAAAAGAAAGGCTGGGTGAGCCACCCCAAAGGTGTGCCCGCGTGGCACGCTCTTCAAGGGCCCAGCCCAACAACTTGATCAGGCCAAGCCGAGGACGGAAAGCAGATCAACGGCCGGAATGAACTTGGATGTTTGCTTGTCCATGACCCGCAGCTCGCCCGCGCCAATGTCAAACCACGCGCCGTGAAGCTGGAGCGACTTGCTTTCCACCCGTTTGGTGATGAACGGGAAGGTGCGCAGGTTCTTCAAGCTCTGGCGAATGCCCGCATACTCCATGCCGAGCTGGGGGTCTTCATTGGGCTCTACCGGGTTACAGGCCAGCTCGATGGCCGCAGGCTCCAACTGCTTGATCCACGGGCCAAGGAATTGGCCGGGAGACTGCGGGTTGATGCCACGGGCCCGGAATGCCTGAACGCCGCCACACTTGCAGTGGCCAAGCACCACGATGTGCTCCACCTCCAGACCGGTCACGGCATATTCGATGGCGGCACTGGTGCCGTGGGTGCCGTTGTCATCCTCAAACGGTGGGACGAGATTTGCAACGTTGCGCACGACGAACAGTTCGCCCGGCCCAGCGTTGAAAATCCCCTCCGGGGTGACGCGGCTGTCACAGCAGGAGATGACCATCACCTTGGGGTCCTGACCATAAATGGCCAGCGCGCTGTACTGCTCGCGAAGGGACGGGTAGGTGTTCTCTCTGTAGCGGCTGTAGCCAGCAAGCAGTTCCTTCGGAAAATCTTTCATTCTGTCCTGTTGGTCCCTGGTTCTCTTGCCGCCTTTGAAACTCATTTGGGTTGGGTGGCGCCGGTCTCCATAGGTGAAAATACTTGCATCGCTGAAGTAGTCTCGAAGTGAAGTGGCGCCGAACCAAACGGCAATTGTTATTTTAGCTTCGCCGTTACTTCAATTTCAACCTTCATTTCCTCTTTGATGAGGTCACAGATTACCATGGTTGCAGCGGGCCTGATGTCGGCGAAGTACTCGCCCAGAACGGCGAAGACCGCATCCACATAAGCACGGTCAGTGACGTAATACCGCGCCCGAACCACGTCATTCAGGGTGGCTCCGGCTGTTGAAAGGGCGTCCTTGATGGTCTCCAAGGCGTTGGCGGTTTGAGCTGCAGCGTCATCTGGCATGGTCATGGTGCTGTAGTCATAGCCGGTGGTGCCGGACACATAGACAAAATCCCCTTCAACAACGGCGCGGGAATAGCCTGCAACTTTTTCGAAGGGCGACCCTGATGAGATGAGCTTACGGTCTGCCATGATACAACCCTCCTGTTGTCTTTAGAGTTTGAACGGTAGTCTGAGCGCTGGGCTCGGATCGTCCATTCTAACAGAGTTTGCCGCTGAAGCCTCTACGTTAATCTGGCGGAGGGACAAAGGTTCGGGTTGCCTGAGCCTGGGCCATCCTGTTGAATGGTGCCACTTAAGCGCGTGTTCGGGAAGGCAAGCTGAGGACCATCGATGAGCATCTCGGGAAAGACCAGTAGGGGCCACTTCTTCGAAGATTTTTATGTGGGGCAGGTGCTGCGCCACGGCACGCCGCGCACCATCACGGATGGAGATACGGCTCTTTACACGGCGCTTTTTGGTTCTCGTTTTGCGGTGCAGTCTGCGGATTCCTTCGCCAACGCGGTGGGCTATCCGCAAGCGCCAATTGATGATCTGCTGGTCTTTCACATGGTGTTCGGGAAGACGGTTCCGGATGTTTCCCTCAATGCCGTGGCGAACCTTGGCTATGCCGAGGGCCGGTTTCTCCTGCCGCTGTACCCCGGCGATACGGTGGTGGCGGTCTCTGAAGTGATTGGCGTCAAGCAGAACTCCAACGGCAAGACCGGCATCGTTTATGTGCGCACGGTGGGGTATCGGCAGGATGGTGAGAAGGCGCTGGAATATGTGCGCTGGGTGATGGTGCCGAAGCGCGATCCCCAAGCCACATGTGGGCCCGACCACGTGCCGCCGCTGGATACGGTGGTGGCGGTCGAAGAGCTGGGCGATGCGGTGCCTCACATTCATCAGTCGGGCTGGGATGAGGCGCAGTCGGGCTCCAGATTTCGCTACGACCACTATGAAATTGGCGAGAAGATTGACCACGTGGACGGCATGACGGTGGAAGAAGCGGAGCACCAGCTTGCAACGCGGCTCTTCCAGAACACCGCCAAGGTTCACTTCAATCAGCATTTGGCGCAAAACACGCCGCACGGCCGCCGGCTGATCTATGGCGGGCATGTGATGTCGCTCGCCCGATCCCTGTCATTCAACGGCCTGAGCAACGCGTTCCATGTGGCGGCCATCAACGGCGGGCGTCATGTGGCGCCTCTGTTTGCCGGGGACACGGTCTACGCGTGGTCTGAGGTGCTGGACAAGCGGGAGCTGTTGGAGCGGGACGATGTTGGTGCCTTGCGCCTTCGGACGGTGGCAACGAAGGACCGGCCCTGCCATGATTTTCCCTGGAAGTCCGACGCCGGGGACTATGAGGCGGGTGTGCTGCTCGACCTGGATTATTGGGTGGTGCTGCCCCATTGAGCGGGCCAATGAAAAAGGCCTGAACCGCAATTGGAACAGGCCTTCCTAATCATCATTTGTGCTGGTTTCAGATCTTGTCGGGATCCAGACCGCCCAAGCGGCAGATCAGATCCCATTCCTCTGGCTTTACCGGTTGAACGGAAAGTCGCATGGACGTGACCAGAGACATGTCTGAAAGACGCTCGTCGGCTTTCACATCTGCAAGGGTGATCGGCTTGGGCACATCGCAGACCGCCTTGATGTCCACGCATTCCCAACGTGGATCGTCGGTGGTGCTGTCAGGGTGGGCCAGAGCACATACTTCCACGATGCCAACAATCTCTTTGCCGATGTTGGAATGGTAGAAAAAGCCCCGGTCGCCGATCTGCATGGTGCGCATGAAATTGCGTGCCTGATAATTGCGCACGCCATCCCACTCTTCACCTTGATCGCCTTTAGCTTTCTGCTGGTCCCATGACCACTTGTTCGGTTCAGACTTGAAAAGCCAGTAGTTCAAATCAGGTCTCCGGATTGTTGATGAGCCAGTTCCATGGACGGATTTCTACGGATTCAAAGAGGCCAGCGCTTGAATATGGGTCTTCTTGAGAGATTGCCAGTGCTTCATCGCGATTTGCACATTCAACAATGAGCAAGGTGCCGGTTGAAGTTGTCATGTCGTCGGCCAGAAAGGGGCCTGCCGCCTTGACGCGTGGTCCCAGGTTCTTGATGAATTCCAAGTGAGCCGTGCGGGTTTCCTGCCGCAGGTTGGTGGCATGGGCCTTATCAGTGCAAATGATCGCATACAGCATGGGTTCGCCTCCCGAGTTCATGCAGAATCGCAGATTACGCGTATCTCATTACTATCCAACACGTAAACTTTAAAGGGAAACGGCGATTAGTGCGCCTCGCGCTTTAGCGGACGCGTCATTAGGTCGCTGAGCGCTTTTTCGATGCTCAGTTTGCCGGTTACGACCTCTGCCACGGCTGCTGCTATGGGCATGTCGACACCGTGTTTTGCGGCCAGAGAGACGGCAATGCGCGCTGAGTGCGCGCCTTCGGCAAGCTTTTGACCGGGGGCTACAAGGCTCTGCGGGTCCGTGCCGCGCCCAATGGAAAGGCCGAAAGCGAAGTTGCGGGATTGCTCCGAGGAGCATGTCAGCACAAGGTCGCCAAGGCCAGACAAGCCGGTAAGAGTTTCCTTACGGGCACCCAGAGCGGCCCCTAAACGGGAGAGTTCTGCGAATCCGCGTGCCGTAAGGGCGGCTTGCGCGCTGGCGCCGAGGCCGTAACCCACTGCCGCGCCGCAGGCGATGGCGAGCACGTTCTTGAGCGCGCCGCCGACTTCCACGCCGATGAGATCGTCCGTGGCGTAGGGCCGAAAGCTCGCGGAGGCGAGTGCTTCTGAAAGATGGTCGGCAACCAAGGCGTTTTCGCTGGCGATGGTCACGGCGGTGGGCAGGCCCTTGGCCACATCAACGGCAAAACTGGGTCCAGAGAGCGCGCAGGCGATGGCGTCCGGCAAGGATTCATCCACAACTTCTGAGAGAAGTCGGCCGGTGCTGGCCTCAATTCCCTTGGCGCAGAGCACAAGGGGCGTGCCTTTGGTGACCCATGGCTTGATTTGTTCAAGGACAACAGCGGTGGTTTGCGCCGGGGTGACAAGCAGGATCGCATCAGCCCCTTTAACCGCCTCTTCCAGATCTGTCGTGGCGGTGATGTGCTCAGCCCACGTGATGCCGGGAAGATACTTCGGGTTGGTGTTGTGCTCGTTGATGGCAGCAACGGTTTCTGCATCACGGGCCCATTGGCGCACGGTTCGTCCGGCGCGGCACGCGGCCAGCGCCAGCGCGGTGCCCCAAGAGCCGCCACCCAGCACAGCGATGGTCTGATAGGTTGTTGGGTCAGACATGAACAGGCCTTTCTTAACTCAAACCAAACCGAGGCGTTTGCGAAGTGCTGCGAGCGGGCGATCAAAATCCGCGTAGTAAAGACTTGGATCCAGATTGGCGGTCTCTCGCAGGTCCAGCCACTGATAACGCAACAGGATCGGATCGCTGCCGTCGCTTGGATGCATCTCGTAGTGATCCCAGGTTTCTGCGGGCTTTTCCCGCAGGCGGGCGTGATAAAACACACGGCGCTGCCAGCCGGGATTGCGAACCTCCTGTTTGAGGTATGTTTCCTCGTCGAGAAGGTCGAGCGCGCAAGACAGCCTCAAGCCGGTTTCTTCCTCAAACTCTCGCAGTGCAGCCTGAAGGAAGCTCTCGCCGGGGTCAACGGTGCCGCCTGCAACCTGAAAGCCCTCATCTTCCGGCACTTCCGGTTCATGCATGACCAACAGCTCCGGGCCACAGGTCAGGTAGATGTAGGCCTTGAAGGCCAGCTCTCTAGGAGAAGTGTGCATGGATTTCCTGCGTGAAAGAATGCTCTGGAGGAGACGCGCTCAGACCTTAGCGCCTTTTCGGCCGGAGCCAAACACACTTTCAGAGAGTTGGTCCAAGGGCCAGCGTGGGCGCGGCACTTCTTCCATGTCGTCGCCATCCCCGTTTGTGGCAGCCTGATCCAGCCCCTTGGTGCGCAGGCGTTCAATGCCCGCCCATGCAATCATGGCAGCGTTGTCGGTGCACAGTTTGTGCGGCGGCGCAATCAGGCTGGCTTCATTCTGGCTGGCAACCTCGGTCAGCCGGGTGCGGATGGCGTTGTTGGCAGCTACACCGCCTGCAATGACCATGACCGGAGCAATTTCCGGGAAGCGTTCTTTGAACAGCTCGAAGGCCCGCTGGGAACGATGGCCGATGACATCTGCCACCGCTTCCTGAAACGCGGCGCAAAGGTTGTTGATTGTTTCGTCGCTGACCGGCTCTTCCTTGAGCGCTGCGGTGCGCACGGCCGTCTTGAGGCCCGCAAAAGACATGTCGAGGCCGGGACGGTCCAACAACGGGCGCGGCAACTTGTAGGCCTTCGGATCGCCTTTGGCGGCTGCCTGTTCCACTGCAGGGCCGCCGGGATAGGGCAGGCCAAGCAGCTTGGCGGTCTTGTCGAAGGCTTCGCCAATGGCGTCGTCAATGGTGGTGCCGAGGCGTTCGTATTCACCGATGCCTTTCACCAGAAGGAACTGGGTGTGCCCACCTGACACGAGCAGGAGAAGATAGGGAAACGCCACCTTGTCTGTGAGGCGTGCGGTCAGTGCGTGGCCTTCCAGATGGTTGATTGCCAGCAGGGGCTTGTTGGCTGCCATGGCGATGGCTTTGGCTGTCATGAGGCCGACAATGACGCCGCCGATCAGGCCTGGGCCAGCAGTGGCGGCAACGGCGCTGAGATCATCCCAGCTGGTGCCCGCCTCATCCATGGCTTTTTGGGCGATTCCATCCAGAACCTGAATGTGAGAGCGGGCCGCGATCTCCGGCACAACGCCGCCGTAGGTCTCATGCTCATGGATTTGCGAATAGATGGCGTTGGAGAGGATTTCGTGCTCTCCGTTCTCATTTACGCGCACCACGGCTGCGGCGGTTTCGTCACAACTGGTTTCTATGCCGAGGACGGTCAGCACCCGGTGTCTCCTTATGACCTGTTCTTTGTTAATGCCCGAATGGCCGATTGATTTTATAGGTCGAACGCTTTAACCCGCTCCATTAGCACGAGGCCCTAGCGTTGGAAATGAGTTCCTTGCAAAAAAAACTGATCAAGATCGGCACGCGTGGAAGTGCCCTCGCGCTTGCACAGGCGCATGAAACCCGGCAGCGAATGATGGATGCCCACGGGCTGCCAGAGGAAGCATTTGAGGTTGTCGTCATCAAGACGACCGGCGACAAGATTCAGGATCGCCCTCTTTCCGAAGCGGGCGGGAAAGGCCTGTTTACAAAGGAAATCGAAGAGGCGCTGCTGGATGGCACCATTGATCTTGCGGTGCATTCTACCAAGGACATGCCAACGGTATTGCCGGAAGGGCTGGCGCTGACCACCTATCTGCCGCGGGAAGATGTGCGTGATGCATTTTTATCCCCAAAAGCGGCGCGGGTGGAAGATTTGCCACAGGGCGCGGTTGTGGGTTCTTCTTCCTTGCGCCGTCAGGCTCAGATCAAGCGGCTGCGTCCGGACATTGAGGTGGTCATGTACCGCGGCAACCTGCAAACGCGGCTGCGCAAACTGGAAGAAGGCGTGGTGGATGGCACCTTTCTGGCGTGTGCCGGTTTGCATCGCCTCGGTCTTGAGCATCTGATTACCTCGCGCGCTGATACCGAGCAGTTCTTGCCGGCGGTGGGGCAAGGGGCAATCTGCATTGAGGTGCGCGAAAACGACGCCGAGATTGCCAAGATGCTGGCACCCATCCACGATGCGGAGACCGAAGCGCGCGTGACGGTGGAGCGGGCGTTTCTGGCGGAAATGGACGGTTCGTGCCGCACGCCGATTGGGGGACTTGCTGTTGTAGAGGGAGAGCGGATACTCTTCAGGGGTGAAGTGATCAAGCCCGATGGCAGCCAAACCCACCGGGTGGAGCGGGAAGGCCCGATCAGCGAAGCAAGGAGCATTGGCGAGGCGGCCGGTAAGGAGCTTTACGCCAAGGCGGGGCCAGACTTTTTGGAGAGTTGATGCGTATTCTTGTGACCCGACCAGAGCCCGAAGCATCGCGGACAGCGGCGCAACTGCAGGCTATGGGGCACGAGGTAAGCATTGAGCCATTGCTGCAGTTTCAGGTGGTGCGCCCCAAGCCGGGCGCCCTGATGCTGGACGACGTGGGGGCGGTGGCGCTGACAAGCGCCCGTGCCTTGAGGTCGCTTGAAGAGCTGGGTGTTCTGCCGCAGCTGTTGAGTTTTCCAATCTTTACCGTCGGAGATCGCAGCGCTGAAGAAGCGCGTGCGGTTGGATTCGAGCGCATTTACAGCGCGTCAGGCACGCTAGAAGATTTAACGGCGTTGATGGCGCGGGTGGGTGCCCGGGGAACGGTTTTTTACCCCTGTGGGCAGGACCTGAGCGGAGATCTGCCAAAAGCTCTTAGTATTCATGGGATAAAGTGTCGCGGTGTTGTGGTCTATTCCATGGAGCCGAAGGCGCGCTTTTCTGCCGATACGGCACACCGGCTTGCGGCAGGGGAGTTTGAACGGGTGTTGTTCTATTCGCGGCGTACAGCGCACACGTTTACGCAGTTGATGCGCCTTGAAAAAATCTCAGTGTTCGTTAACTCTATGAAAGCTCTATGTGTTTCTGAGAAAATCGCGGCAGCGCTGGACGGATTTGCGGAGGTGGAAATCGCCCGCGAACCGACCGAAGCGGCTCTGCTCGATTTAATAGGACAGAAACCGCTGGCGGATTAGATCGGATTTCTCTTGATTGCGCTGCGCTGAAATATGTGGCGTAACATGAACGGTGGTGTTCACTGGTAATTGCCAGAGCAAATTGCGACACTGCCCCCAAGGCTTACAGATGGAGGATGTTTGATGGCAGCTGACAAACCAAAGACCGGAGACACCGGTAGCGGCAGCTCCACAAATCGATCTGCGGGCGCACGTCCATCAGGGCGGCGGCCAGCGCGGAAGAATGTGACCATTGATCTGGAAGCTAAAGAGGTGAAGGCCTCTCTTGCGGAAGAGCAGGAGGCAAAGGCGGAAGCTGCCAAGGTCGCTGAGGCCGCGAAGGAAGCCGCAAACCCTGCCAAGGACAAGGCTGCTGAGGCAAAGCCAGAAGCGCCGAAGCCGGAAGCCGCAAAGGCGGACCCTACAAAAAAGCCTGAGGAAGCTACCAAGCCTGCCGCCGCTGCCAAGGCGGCAGAGCCGGAGAAGAAGAGCGGTGATGGCCCCTTGAAGGGGGCAGCCGAGAAAGCGGCGGAACCGACCAAGCCTGATGCCAGCGCCTCCACTGCTGGTGCCAAAACGGGCGCGGACAAGCCAAAAGAAGCTGCTGCTCCAAAGGCGGACGACAAGAAGCCAGAGGACAGCAAAACCGCAGACAAGCCAAAGCAGGCCGCCCCGGCGGGTGCTGTGGCAAACGCAAGCGCCAGCCAAAAGCAGAGCGGAGCCGGACTAGGCTCGCTTATCGCGGCCGGTGTGATTGGCGGTCTTGTGGTGATGGGCGGCGGATATGGCCTGCAGCAGATGGGCGTGCTCTCGTTGGCCTCGCAGCAGCAGGAAGAACAGCAGACAGCGCTTCAGCAGCTCGTTGCTGCCTCGCAGGACCGTGTTGAAACGCTTGAACAGCAGATTTCTGACCTGAGAGCATCGGTGACGGCAGCGCCTGCGCAAGATCTTTTTGACGAGTTGCGCGAACGTGTTGCCAGCGCAGAGGAAAGTGCCAGCGCCAGCTTTGACCAGATGCGTGACATTTTGGGGGCGACCTATGACACGCAGGTTCAGGAACTGGCCAAGGGTGTTGAGGAACTGCGTGGGTTCGTGAATGAGGGCGCGGCCGGAGATGGTGCTGCAGTTTCCAGCTTGCGGGCCACACTGGAAGAGGTTCAGGCGCAGATCGCCGCGTTGAGCGAGGCTGGGCAGGGGGCCTCTGAAGAAGCGTTGGAGGCCGTGAAGGCACAGGTTGCGACCTTGCAGGAACAGGCTGCGCAGCTTCAGGAGGAAGCCGGGTCATTGGCCCAGTTGCCGGAGACAGTGCGCTCTCAGCAGCAACTGGTGACCTCTTTGGAAACGCGCATTGCTCAGACTGCAGCCAACCTGCAGGCGCAGGTTCAGACACAGGCTGAAACAAGAGTGCAAATGGATGCGCTGGTGAGCCAGCTGCAGAGCCTTTCAGACACGGTGACGGCTCAGCTGAACCGGTTGGAGCAGCGCGTGGGGGATGCCAGTGCGCAGGAGCGGGCCGCCCGTGCCATTGCGATTGCGTCACTGCAGGCGGCCGTCGAGGGCGGGCGTCCTTATGGGACAGAGCTTAGCGCGGTGGAAGCGGTCATGACCGGCGATAAAAGCCAGCTTGCCCCGCTCAAGGAATATGCGTCCTCTGGCATTCCGACACGCAGCCAGTTGATTGCCCGCTTCGGCGGTGCAGCCCGCGCCATGAGTGCTGCGGACGTGACCAGCCAGAGTGAAGGCGTGGTAGACCGGCTGATGAACAGTGCCCAGTCTCTCGTTTCCATTCGCACGCCGGGGGACAATGAGGGCACCACACCGCGGGATCGGTTGGGGTCGATGGAAGCCCGTGTGGCTTCCGGTGATCTGGAAGGGGCACTGGCCGCTTATGACCAACTGCCAGAACCGGTCAAAGCGGCGGGCGCTACATGGGCCGGTCAGGTTCGCGCCCGGTTGCAGGCCGATGCTCTGGTGGCGAAGGTTACCGACGAAGTTCTGAAATCCCTTGCTACGGCAAGCCAACAATAACCGGAAGGATCCAACGGCATGATCCGCGTACTGTTCTTTTTCGCTGTTGTCTTCCTGCTCGCGCTGGGCGGCGCGTGGATTGCTGACCGCCCGGGCATCGTGACACTGGACTGGGAAGGCTACCGCATTCAGGCCAGCCTGCTGACCACGTTGGTGGCGCTGGGCGTGTTGCTGGCGGTGACGGTGGTCGTCTGGGGCCTGATGCGCCTGATCTGGAAGTTCCCAAGCCTGACTGGCCGTTTCATGCAGCGGCGGCGCAAGGATCGTGGATTTGATGCCTTGTCCAAAGGGTTGCTGGCGTTAGGCGCAGGCGATGCAATGGCGGCGCGCAAGCACGGCTTGCAGGCAGACAAGCTGTTGAAGGGCGATGAGCCCGCTGCCAAGCTGCTGTTGGCCCAAGCTGCGCAGATGTTTGGTGACCATGCGGACAGCCGCAAGCGGTTTGAGGCTATGCTGGAAGACCCTCGCGCCAAAGCCGTTGGCCTGCATGGGTTGTTCATTGAAGCAGAGCGTCAGCAAGAGCCTGTGGCCGCCCGCCACTTTGCGCAGGAAGCCTCTGCTCTGGTTCCGGGCCTGAAGTGGGCCGGCAAGGCGGTGCTGGGCTATCAAGCGGTTTCTGGAGACTGGGAAGCGGCAATTTCCAGCCTGAACCGGAACTACACCGGCAAGCTGATCGACAAGAAGACCTATCGCCGCCACAAGGCTGTTCTGCTCACAGCGCGCGCGCTTGAGCTGGAAAGCCAGGATCCGGATCGCGCCCGTACACTGGCCGTGGAGGCGCATGGTCTGGCACCTGATCTGGTGCCTGCCGCGCTCGTGGCGTCTCGGCTGCAATCCCGTCGTGGGGACATTCGCAAGGCGTCCAAGACCATTGAAGCGACCTGGAAGCTGGCACCGCATCCTGACCTTGCCGATGCCTATGCCCATGTGCGTCCGGGCGATTCCATTCTCGACCGCTTGAACCGGGTCAAGCACCTTGCCAACTTGCGTGCGCATTCTGGTGAAGGCGCGCTGGCGGTTGCCATTGCGGCGATGGACGCGCGCGACTTTGATGAAGCGCGTGCCCAGCTGAAGAAGGTTCTGCGCTCGGAGCCAACGCAGCGTGCATTCTTGCTGATGGCCGATCTGGAAGAGATGGAATATGGCGATCAAGGCCGGGTGCGTGAATGGATGGGCCGCGCGGTGCGTGCGCCTCAAGACAAGGTCTGGATTGCCGATGGCATGATTTCCGCGCATTGGGCACCGGTATCGCCCAAGACCGGGCGTCTGGATGCCTATGAGTGGAAGCAGCCTGAAACCAATGAGGAAGACCGGCCGACCCTTGAGCCTTTGGAGGATGCGCTGTTTGAACCGCCAGTGCTGGCGGCCCCAACCGCCGCTGCTGGGGGCGCTGCAGCCGCGACAGCTGCCGAGCCGATGACTGCCGAGGCAGAGGCCGTGGAAGAGGCGGCTCCTGTTTCCCGCGAGGCGGATGAGGCCGAGCTGGTGAGCGAGCCGGAGCCAGCAAAGGCTGAGGCAGCCAAGCCCGAACCGGTGAAGCCTGCTGAGCCCGAGACTGCGGCCAAGGCCGCACAGGCCACGGCAAAGCCCGAGGTGAGTTCCAAACCCGCGGTGAAGGCAGATGCGCCGATCCCGGATGAGCCTGCAACCGCTGAGGCCGATCTGGTGATCATTCCTGATGCCCATCAGCCCCCGGTTGAAGGCGAAGAGGCAAAGCAAAAGGCTCCGCAGATGAAGGACGGCAAGCTGGTGGAGTTTCCGCTTTCTCATCTGCCGGATGACCCGGGCCCAGACGGCGAAGAAGATCTTGAGGCGCCTAAACCAAAGGGCGTGAAGGTCTACGACGCATGACAGAAAAAGACGCCGCGTTGAGGTCTCCTCGCGCGGCGTTGTTTATTGCTGGTGGATGACTGCAGGGTTTAGCGAAAATCCCCTCTTGCATCTTTAAGGGGGCTTGGGTATCAAGCTCGAACTTACCCGCGTCCGTTGATTTGATCCGGACATGGAAAGCCGCTGTAGCTCAGTTGGTAGAGCACGTCATTCGTAATGATGGGGTCGTAGGTTCGAGTCCTATCAGCGGCACCAGTCACTTCAAAAACTTGCATAAGCTTCGCAAAGTTGCCCTGCAGGAAGTGACGCATTCCCCGACATCCTCTTGTGCCGCAATTGCAGCGCGGTTCTCTTGGGGTCTTTCCCTAGGGTGAGGGGGCTGCGCTTTTCGCTGAGGTTGTTTTCAGGGATGTGTTCTCGGGGTTTGAGGGGGAAGGCCGGTTCCGTAATCATGTTGTGAATCTTCGGGGGATTCCAGTCAATGGTTCGGTGTGGTCAGGTGCTTCAGGTGTTGAAGGGCGTCGCTGTGGCGCTCGTGCTGATGTGCCTCGCTGGTCCTGTTCAGGCTGCGGATCTGGGCGATGGGTACGAACTCGACACGTTTCCTGAAAAGAAGAGATTTGCTGTGGTTCCGTACTTTTGGGCACCGTTTTTCAATGGGTCAATGACGGTCAACAATCAGCGCGTGGAGTTCAACGGTATTAATGTGCTTGAGCTTATTTCCGATGGGGAACTGAGCTTTCCACCCTTCGTGTTGGCTGGGGAGTGGAGCCATGGGCCGTGGGGCGTGATGCTGGACACGACCATTTTGGGGCTCGAGTTTGCCCGCGATGATTTCAACCTGCGCTCCGGGCCTGTGTCGTTGGCGGCTGGATTGGACTATGACTATGTGCTTTCTCACGCAAATCTGAATTACGACTTCTTTGAGAGGACCAGTGCCAATTGGCACACTGTTTTTGAAGGGCATTTGGGGCTGCGCTACACCTACTACCGTGCGGCTCTGAATGTTTCCATCGGCCCACTTGAGCGGGATTTCGACGAAACACTGACCTGGGTGGATGGCATTGTGGGTGCGCGTCTGTCCGGTGCGCATGTGGATGGCTGGAACTATCGCCTTTACGCAGATATCGGCACGGGCGGCGCTGACATCAGTGCGCAAGGCCTGGCGGTGCTCGGAAAGCAGTGGCAGCTTGACCGGTTCGATCTGGAGGTGTTTGGCGGTTACCGAGCGCTCTATCAGGATTGGTCCAGCGGCAACGACGCCGTGGATTTGACAAGTCATGGGCCTTTGGCGGGACTGCGCTTCACTTTCTAGCGCAACGTCAAGCAGGGGAGACCAGGTAGGCTCTGAGGGGAGAGTAGGCAGGGTGAAAGGCGCGGTGCAGATGAGCGCTGTAATGGGCTCCTGTGGCACCACGTTTCGACACGTGCTGTGCTGTCTTGCGGTTGGATTGCTAGCGGCACCACAGGTGCGGGCGTAGCGCTAGCTAATGTTTATATGTAGGTGCATGTGCATGTGTGCGTGAAGGCAGAGGCCAGTCACGGTTCCGGTTTGCGGGCGGTTTGTTTGAAAGAAAAACCGGCAGCCGCTTGATGCGAACTGCCGGTGAAGGTGCGAACTGAGTCGCAAGGGAGGTATGTGTTCTTGTGCCCTTTCGGGCAACCCGGAGCGCTCTGGGGGACGTTCCGGGGTGGGAGCTTGAAATACTTTTTTTAGTCCTTGGACCAAACGGAATTGCCTGCCACGTAGGTCTCTAGTGGCTCGACATCGTCGTTGATGATGGCAAAGTCTGCCGCGTAACCAGGTGCGATGCGGCCATACTTCTTTTCGAGACCAATAAAGCTTGCTGGATAAAGCGAGGCCATGCGCAAGGCTTCGTCCAGCGGCACATCCAGCATGGTGACGCAATTGCGCAGGGCGCTCGCCATATCGATGTCCGCCCCGGCAAGGGTGCCATCGGCCGTTGTGAGGCGTCCGTCGCGGCGGTAGATCGTCTGTCCGTAAAGAATGAAGGTCTCTGCGTCGGTGCCAACGGGCGGCATGGCGTCCGTCACAAGGAAGATGCGGCCTTGTGGTTTGGCTGCAAGCATCACCTTCATTAGTCCGGCATGAACGTGGATGCCATCGGCGATGAGGCCGCAATAGGTGTCGCGGGTGGACAGCGCCGCTGCAACGGGGCCCGGTGCGCGGTTCTGGATCGGCGGCATGGCATTGCCCAAATGGGTAAAGCCTGTCACGCCGTTGCGGGTTGCCTCTACCGTACGTTCATAGCTGGCGGCAGTGTGGCCCGCAGAAAGCACGACGCCGTTTGACGCCAGTTGCGCCAATGCCTCGTCTGCCACATTCTCTGGCGCAATGGTCAGAAGGATGCGTGCGTCATTCTCGTTCAGATCCTTGGCCAGATTGCTGATCAGATCGAGATCGTCCTGATCTGGCTGGCGGATGTAATCAGGATTGTGAACGCCCTTGCGCTCCACGCTGATGAACGGGCCTTCAATATGGACGCCCAGAACACCGCTGTTTTCTGCCGCAATCGCTTCACCCGTTGCAGAGCATGCGGCTTCCAGCGCTTCCTTGCTGTCGGTGATCAGGGTTGGCAGAACGCCTGTGACACCATGGGGGCGCACGGCTTCGGCGATGCGCCGCGCGGCGTCTGCGGTTGGCGTTTCGTTAAAGAGAACGCCGCCCGCGCCATTAACCTGAAGATCGAGAAAGCCCGGCACGATGATGGCGTCCGGTGAGAAGCGGACAATCTCCGCTCCTTCTGGTGTGGCGGTGGCTGGCAGCAAGGCTTCGACCTTGCCATCTGCCAGTAAAATACCCGTGTCGTTCAAGAAGCGGTCGCCATTGAAAACGCGGGCTCCTGTAAGGAAGCGTCTCATCAGCGTGTCTCCGTGACTTTGCGCAGGTTCGGTGGGTTGTCAGGGTCGATGCCGCGGCTCACTGCAAGATGCTGCACCGCTACATAAAAGCTGAGCAGCTGAGTGAGCGGCTGGATGACAGGCTGAATACCCGGAACCGTTGGCAGCCGTGTTGTGTTCGGAGCATCGATCGCGGAAAGCACTGTGCCTTCCAGCTCGGTGATCCGAGCAATGGTATCGCGAATGGTCTGGGCCGCTTCGTCTTCCTGACCCAATGCGAGAACCGGCAGACCGGTGCCTGCCAGACCCAGCGGGCCGTGAATGACTTCTGCTGCGCTGAATGCCTCCGCATGAATGCGAGAAGTTTCCTTCAGTTTCAGCGCTGTTTCAAGTGCCGCGCCGAAGCTGAGGCCGCGGCCGAGCACGAACATGTTGCGGGTGTCCTGCAATTGCTGCAGGTACGGCCACCAATCCAGCTTGGTTGCGGCTTCAAATGCGTCCGGCAGCTGGGCGACGGCTTCGTTGAGGTCTTTGTCGTCTGTCCACTTGGCAACAAGGTTCAAGAAGGCAGAGCACGACAGAAGGTAAGACTTTGTTGCGGCAACGCTTTTTTCTGGACCCGCGCACAGCGGCAAGGCGACATCTGCCAGCTCGTTCAACGGCGCGGTTTCATCGTTGACGAGACCAACAATGGTCGCGCCCTGATCCTTCGCCATTTCAGTGAGGCGCAGGAGGTCTGGGCTGCGACCTGATTGAGAGACTGCGATGAAAAGGGAATCGGTCAGGTCCAGCTTCCGGTCGTAAACGGATGCGATGCTCATGCCAACGGAGGCAACGGCGCGGCCTGCAAAGTTCTCAATCAGCGTCTTGCCATACATGGAGGCGTGGTCAGAGCTGCCTCGGGCACAGGTGACAACGAAACGCGGTGGCTTGGTGCGCAGGCGCGCGGCAAGGTCATTCAGAACTTCAGCGTTCTTTTCGAACTGAACGCGGACGCGTGCAGGCGTCTCCAACGCCTCCCGGCCCAGTGCGGTCCGTTCTGCTTGGGTCAAGGTCATAACAAAGCCTTTCCTGACTGGTGCTACGTCAGTGTTAATTCAACAACGAAGTCATAGGCATCGCCTCTGTAATGAGAGGCGACGAACTCGAGCGGTGTGCCGTTTTCAAGGAAAGTACGGCGCTCGATGTAAAGTGCTGGCGCGCCTTCTGGCAGTTCCAGTTGGCGAGCAAGGTCCGGTATCAGCCGAACGGCGCTCAGGCGTTGAAGGGCGCGATGGGGTGCGTGACCCAAATTCCGCAGGTGCTGGTACAGTGATCCGTCAAAGGCAAAAGGATCCGGGAGAAACTTTGTTGGCACCACGCTGAGCTCTATGGCCAGTGGAGTGGTGTCTGCCAAACGCAGGCGGTTGAGGCGTACAACCTCTTCTCTCGGTCGCAAGTTGAGGGCAAGAGCTTCTTCCGGGGTTGCATGGGAAATCGACCGGCCAAGCCAAACCGTTCCAGACTGCAGTCCCCGAGAGGACATGTCTTCGGTGAAACTGGTCAGGGCTGACAGGCGCTGCTCCACATGCGGGCTGTTATTGATGAACCAGCCGGAGCCCTGGCGCTTGTTCAGCAATCCCTCGGCTGTCAGCGAAGACAAAGCCTTGCGCACTGTGACGCGGGAAACACCAAAGGTCTCGGCCAATTCACGTTCGCCCGGAAGCGCGTTGTACTCAGCCAGCTTTCCGCTGGTGATCTGATTCCGCAGATGCTTTGCAAGCTGCAGGTACAACGGCAAAGGCAGACTTGGCGACAGCTCGATTGGCTCGATGCCTGAAGCCTCTGGCGCATTAATAGACATGGTGAACTCCCAAGTTCCATGAGAACGACTAAAGCATACCAATACCGTACCAATTTGCAAGGGATGTTTTTGATTGGTCTCTCAACATGTTAATTTTGAGGTAAGGATTACTGCGAATTGGTGTAATATATAAATAGCAAAAACAACTAGTTGCAAAAATTGGTATGCATGGTGATATCCATAATCGGTTCTCTGGTATTAAATTGGTATTAAAAATTGGTTGCGTCCGGATTGTGTCATCGGTATGTTCATATGCAGTCCAATATAGCTCCAATTGGAGTTTCGTGCGCTGGGAGGACACATGTCGGACAGCACAGAAAAAGCAGCAGAAAGGTTTCGCGGCTTAGACACCTGGAACACCACGGAGATTCTTTCTGCGTTGTGGGATGGCCAGATGCGCGCGATCTCAGCGGTTCTGCCAGCGCTGGAGAAGATGGCTCCGGCGGTGGATGAAGCTGCGGTTCGGCTTGGCTCTTCTTCAGGTCGATTGATTTATGTAGGCGCGGGCTCTTCCGGCGTCATTTCCCTGCTAGACAGTTTGGAACTCGGTTCCACCTTCGATTGGTCCGACGAACGTGCGGTGGTGATCCTCCCCAGTGGGCTGGATCTGTCGAACGGCATGGCGGACTCTGTTGAAGATGAAGGCGATGTGGGTGCCGCCCGCATTGATGATCTGGATGTAACAGCAGACGATGTGGTGGTGGGTGTTTCTGCCAGCGGTCGCAGCGCATTTACCGTGCAGGCGCTCAAGCGTGCAGGGGAACGCGGTGCCCTGACCATCGGTTTTGCAAACAACACCGGATCTCCACTTGAAGCTGTTGCTCACCACATGATTGTTGCGCTCACCGGTGCAGAAGTGGTGGCTGGCTCTACGCGCCTCGGTGCGGGAACCTCGCAGAAGGTTCTGTTCAATCTCTTTTCTACAACGCTGATGACCCGACTGGGCGGAATTCACGACAACCTGATGGTGAACGTGCGCCCGTCCAACGCAAAACTTCGCAAACGCTGTGCGGCCATGGTGGCGCAGATTGCCAACACAAGCGAGGAGGAGGCCGCCGACGCGATTGTGCGCTTTGGCTCTGTGAAACGCGCCGTGCTTGGTCTTGCCGGAGTTGCTGAGGACGCCATTGAAGCGCGGTTGCAAGCCGCCGGAGGCGTTCTGCGTCGGTCACTTGAAGCTGAGGATAAAAACCAATGACCGCTGTTCGTTTGCAGTCCCCGATCACTGGCTGGACGACACCTCTCACAGACGTGCCGGATGAGGCGTTTGCACAAGGCCTGATTGGTGATGGTCTGGCGGTAGACCCGTTCGAGATGGACCTTTGTGCTCCTTGCGATGGCACAGTTGTAACCATTCACCGTGCGAAGCATGCCTGCACGATCCGCGCTGCCAACGGCGCTGAAATTCTGATGCATATTGGCGTTGATACGGTTGAGCTTGGTGGCGACGGGTTTGAGACTTTTGTAAGTGACGGTCAGGCTGTTCGCGCGGGCGACAAGCTGATCTCCTTTGATATGGACAAGGTAGCGACAGCAGCTCGCAGTCTTCAGGTAATCATGGTTGTGGCTAATGGTGATGGGTATCCCATTGAAGACCGTGTCTTGAACTGTGAGGTCAAAAGTGGCGACTTCATCATGGCTGTTGAGGGCGAAGCAGTAGAAGCGTCCTCTTCTGTCTCCTCCGATGCAGATGAAGTCGCCACTAAAGATGTGCGGCTGATGATTGCAAGCGGCCTGCATGCCAGACCAGCCGCAGCCCTTGCAAATGCAGCGCGTGAGTTCTTTGGGTCGGTAACCATTGAGCTCAATGGCAAGAGCGCCGACGCAAAGAGCGTCGTGTCCCTGATGGCTCTTGGCACCGCATATGGCGACACGCTGGCTGTGACCGTGCGCGGACCTGGCGCAGGTGAAACGCTTGAGAAGCTGACAGCTGCCATCGCGGCGGGTCTTGGAGATCCCGTTTTTGAAGATGAGCAGGCTGTTCCGGCTGCCGCCGCCAAGAAGGCAACACTGTCTTCGACACCCATTCAGCTTGCCGATGATCTGCCTCCGTTCGAGCCGGGCCAAGAAGAAGTGCTGGCCGATGGCACAACGGCGGTACAGGGCGTTGCCGTTGGTGCGGCAGTTCGCTTGTTCCATGCAGCTCATCAGTTTTCCGAGTATGCCGAGGATGCAGGCAGCGAAAAGCAGCGCTTTGAGCAAGCCATGGCGGTGATGAATGACCGTCTTGCAACCGCGGCGAAGGGGGAAGGTCATGCCTCCGAGATTTTTGAGGCGCATCGTACGTTGCTGAGCGAGCCTGAGCTGGCAAGCGGCACGCTCGACTTGATCTCAAATGGCAAGAGTGCTGAGTGGGCCTGGACCAACGTGGTTGGCAAGATGGTTGCGGTGCTTGAAGGCCTTGCTGACAGCCGGATGTCTGAACGGGCGGCAGATCTGCGCGATCTTGAAGCTCAGGTTCTGGGCATTTTGACCGGTCATGATCCTCGCGCAACCCTTGCTGATTTCCCAGAGGGCGGCATTCTGGTGGCCGACGAGGTGTTGCCATCCGAACTAACGGCGGTTCCTCGCGGTCGCCTTGCAGGCATCTGCATGGCAGCCGGTGGCAAGACGTCTCACGCCGTGATCCTTGCTGAATCCATGGGCATTCCAACCATCGTTGCGGCTGGGCCGCATGTGGTGCGGGTGCCGGAAGGTGCGCCTGTCATTATTGATGGCCCAACGGGTGCGATGCGTGTGTTCTCCTCCGAGGAGACGCAGCAAAAGACACGGGATGCAGCGGCAAAGCGCGTGAAACAGCGTGAGTTGAACCGCAAAACCGCCCATGAGATTTGCTATACGGCGGACGGTGTCCGCATAGAGGTTTTCGCCAATCTGGGTAAAGTGGATGATGCCACGGTTGCCATGGCGGAAGGCGCTGAAGGCTGCGGTCTGCTGCGCTCAGAATTTCTTTATCTCGGCCGGGCGTCTGCGCCGACTGAGGATGAGCAGTTCCAGGAGTATCAGGCGATTGCGGATGCCATGCAGGGCCGTCCGGTGATCATCCGCACTCTTGATGCGGGCGGGGACAAGCCTCTGGCCTATTTCCCGATCCCTGAGGAAGAAAACCCGGCACTGGGTGTGCGCGGTGTTCGCGCAACACTGAAAGAGCCGGAACTGCTTCGCACTCAATTGCGCGCAATTCTGCGGGTTCGCCCATACGGCATCGCCAAGATCATGGTTCCAATGGTGACATCGGTTACCGAACTGCGGGCCGTGAAGGCGATGATCGAAGAAGAGCGCGTTGCGCTTGGACGGGACGAGCCGATTGAAGTGGGCGCCATGATTGAAGTGCCTGCAGCGGCGCTGACTTCCGCTCAGCTGGCAGAAGAAGCGGCGTTCTTCTCGATCGGCACAAACGATTTGACGCAATACGGGCTGGCCATGGATCGCGGCAACCCAGCTCTTGCGCCGAGCATTGATGCTCTGCATCCCGGTGTGCTGCGCCTGATAGAGCAGGTAGCCATTGGGGCCGCAAAGAACGAACGGACAGTTGCTGTATGCGGTGGGGCCGCATCAGACGTGGCAGCGGTTCCGTTCCTTATCGGATTGGGGGTGACCGAGCTTTCGGCCACGCCTGCGGTGATCGCTGATGTCAAGGCGCTCATTCGCACCCTGAACATGGCGGATTGCCGAGCTTTGGCTCAGTCCGCTGTAACGGCCGAAACATCCAAGGATGTGCGGGCACTCGTGGCAGATACTGGAGCGTGATCTGATGCGAGTTGCCAAAGGTCAGAAACCACTGTTTTCGATTTTTATTGAGCGGGAGGACAATTAAATGTCAAACAACGCATTTGCGGGCGTCCAGCATCTTGGTCGTTCATTGATGCTACCGATCGCGGTGCTGCCTGTCGCAGCTATCCTGCTGCGTGTCGGTCAGCCTGATCTGTTGAACATTCCATTCGTGGCAGCGGCAGGTGGAGCAATCTTCTCCAACCTCGGCATGCTGTTCGCGGTTGGTATCGCAGTTGGCTTTGCGAAGGAAAACCACGGCGCGGCCGGTCTTGCAGGCCTGGTGGGCTTCCTTATTGCACAGCAGGGTGCTGTAAATCTGGCAGGTCTTGAGCCAGACCTGGCAAGCACCATGGAAGGCCGTATTGCAATTCCGGTTGGTATCATCATGGGTATCGTGGCCGGTATTCTTTACAACAAGTACAACAACATCAAGTTGCCTGACTATCTGGCCTTCTTCGGCGGTCGCCGTTTCGTGCCAATCGTCACCGGTCTGGCCGCTCTGGTTGTTGCTGCTGCCTTCGGTTATGGCTGGGCCTTCTTCGATAGCGCCCTGACAGGCCTGACAAACGGCATCACACACATGGGTGAGCTGGGTCTGTTCCTTTACGGCGCCCTGAACCGTCTGCTGATCGTAACTGGTCTGCACCACATCTTGAACAACATCATCTGGTTCCTGATGGGTGACTTCACCAATGCTGCTGGCGAAGTGGTAACTGGTGACCTGAACCGCTTCTTCGCAGGCGACCCGACTGCCGGTGCCTACATGGCTGGTTTCTTCCCAGTGATGATGTTCGGTCTGCCAGCTGCATGTCTTGCAATGTACACCTGCGCAAAGCCTGAGAACCGTTCTGCTGTTGGTGGTGTTCTTGCCTCTATGGCTCTGACCTCCTTCCTGACCGGTATCACCGAACCAATCGAATTCGCGTTCATGTTCCTGGCTCCAGCCCTGTACCTGATCCACGCGGTTCTGACCGGTGTGTCTCTGGTCGTCATGGACATGCTGAACGTGAAGCTCGGCTTCGGCTTCTCAGCTGGTCTGTTTGACTACGTGATCAACTTCGGTATTGCGACCAACCCGATCATGCTGATCCCAGTGGGTATTGCGTTCTTCGCGATCTACTACTTCCTCTTCGTGGCTGCCATCAAGTTCTTCAACCTGAAGACAATGGGCCGTGAGAGTGCAGAAGAAGCTGCAACCGAAACCACTGCAGAAGTTGCCGGTACAGCAATGGCTGCGGCGGGCGATGCGAAGGCTCGGGCTTACCTGAACGCCCTTGGTGGCGCCAGCAACCTGACCAACGTTGATGCCTGTGCAACACGTCTGCGCCTCAAGGTTGTTGACAATGCGCGGATTGATGAAGCTGCTCTGAAGCGTCTCGGTGCCCACGGTGTGGTACGCCCGGCAGCAGGGTCTGTGCAGGTCATCGTCGGCCCGGTTGCTGACCAATTGGCATCCGAAATCAAGGGTGAGATGGTTACTGCCTAACCTTCTGAGAACTTGAAAACGAATAGGCCGACCCGGAGGGCATCCGGGTCGGCTTTTTCATTTTGTTGTTACTGGGCGCGGCGAACTTCCAAAACATGAATGCCGGGAGATGGCTCATTCTCGACAGTGAGTTGCTGTTCAGCGCAAATGAGGGCGGGGGTGAGACACTCAAGGTCCGCTGGCGGTTCAGCAGCGATGATCATGGGCACCCCATCAAGGAACAGGATTGCCAGTTTGGTATCCGTCAGGCGCTCGAACCAGCTGTTGTCATTGGAAGGGGGCTTTACGAGGAAAACGCGATCGTAGGCGATGCAGGGGACAATTGCGTTGACCGGCTTGTAGCCGCAGGCCGTTTGCAGGCGAATGGCCTGGGCGCTGCGGATGGTATCCAGCATATCCTCTGGGAAGTTGGCCATGGTCGGCTCCTTGTTTGTGCGCAGAGTGCGCTGCTTCTTCGATATTACCTTACGTCATCTTGCGCCTGTTGGATCTCACGGATGTGTGCGTTCGCGCTTTTGTGACGCATTGCAGATCTTGCCTTCGGGTCAGCTACTTATTGTTTGACCCGCTGGTTGTGGGTAGGATGCGCGGTGCTGGCAATGCCGGTGCATACCCTATTCTTATTCCGACCGTGCGATCTGTTCTTCGCAATTTATCCGATCACGAAAGGCTAGTTCTTGACCCATCACGCGCAAATCACCGAGCTGAAACAGTGGTTGTTTGACAAGGCATTGCCAATCTGGTGGCGGCAGGGCGCGGATCGGCATCAAGGGGGCTACTTTGAGGCCATTGGCTTGAATGGCATGGGGGCGCTTGGCCCGCGGCGGGGGCGCGTAAACCCGCGCATGACCTATTCGTTCTGTCAGGGCGGACGCCTTGGCTGGACGGGCGACTGGGAGGCCGCTGCCAAGCATGGGCTTGATAGCATGCTGGACTCCTTTCGCACCGATGAGGGGTATGTTGCTGGCCTGATGGATGACGATGGCCGGATCGTTGACGGGAAGTTTGATCTTTACAACCAAGCCTTCGCGTTGTTGGGCCTTGCTGCCATGGCAGCCAGCAATGAAGTGCACTACGGCGAAGCGCGGCAGATCGCAGGGCAGATATTCGACTTCATTCGGGCCAACTACGCCCATCCTGAAGCTGGATTTGAAGCGACCAACCCGCCTAGCGAGCCTTTGGCCTCCAATCCGCACATGCACATGCTGGAAGCTGCGCTTGCCTGGGAAGCGGTTGACCCGGATGGGCCGTGGGGCGATCTGGCAGATGAGATCGTGGGCCTTGCCATGGGCCGGTTTGTCGACCCAAAAACGGGAGCCGTGCGGGAGTTTTTTGACCGGACTTGGGCCCCCATGAAAGGCGATCAGGGCCGACGCATTGAACCTGGTCACCAGTTCGAATGGGCATGGCTGTTTGTGCGTTGGGGCGCTGCGCGCAAGAACGAGCGCGCGTTGGACCTTGCCAAGCGCTTGTTCGATATCGGAGAGACGTACGGCATCGACAAAGAGCGCGATGTCGTGTTCATGGCAATGGACGACAGCTTCGCGGTGACGGATCCGGTTGCGCGTATGTGGGGGCAGACTGAGTGGATCAAAGGTGCCATTGTGATGCTGGAGATTTGCGAGGACGCCGAGCGTGAACGCTACGAGGCTTCGTTGGTGCGCGCCATGACCGCTTTGCAAAAATTCTTTGAGGGCGTACAGCCCGGCCTTTGGCGTGATAAGCTGTTGCCAGACGGGACGTTTGTGGAAGAGGCAGCGCCTGCGAGCACGTTTTATCACATTGTCTGCGCCATTGCGGAGCTTATGGCCCATGAGGCCACACAAGGAGACCGCAAACTGGGGCGCTGATCGGCACTTCAGGTCCTTGCGCAAGGGCCGATGGGAGGAAAAATGGCAACCAAGACCACCAAGTGGGGTATTCTCTCTACGGCTCGTATCGGCATCGAGAAGGTCATTCCGGGCCTGATGAAGGCCAATGGCGTTGAGGTGGTTGCCATCGCCTCTAGAGATTTGGCAGGGGCGCAGGAAGCGGCCAGCCGTCTCGGGATCCCGCAGGCTTATGGCAGTTATGACGAACTGTTGGCGGATCCGGAGGTGGAGGTGATCTACAATCCGCTGCCAAACAACATGCATGTGCCGTACACCATGAAAGCCACCGAAGCAGGCAAGCATGTGCTTTGCGAAAAGCCGATTGCGCTGGATGGCGATGAAGCCTCACTTCTGTTGGACGTGCCTAGCGACCTTTATGTCATGGAAGCGTTCATGGTTCGCTGCCATCCGCAATGGCAACGAGCACGCGAGATTGTGCTCTCCGGAGAGCTGGGGGACATTCTGCTTGTTCAGTCTGTCTTCGCCTATAACAACTCGGACCCGAAAAACATTCGCAATCAACTGGCGACCGGCGGTGGTGCCCTCATGGATATTGGTTGCTATCCCATAGTGGCTGCACGGTATTTTCTGGAGAAAGACCCGGTGCGCGTGATCAGCCTCGTGGACCGAGATCCGACCTTTGGAACAGACCGGCTGACGTCTGCGCTGCTTGATTTTGGCGGAGGGCAACGGGCGGAGTTTACTGTTGCCACGCAATCTGTGCCGTATCAGCGGATCAACATTCTGGGCACTTCCAAGCGGCTGGAAATGCTGATCCCCTTCAATGCTCCGCTGGGCGGGGAGACAGTGCTGCGGCTTGATGATGGCAAAGTGCTGGGCGATGCCGCACTCGAGACGGAAGTGATCCCACCTTGCGATCAGTATCAGCTTCAGGGTGAGCTGTTCTCTCGCGTTGTGCGCGGTGAAGAAGAGCTGCCTTATGGGACGGGCGATGCCATTTTGAACATGCGCATTATTGATGCGATCTTTCGCAGTGAGGCGACGGAGGCATGGGAGACCGTGCACACCTCGGTCTCCGACTAGTCTAGCGTTTCTAGCGAATGCCGGGCCAGCGGCCTTGAGCCTTCGCAGCCATCATCTCATCGTATTCCTGAGCGGCTCTGGCACGGACGTCTTCGAACAGGTGCACTTTGGTGACTTCGCCATCAAGGAACACGGTTTCAAGCTGATCGTCACGATCTGCCAGCTCCTCTTGGCGGACGGTCTCATAAACACCCGGCTGCTCCTTGACCACCGCAAGGCGGCCGGGGCGAGAGGCCTTCAGGCCGGCAACGGAGGTGGCCGGAGCCTTGAACACGTCGTGCCACTCATCCTCAATGCACACGGCTGAGGCCTTCATGGCAAATCCAAAGGTGTCGCGGTCGATCTTTTGCAGAAGCCCTGCACCCATGCCGAATGCAACGTTGCCGATGGCCAGCTTGTGGTTCATGAGGGCCTGCATGATGTCGATGATGGATTGTGGTGTGACGCCATCGCCCTGAATGACGCGAACCTTGTCGTTGAGCAGGCGGTAGCCAGTTGCGGTTTCGGTGAAACCAAACTTTTCGCCAAGAGCTTCGATGGTGCTCGGCAGGATCTCGCAGGGGTTTCCGCTGTCCGGACGCACCACGAGAAAGCCGTTCTCACGAGACAGAACCTGATCCTTGAGCTTGTCGCCCCAATACTCGTTGAGCGCGCGGAACAGGTCATAGCTGTCTGACACACATGCCACGAGCCCATCAGGAAACTGGCGCAGCATGTTTTCCATCGCGTCGATTTCACCAGCTTCGCCACCCCAACTGGTCATCGTGGAGTGCTCGGAAGCGGGAATGGAATAGCCCGCCATGTCTGCGCCATAAAAATTGCGCGCATAGACGAGGCCGCTGATGGTGTCGGTTCCTTGAGACGCCACAAGGTGGGCACAGCCGCCGATGCCAGCCGCTTCAAACGATGTGGTCCCCCGCGCGCCGAAGTCGTGCAGCTTGAACTCAACCCCTTCAGAGGAGCCATCAGTGATTTGCATGCGGCGTGCAATTTCACGTGTTGTCGCCAAGGAGTTGGTGGCCACCGTGCTTGGGTACCAGATGGACCGTAGCAAGCGCGTTTCCAGAAAGGTTGGCAGCCAGTAAAACTCGGGATCTGTGTTGGTGATGCGCATCATTGCCGTGCGCAGGCCAGCCACAGAGCCCTCTGGCAGGGCATCAATGCGAACTGGCAGGCGTCCGTCATGGCTTTCCTGGATACGTCGCCAACTGTCTATGGCGGGATCAAGGCCATGGGCGCGAATGAAAGGCTCTGCTTCGGCAATGATGTCTTCGGTAATTACCACGCCCTGAAGCTTGGCAAGCTCCATCTGAAGGCCGAAGAAAACGGTGTAGTCTATCGAGCCGTTTGCTTTGCGTGCCTCCACATAGGATGACACATACTGGGTGCCGGGCTTGTATTGTCGATAGTGGGAGTGTTTGTAACTGTCGGTGTCCAGCAGCAGGTTGTCCAAGTCCATGGCGCGAACCCGCGAGGAAATATCATTGAAGAAGCCGGGTCTGTAGGTCATTCGGGGCCTTTCAGCTCACGCGAAGCAACGGAGATCAAAAAGGCAGTGATCTCAACGACCACTACCTGATTGACGAGCTAGCGTGTTTTACCCCCAAGAACGCGTGTTTTGCAAACCCTCCGGTGGGTAAATAATGCTGCGATCCAAGTCGTTTATGTCTCTCTTGCCACAAAGAGCCATGGTGACATCAAGTTCAGTGCGAATGATGTCGAGGGCCTTTGCAACACCTGCTTTGCCGTCTGCCCCAAGGCCGTAGAGGAAAGGGCGGCCAATATAGGTTCCCTTGGCGCCAAGGCACTTGGCTTTCAGCACATCCTGACCGGAGCGGATGCCGCCATCCATATGAACTTCAATCTGGTCACCCACCGCATCGACAATGGAAGGTAGCACTTCAATGGAGGACGGCGCGCCATCAAGCTGACGGCCGCCATGATTGGAGACAATGATGGCATCAGCACCCGTTTGTGCCGCCATGCGTGCGTCCTCTACATCCAAGATGCCCTTGAGAATGATCGGGCCGCCCCAACGCTCGCGGATCCACTCCACGTCTTTCCAGTTGAGCTGCGGGTCAAACTGCTCTGCAGTCCATGAAGACAAGGAGGACAAGTCAGAGACACCTTTGGCATGGCCAACAATGTTTCCGAATGTGTGGTTCTTGGTTTTCAGCATGCCAAGGCACCACAGCGGGCGCGTTGCCATCTGATAAATGTGCTTGGGTGTGAACTTGGGCGGGGCGGACAGCCCATTGCGCAGGTCCTTGTGGCGCTGGCCAAGGATCTGCAAATCGAGTGTAAGCACCAGCGCGGAGCACCCCGCTGCCTTGGCGCGGTCAATAAGGTTGCCGATGAAGTCTTTATCCTTCATCACATAAAGCTGGAACCAGAAAGGTTTCTTTGTTTTTTCTGCCACTGCTTCAATGGAGCATATGCTCATGGTCGAAAGAGTGAACGGAATGCCGAACTCTTCCGCCGCTTGGGCCGCCAGAATCTCTCCATCTGCGTGCTGCATGCCTGTCAGGCCCGTGGGGGCCAATGCCACTGGCATGGCAACATCCTGCCCGACCATCTGCGTTTTCAGGCTGCGATTGGTCATGTCAACGGCAATGCGTTGTCGCAGTTTGATCTTGGCAAAGTCGCTTTCGTTGGCGTGGTAGGTGCTTTCGGTCCATGAACCGGAATCAGCGTAATCAAAAAACATCTTGGGCACGCGGCGGCGTGCTTTGTTTTTCAGGTCATTAATCTCCAGAATGGGCGACATACCTGCTCCCTTTTATTTCTCCCGGGAGTTAATGAACGCCTGTCTGCGAGTTCTGTCAATAACGCCTAGAAACAAAGATTAAGGTTTATACAGATGCCCTATGGTTATATGAAGGTATATTACTAATTTGTACTTGATCTATACCTTAGTATTAGGAAGTAAGGCCGTGCGTGTAGACAGTGGCGCCTTGGATCCATTTGTCTTCTGAGTGTTTTATGAGGCTTTTGATAAGTGGCCATACAAGATGGTGACCCCGACAGGGTTCGAACCTGTGACCTGCCGCTTAGGAGGCGGCCGCTCTATCCAGCTGAGCTACGGGGCCTGGCGCCGATGTTGCCAAGTAAGGCGGCGCAACTCTGCGCATAGCATGATTTTTTTTGCGATGCGAGGGGGCTTTCCGCAGTTTCCAGAGCGCGATTTCAGCTGTGCCACGAACGGGATGGCATCCCCTATTCGGGAGATACGGTTCCGCCTTTCCCATGGCGTGTGTCCGTAACCGGAAGATTCCCGGGGTTGAAGGGATGTGCAGCTTCTAGTTTAGATCGGCATTGTCTTCGTGTTCAGGTGTTTTATGTCGCGTTTGCGGGTCATCTTTCTCGGGTTGCTTGCTGGTCTCCTATTTCTCTCTGGTTCTCATGCCAAAGAAGAAGACTGCTTCGCTCTTGCTGAAACAGAGGTGTCGGCGCTTACTGTTGCGCCCGGCGATCTGCTACGGGCGCCAAGCGGCAACCTCTATGGGTTGGCTGGGTTGAAAATCCTTGATGATCGGGCGGCAGCAGCGCTTTCAGCATGGCTTGAAGGTCAAAGTGGTGCCGTGGGTGTTACGCAGGTTGGCAAGGAAGATCGATGGGGTGTGCAGGCGGCTTTTATGCGGGGCGCTGATGGCACGGACCTGGGAGGCTTTCTGATTTCGCAGGGGCTTGCTGTCCTGTGGGATCCCGAGGAGGTTCTGCGCTGCCGAAAGGGGCTGCGCGCGGTCTATGAGGCAGCTGAAAACCAAGCCAGGCAACAAAAGAATGGCTGGTGGGGAAGCAGTGGTCCTTTTCTTGCCACAGACTCGAGGCTTTATGGCGCGCGCGGGAGCTTCCAGATCGTGAACGGCAAGGTGGTTTCCGTAGGGAAAACCCGCAGAATCCTCTATCTGAATTTCGGTGAGCGCTGGACACGCGATTTCACTGGCATTATTGAGATAAAAAAGTTGAAGGCTTTTCGAGGATCGGGGCTGGATCCGGAAAAGCTGACAGGGCAAATTGTTGAAATGCGCGGTATTGTGCAGTTGCGTGGTGGGCCGGAAATTCGGCTTCATGAACCTCCTGCGCTAAGACTACTGAAGTTGGAGCAACCAGGGCCACTATGAAATTTGGGATGACCCTTGGCACCGTAGGACGCGGGCTACGCATCCTCGCTGTACTCGTGTTGGCGGGTGCAGTTGCTTCGTGCCAGCTGGTTGGGTCCACGGGTACTGACGCCAAGCCCGGCACGCTCCGCCCCACATTGGCTGCAGATATTGGCGCACGAGAGCATCCACGCGTCGTGGCCACGTATGGCGGCATTTACAAGGATCCCGGCGCAGAGAAAGCCATTGCGAAAATTGTAGGTGGCTTGGTGGCAGCTTCGGATGATCCACGTGCTCAGTACCGAATTACCATTTTGAACTCTCCGGCCGTGAACGCGTTCGCGCTGCCGGGAGGATACCTTTATGTAACCCGTGGTCTTCTGGCCCTTGCAAATGACACATCCGAGCTCGCGGCGGTGCTTTCTCACGAAATGGCACACGTGACCGCAAACCACGCGATACAGCGTCAGCGCCGTGCGGAAGCCGCCGAACTGGCCAATCGTGTGATGAGCTCCGTGGTTGAAGATCAGAGCCAGTTGGAAGATGCAGTTCGCTCCTCCCAGATGTCCTTTGCCCGGTTTTCTCAGGAGCAGGAGCTGGAGGCGGACGACATTGGCGTGCGCACGCTGGCAGCGGCGGGGTATGATCCCTATGCGGCCTCTCGTTTCTTGAAGACGATGGACAAGTTTGCCAAGTTCCAAAGCCTTGGCGGCGACACCAGCAATGCGCCGGATTTCTTATCCTCCCACCCCAATACGCCGGAACGCGTGCTGCGCGCCATCAACAGTGCTCGCCAGATTGGTGCGCCGGGCATTGGGCGCAGGGATCGCGCCGACTATCTGACCAACATTGATGGGATGTTGTTTGGCGACGATCCTCTCGAGGGGTACATCCGCGGTCGCAGCTTTCTTCACAAGGCTTTGGGTATCTCCTTCAGTGTTCCCTCCAATTTCGCGCTGGAAAACAGCCCGGAGGCTGTGCTTGCCAGTGATGGCAAGGGCACAGCCATGCGGTTTGATGGGGCTGATCTGACAGAGTTCAGCAGCCTTGATGAGTACATGCGCAGTGGTTGGGTCAACGGTCTGATCGACAACAGTGTCCGTCCAACCACCATCAACGGCCTGCCTGCCGTGGTGGGGTCAGCAGTCACCGATGGGTGGTCGTTCCGAATTGGCGTGGTGCGCATCGGGTTGACGGGCTACCGTTTCATATTTGCAAGTCGGTCGCCAAACGCCAGCTTTAACAAGGCCTTTGAGCAAACGTTGAACAGCTTTGAGCAACTGACACCTGCCGATCAAGCGCGGCTGCAGCCGTTGCGGTTAAAGGTGTTACAAGCCAAATCTGGCGACACGGCCCGCAAGCTTGCCGTGCAAATGAGCGGCATAGAGCCTTCACGCCGATTGCAGCTCTTTACGATCCTCAATCAGGTGGACAATGGTCACCGTTTCAAAGCTGGTGACTTGGTCAAGGTGATTTCGGACTGACAAAAAAGCCGCGAGGGACGCGGCTTTTTTATTAGAACGGACGAAGCCTATTGCACAGGGATGAGGCCAGGGCCTTTATCTTCAAGCGAGGACCGCAGCTTCTTCAATGCGGCGCTCTCGATCTGTCGCACGCGCTCTTTTGATATGCCCATGACTTCCCCAAGGGCCTCGAGTGTCATGGCTTCATCTGCTAGGCGACGCTTTTTCAAGATCATAAGCTCTCTTTGGTTCAGCGACTTCATCGCGTCAGCCAACCAATTACGCTTTCGATCCATGTCGATTGCATCAGACGCGATGTCATCTGGCAGAGGTCCAGTGTCTTCTAAGAGATCGATTTTTTCCGCTGATGTCCCATCGCTCTCGCTGATTGGTGCGTTGAGTGAAGCGTCTGGGGCAGAAAGGTGAGAAGACATGCGTTCCACGTCACTCTTCTTTACGTTCAGCTTGGTCGCGATTTCGGACTTGATTTCGGTGTCATTCATCTCCGGGTGCTGGCGCGCGATCTCCAAATGCAGTCTTCTGACGCTGAAGAACAGCCGCTTTTGGACTGAGGACGTTCCGCCTCTGACAATCGACCAGTTGCGAAGGATGTAATCTTGGATCGATGCTTTGATCCACCATGTTGCATAGGTGGAAAACCTTACCTCGCGAGACGGATCAAACCGGGCGGCTGCTTCCATCAGGCCAATTTGACCCTCTTGGGCCATATCTGCGAGCGGCAGGCCGAATGAGCGAAACTTCATCGCTTGTGCGAGCACCAGACGGAGGTGTGCGAGCGTAAGACGCTCAAGCGCTTTGGCATCTTTGTTGTCGTGCCACTTGGTGGCCAACTCAAATTCTTCTTCGCGGGACAGGTAAGGTGCCCGGCGTGCCACTTCGAGGATCTGGTTGGAATAGCCTTGGTAATCTACCGTTCCCATGCTCGCCTCCGCCCTTTCGGGTTTTGTTGTTTGCACGGGTTGTTACGCCAGGTGGGTAGGGTTGGTTCACTGATGCGTCAGCAGTAACGCTTAAGTGTGGCGCAATGTCGCGTCTCATAAAAAAACCCGGCGCACGGCCGGGTTCTTTTTCTCATCAGGTTGCGAGCTTGGTTTAAGCTGCTTCTTCCTGACTGTCGTCATCAGCCGGAGCTGCCTTGGCCGCACGGCCGGGAGACTTGGCAAGTTCCTGCTCGATCTGACGAACGGCTTCAGAGTCGGACAACTTCTGAACTGCGGCAATTTCACGTGCCATACGGTCCAGTGCTGCTTCGTAAAGCTGACGCTCAGAGTAAGACTGCTCCGGTTGGGTATCGGCACGGAAAAGGTCGCGCACCACCTCAGCAATCGCAAGCAAGTCACCAGAGTTGATCTTTGCTTCATATTCCTGAGCGCGGCGGCTCCACATTGTGCGCTTTACCCGCGGCTTGCCCTTAACGGTCTCAAAAGCCTTCTTCACGGTCGCTGCATCGGATAGCTTGCGCATACCAACACTAGGAATTTTTGCCACTGGTACGCGAAGTGTCATCTTCTCCTGATCAAACTCGACTACCAGAAGCTCGAGGGAGAAGCCTGCGACGTTCTGCTCTTCGATGGCAGTGATCAGACCGACGCCGTGGGACGGGTAGATGATGTGTTCACCTGTCTTGAATCCATGACGCTGAGCGGTCTTCTTAGCGGGTGTGGCCATACGCTGTCTTTCTCCTGCGAAGAATGCGCGCCCCTCCGGGCGAGCAAAAGCGCCGCTGGGGTGCGACGCCTGTTTAGTGTCAAAAAATGCGAAAAGCCCACCGTGGCGCGCGAGATGCGCGCACAGGGATTTGCGCTCAACTGTGATCAGTCAGCATTCAGCGGCGGTTAAGGTGATGAGAATGGGGAGTCCGTAACCGCACATTGTCGGCTAGAATTTGCCCATAAAAAAACCTCCGAAACGGAGGCATGACCGTGCCACCAAGCGACTGAACTTAGTGTATAGCACATTATCCACGGTTTTCCAACCTCTGCTTCAGCAAAGGTTAGAATTTCCGATCGGTAACACGATCAGTTAATTATGTTTAGATCAATATAGGGGGAGAAAGGGGATATCAATCCCCTTCGCCCGGTTTATCAGAGAAATACTTTTCCATCTTGTCTTTCACGCCATCGAACTCCGGCGCTTCCGGCAGCGGGTCCTTGCGCGCCGTGATGTTTGGCCATTTCGCGGCGTATTCCGCGTTCAGTTCAATCCAGCTTTCAAGCCCGGGCTCCGTGTCTGGACGGATCGCATCCGCTGGGCACTCTGGCTCACACACACCGCAGTCAATACACTCATCCGGATGAATGACGAGCATGTTTTCGCCCTCGTAGAAACAGTCTACCGGGCACACTTCAACGCAGTCCGTGTACTTACATTTAATGCAGTTGTCAGTGACGACGTATGTCATCGCAATCCTCTTAGGTTGCAGCTCACCCGCCGGCTGTGCCGCTTCGAAAACAGCGGCGGATGGTTAAATCTTGGCTCATTGCCTAGCGCTTTTCCGTGGCCTTCGCAAGCACGTGGCGACTGGGCGCACAGCAAAACGGGAAAAACATTTTGCGCGGCAAGGCCGGTGTTTAGAAACCATCGTCCATGCTGTCCTTTTTCATCCGGATCAGCTGGCGTCGGTCTCTTTTGGTGGGTCTTCCAGTGCCACGATCTCGTTGCTCCGGTTGCCCGTCTTCTTTCGGTGTTGGGGGAGGGGAAAGGTCTTCGTAAAGCAGTTGAGCTTCACTGGCCGGCCCGCGGCGACTGCCCAGATCGAGGACCTTGTAAACCATAAGGCGTCTGGGGAGCGCGATGGTCAGGACGTCGCCGAGCTTGATGCCCTGCTTTGCAGTCGTGACCTTCTCTTTATTAAGTCTGACGTGTCCGGACACTGCCAGTTTCTGTGCCAGTGTCCGGGATTTGGTAACGCGGGCATACCATAGCCATTTATCTATGCGCTGCGATGCCTGCTGCATGGACTGGTTACTTGTCGTCGCCCTTCTGCATGTTCTCCTTCAGAGAAAGGAGCGCTGCAAATGGTGAGTTTGGATCCAGAGGCTTGTCGCGCTGTGGCTGTGGCCGACCTGCATTGCCGGTGCGGTTCGGCTTGCCGCCGCCTTTGTGACCGCCGCCATCACGTCCCTTGCCCTTGGCATTGTGACGCTTGTTGTTATTGCGCGGGCCGCCCTTGCGTTCGCCCTCAGACTGGCGGTTCTGGTTGTCGCCATGCTGACGACGCGGGCGATTGCGATCTCCACCCTGGCGGCGGCGATCTGCCCGGCCGGGACGCCAGATCTCGATGGTGACGGTTTCCATTTCTGGCTCACCATCGGTCTCAGCGGCCTCTTCACTAGGCGCAGCTTCAATCGGCGTGTCGTTTGTCGCTTCTGCAGGTGTTGCTTCAGCAGCTGGCTCAGCTTCCTGGCTCGGCGCGTCGGCTGACTCAGCGGGAACGTCGGCTGTAGTTTCTGCGGAGGCTTCGACTTCACCAGTAGCTTCTGCTGGTGCTTCTTCCGCCTTTTTAACGACGGGTTGCTGCACTTCCTTGGTCTCAAGGCGGTAGCCCAGAGATTTAAGAATGCTGGAGAAGTCCTCGCCAGCGCAGCCGAGAAGGGACGTCATGGAGACGGTGACGGTAAATGCTCCGCCTTGCGCCAGCGCACCTTCCGGTGGCTCGATACCTTCTTCAAGCGGTTTCCAGGCGATCAATGGACGGATGATGTCCGCCAGACGCTCCAGAATGTCGACGCGTACAGCACGGGGGCCGCAAACACGGAAGCCGACGACCTTGTAAAGAGAAGGTTCAATCTCTGTATCAACCGGAACGGAGGTGCGGCCTGAAGCGGAGAGCTGTGGCAACTCCACGAGGCCCTTGGCGTCTTCCTTGCCTTCTTTCAGTGCCCAAAGCTGTGCGAGTAGCTGGCTTGGTGCCGGCTTAAGCAGCGCAGGGACGAAGATGTGGTAAGCGCCGAAACGAACACCCAGCTTGCGCAGCGTGCCGCGCATGGTCTGGTCGAGCTGGCGAATGTCCTCGGAAATGTCGTGGCGATCGATGATGCCAAGGCTTTCTGAGATCCGGAATGCAACACCGCGGGCGATGCCTTCAACGCCTTCAGCTGCTTCAAGGTCAAACAGAGGCTTCAGCAGGGTCTCGATATGGGTCTTGACCCATAGAGCCACGCGTTCCTCTACCTTGTCGCGGGCTGGACCCGTGAGCTGCTCGTCAGCCAAGAGCAAAATGCCCGGGCGCAGCGTATGATCAGAAGCTGAAAGGCGTGCGACGATCTCGCCCTGCCATCTCAGAGTGCCTTCTGAAGAGAGGATGAAGTCCTCATTAGGGGAGCGCGACAAGCGGTCAGCTCGGCTCTCGATTTCACTTGCCAGGGCCTTTTGGGCAGCGGCGCGAACCGCTTTTTCTTCTTGCCCTTCAGCCGAGGCGTCCGGCGCAAACCGGAAGCCCTGAAGCTGGCCAATGTGTTCACCTTCGACGAGTACGTCACCGCTGGCGGTGATCTCCGCTTCGAGCATCTTGTTCTCTCTCAGACGTCGCATCAATACGCTGGTTCGCCGATCCACAAACCGCTGTGTAAGCCGTTCGTGAAGGGCATCAGATAATCTGTCTTCTATGCCGCGAGTGACGCCCTGCCAGTGAGCAGGATCTGTCAGCCAGTCGGCACGGTTCGCTACAAAGGTCCAGGTTCGGATATGTGCAATCCGATTGGCCAATGTATCAATATCCCCGTCTGTCCGGTCTGCAAGCGCTATTTGCTTTTGGAACCAGTCATCCGGGATCGCGCCCGAATGAACCAAATGGGTATAGATGTTAACTACAAGGTCTGCATGGTTGGCCGGCGCAATTTTTCGATAGTCCGGAACCTGACACACATCCCAAAGCAGCTCTACTCTTTCTCTCGTTGTCGCGATGCGGCGAATGGCCTCGTCGCGATTGGAGAGTTCAAGCACTCCGATATCCTCTGCGGGAGGTGCTTTGGTCAAGCCCTCTTCACCGGGAGATTGGTCTAAAGAGCGCAAAAGTGCGGATAAAGAGGAAAAATCCAGCTTTGGGTTCCGCCACTGAAGCACTTTCAGCGCGTCAAACTCGTGAGATTCGACCGAATGCACCAAATCGTCGTCAAAGGTGTTCACTCTGCCAGTGACCCCGAAAGTGCCATCTCGGAGGTGGCGCCCGGCGCGCCCGGCGATCTGGCCTGTTTCTGCAGGCGTGAGCTGGCGGTATTGATAGCCATCAAATTTGCGGTGTCCCGCGAACGCCACATGGTCCACATCAAGGTTCAGGCCCATGCCAACAGCGTCGGTCGCAATCAGCCAGTCCACGTCGCCGTTCTGAAAGAGCTCGACCTGCGCGTTGCGTGTGCGCGGAGACAGGGAGCCAAGAACAACGGCGGCGCCGCCGCGCTGACGGCGGACGAGTTCTGCAATGGCATAAACCTCATCGGACGAGAAGGCTACGATTGCAGAGCGGCGCGGCAGGCGTGTGATTTTCTTCGAGCCTGCATAGGTGAGAATGGACATGCGCGGGCGGGTGATGATGTTCAGGCCCGGCAAGAGCTTTTCCAGCAATGGACGGATGGTCGCTGCGCCAAGCAGCAGTGTCTCCTCCCGTCCGCGCAGGTTTAACAGTCGGTCCGTGAACACATGTCCGCGCTCAAGGTCTCCGGCCAGCTGAACTTCGTCAATGGCGACGAAGTCGACCTTCAGATCTTTCGGCATGGCTTCCACGGTGGAGACCCAGAACCGAGGGTTCTTCGGAATGATCTTTTCTTCACCGGTGATCAGCGCAACAAGGTCTTCTCCCTTGCGTTCCACGATCTTGCCGTAGACTTCACGGGCGAGCAGGCGCAAAGGAAGGCCAATAAGGCCGGACGAGTAAGCGCACATGCGCTCAATGGCAAGGTGCGTCTTGCCGGTGTTTGTCGGCCCAAGAATGGCAGTTACTGTTCTGGAGCGCTGTGCGCGGGGCAATGGGAGTGTCTGCATTACGGCATCAAGATGTTTGAATTATCACTTTAAGCCATGTGGCGCGAAGACCGGCTTTGGGTAGAAGGCCTCAATTTTGGTCTCGAGGTGTGAATGGCGTTGTGGTTGATAGTTCGTTCGCAGCCCTTCGGATGCCGTTAAAATATGAGGGGTCTATACAAACTGCTGGCGGGCTCTGTAAAGCCTCAAACCTGCGTTTTGCCGGATATATACGTCACACCTTGGGCGAGGGTGTGTCAGCTGGTTCGGATTCCTCAGCTGATAGGGCTTTTAAGAGTTAATCAGGTTGGTATCTATTGGTCCGACATTGGTATCAGTTGCAACCATCTTCCGGCGGGGCTTATTTGCTGGCTCTGCGGCAGTATTTCAGCAGACGAGTCGAGGCCTACTGTCTGAACTAGCCAATAAATTTTCAGTGTAAATTTTCAGGTGATGGTTGACATTTAGGTTCAAATCAGAGTTATCCACGATTTCCCCAAGGTTACATCGCTTAGATTTTTGCATCTATGCGTGTCTTGCGCTTGATGAGAATCATTTGCGTCTTCGCGCCCAGGTGCGTGGTGCAGCTTTCATCTCATTTTCATTATAAACCTCGCGAAACTTTACAGGCACCCTTAACGGAAGCTTAAGGCGTTCTGAGGCCTAGGGGTTTTACTGAGTTTCCTGATTTGCTACCTCCAAAACTCAAGTTTCAATTGAGTGACGCAGAGGAAGATCTCTCAAAAGCCGCATTGTCAATATGCGGGATGTAACAGCAAACAGTCAGGAAGAATTATTGAATAGTTCTTTTTCTGAATACGCGAAAACAGAGCCCTTAATAGCAAATGGTTTGTTGATACACCTTCTAAATGGGTAGGTCGTTGCGTAAGGTAATTAGGCATCGGAGAGCGTTTTGTAGGGGTGAATAAAATGAATCCATTAACTGCTGCACTTGAGTTCGTTGATTCAATTAACAACGAGGAAACAGCCGATGGGGTAGCCCGCCGCATCGCTGATCTTGGAACTACCTTTGGTTTTACTAGTTTTGTCTTGGCGGCCATTCCAGAGCAGGGAGCATCTCTGGACGGGTCAATCATGCTGAGTGGTGGCAATCCAGAATGGCAACAGCGATATCTGGATCGTGATTATGTCCAGCATGATCCAATTGTCGCGAAGGCTCGGTCTGCTTCTCGTCCGTTCCTGTGGTCGAGTATTGCGCGAGATCGGTCTCTCTCGACCATTGGGCAGCAGATTCTTGCTGACGCACGGGACTACGGCATCATGGATGGGGTATGTGTGCCGATCCACGGTCAGCAGGGGTATCAGGGCATGCTGATTTTCGCAGGTCCTGAAGTGCATCTCACTGAGCGGGAGATCAGTGTGCTGCACCTTGTGGGGATCTATGCCAGCAATAAGATGCGTGAGTTGAGTGGCGCGAACACCAATCGCCCTCGCCATCGCCTTACGCCTCGCGAGCTGGAGTGCCTCAAGTGGTCAGCAGCTGGAAAGACAAGCTGGGAGATCAGTCAGATCTTGAATATTTCTCAACATACGGCGGATTGGTACCTCGCTTCTGCGGCGCGCAAGCTGCATGCAGCCAACCGGACGCACGCAGTGGCTGAAGGCTTCCGCCTTGGTTTGATCCGCTGATTTTGACTGGTGCCCGGCAAGACTACGCAAGGTCAGCCGGGCCCTTTTCTATGAGAAGTTGTTTCGATACTCCATGTATTTAGAGAAGTACTGGGGTGGAAAATCTCGCAATAATATATTAGGGCGCTCCCCACAGTTCTGAGGCCAGTAGAAAGATTGGCCACGAATACTGAATAATATGAAAAGTGCTGGGTTTGGCAGCGCTAACTGCGCACAAAAATTTCTTCCCTTTAGCAAATCATAAATGTAAACAAGTTGCGATAACCATGAAAATAGAGGGGGCGCACTTGGCTATTCGACGTTTGTTGGTGGCGAACCGGTCCGAAATCGCAATTCGCGTTTTTCGCGCTGCAAACGAGCTTGGTTTGCAGACGGTCGCAATCTTCGCCGAACAGGACAAACTTGCGCTGCATCGGTTCAAGGCAGATGAGGCCTATCAGGTTGGGAAGGGTCTTGGTCCGATTGAAGCATACCTTTCAATTGAAGAGGTAATGCGTGTCGCAAAAGAACAGAAGGTGGATGCGATCCACCCCGGCTATGGTTTTCTTTCCGAAAGCCCCGAGTTTGCAGAGGCTTGTGCCGCCAACGGCATAGCCTTCATTGGTCCGTCTCCGGACACGATGCGCCAGCTTGGCAACAAGGTGGCCGCCCGCGAGCTTGCCATTCGTGCAGGCGTGCCTGTGATGCCGGCCACCGATCCGCTTCCAGATGACATGGAAGAGGTAAAGCGCCTCGCGCTTGAGATCGGCTATCCTGTGATGCTGAAAGCTTCTTGGGGCGGCGGCGGACGCGGAATGCGGGTCATTCGCGACGAGTCTGCCCTCGTTCGAGAGGTGATGGCGGCAAAGCGTGAAGCGAAAGCTGCTTTCGGCAAAGACGAAGTTTATCTCGAAAAGCTTGTTGAGCGTGCGCGCCACGTGGAAGTTCAGATCCTTGGCGACAAGCACGGTAATCTGGTTCACCTTTTTGAGCGTGACTGTTCCATTCAGCGCCGACACCAGAAAGTGGTCGAGCGTGCACCGGCTCCTTACCTGAGCGACAAGAAACGTGCGGAGCTCTGCGAATATGGGCTGAAGATTGGCCGCGAAGTCGGCTACTATGGCGCAGGCACGGTCGAGTTCCTGATGGATGCGGACACTGGTGAGATTTACTTCATTGAAGTGAATCCACGCATTCAGGTGGAACACACGGTAACGGAAGAAGTCACCGGCATTGATATTGTCAAGGCACAGATCGCAATCGCTGAAGGCGGCAAGATCGGTGATGAATCGGTAACTGGTGTTCCTGAGCAGGACAAGATCCAGCTTAGCGGCCATGCGTTGCAGTGCCGTGTGACCACTGAAGATCCGGAGCAAAACTTTATTCCGGACTATGGCCGCATCACGGCTTATCGCGGAGCGACCGGCTTCGGTATCCGTCTTGATGGCGGCACGGCTTACGCCGGTGCGGTGATCACGCGCTACTACGATCCGCTGCTTGAGAAGGTGACCGCTTGGGCGCCAACGGCAGATGAAGTGTGCAGCCGTATGGACCGCGCGCTTCGCGAGTTCCGTATTCGCGGCGTTGCCACCAACCTGATCTTCCTTGAGCGTGTGATTGCGCACCCGGATTTCCGGGCGAACAAATACACCACGCGGTTTATCGATGAGACGCCGGAGCTGTTCTACAACATCCGTACATCTGACCGCGCGACGAAGCTGCTCAACTACATCTCTGATGTGACCGTTAACGGCCATCCAGATGTACGTGACCGGCCGAAGCCACCGGAAGATTCTCCCGAGATTGTAATTCCGTATCTGGATCGCCCAGTGCCAGAGGGCACCAAGCAGGTCTTTGACAGGCTAGGGGCCGAGGGGTTTGCCAAGTGGATGAAGGATCAAGAGCGTGTGCTCGTGACCGATACCACGATGCGTGATGCGCACCAGTCTCTGCTGGCGACCCGTATGCGGACCTATGACATTGCGCAGATCACAGACACCTATGCGAAAGGGCTGCCGCAGTTGCTTTCGTTGGAGTGCTGGGGCGGTGCAACGTTTGACGTGGCTATGCGCTTCCTGAGTGAAGACCCTTGGGAGCGTCTGCGTATGGTGCGCCAAAAGGCGCCCAACATTCTGCTGCAAATGCTGCTGCGCGGTTCCAACGGCGTTGGTTATGCCAACTATCCGGACAATGTAGTCAAGTTCTTCGTCAAGACGGCTGCAGAGAACGGCGTTGACCTGTTCCGTGTGTTTGATTGCCTGAACTGGGTTGAGAACATGCGCGTGTCTTTGGATGCGGTGCAGGAAAGTGGCAAGCTGTGTGAAGCAACTCTTTGTTACACCGGCGACATTCTGAACAGCGCCCGTCCGAAGTATGATCTCAAGTACTACGTCAATCTGGCGAAGGAACTGGAGGCTGCCGGCGCCCATATTCTGGGCATCAAGGACATGGCGGGGCTGCTGAAGCCGCAAGCTGCCAAGGTCTTGATCAAGGCGTTGAAGGAAGAAGTTGATCTGCCGATCCACTTCCACACGCATGATACTTCCGGCATTGCTGCCTCCAGTATTCTGGCGGCCGTCGAATCCGGTGTGGACGCGATTGATGTTGCCGTGGACAGCTTGTCAGGGCTGACTTCCCAGCCTTGCATGGGCTCGGTGGTGGAAGCGCTGCGAGGATCTTCGCGCGATCCTCAGTTGGACACGGAAGTGATCCGCGAGATTTCCTTCTATTGGGAAGCGGTGCGTTATCAGTACCGCGCGTTTGAGAGCGATCTGCGCTTCGGTGCATCCGAGGTGTATCTCCACGAAATGCCGGGTGGTCAGTTTACCAACCTCAAGGAGCAGGCACGCTCACTTGGGCTGGAAACGCGTTGGCACGAGGTGGCCAAAGCCTATGCCGATGTGAACATGATGTTCGGTGACATCGTGAAGGTGACGCCAAGCTCCAAGGTGGTTGGTGACATGGCCGTGATGATGGTCAGTCAGGGCATCACGCCGGAAGAGGTGGTGGATCCGCGGGTTGAAGTGGCCTTCCCGGACTCCGTCGTGCAAATGATGCGCGGTGACCTGGGTCAAAGCCCGGGTGGCTGGCCAGAAGCGTTGCAAAACAAGATCCTGAAAGGCCAAAAGCCAATCACGGTGCGCCCTGGTTCGCTGCTGGACGAGGAGGATCTGGACGAGAAGCGGTCCGAGCTTTCCGGTCTGTTGAACAAGGATGTCAGTCAGGTTTCTGATGAGGAGCTGTGCTCCTACCTGATGTATCCCAAGGTGTTCATGGAGTTCGCACGCATTCAAACCCAGTTCGGGCCCACCAGCGTTCTGCCGACCAACACTTACTTCTACGGTTTGCAGCCGGGTGAAGAAATCATGGTGGAGTTGGAGCCGGGCAAGGTCATGGTGCTTGCTTGTCTTGCCCTCGGTGAGACCGATGACCAAGGCGAGAAGCGTGTCTTCTACGAGTTGAACGGACAGCCGCGCAACATCCGCCTCATGGATCGGGCACACGGGGCCACTGGCAATGCCATTCGCCACAAAGCCGAGACTGGGAACCCAAATCATGTTAGCGCACCAATGCCGGGTGTCGTTTCCACCGTCTGTGTTCGTCAGGATGCGGAGATAAAGGCGGGCGATGTGATTCTGACCATCGAGGCCATGAAGATGGAAACGGCAATCCACGCGGATCGTGATGGGATTATCGATGCTGTAATGGTCGCACCCGGTGATCAGGTTGACGCCAAGGATTTGCTGGTCAAGTTCAAGCCAGTCGAATAAAGATCTATGCGCCCGAGCTGAATACTTGGGCGCATACCTTCCTTCAACTATTCCCTCATGTATATTACAAAAACTATTTGTACGCTAAGGCATTTAGCCTAAGCGTTTGTACGGTTGATTTCGTCGGGGCATGTGTCTAACTCCGCGCCGAAAGTAATTCGCCAATCTATACAATAAAGGCGAGATAAACTGGCTGCATTGCGCAACCCTTAATATGCCGGAGTGACTATGTCTTCTGTTAAGTCTGGAAATCCAGCCGTTGTAGGCTTGGCTGGATTTGGTATCACCACTTTTGTCCTGCAGATGCACAACATTGGCCTTTTAGAGAGCATGGGCCCTGTGTTGTGGTTGGGCGTTTTCGTTGGCGGTCTGGCTCAGTTGGTCGCTGGCTTTCAGGTCAAGGCAACCGGAAACAACTTCGGTTACAGCGCCTTCACCATCTACGGTGCGTTTTGGCTGGCATTCGCTGGCATCCTGATCAGCAACGAGTTCGGTTTCTACACCTCTTCCCATGAGGAAATCGGCTTCTTCCTGATCCCTTTCACCATCTACACAGGCATCATGCTTTATGGTGCACTTTATATCCATAAAGCCGAAGCAACCATTTTTGGCACTCTGTTCTTTGGTTTCCTGTTTCTGGTGATTGGTCACTTTGGCCCGCCCGTATTCAACGTCATCGCTGGCTACGTGCTAATCGCATGTTCATGTGCAGCTTGGTACGTGATGGCTCATTACATTTACAAGGATGTATGTGGCCGCGATGTTCTGCCGGTTGGCGCGCCAGTTCTCGGTGAGAAAGCAAGCCTTTCTCCAGTGCTTCAGCCTGCCGAGTAAGCTTGTTTCCGGTGGTATGATATGAAAAAGGCCCGCTTTAAAGTGGGCCTTTTTTGCATCTACATAAATGTTCACCTCTGGCGGAGGCCCATAATCTAGCTGGCAATCAGATCGCGGCATGCCTGGTTTTTTGGAGCATCGGCGGTGCCGATCCACATGTCCAGGAAATCCTGCAGCCACTGAAAAAGCGGCGGATCAAAGACAAAGCGGCCTTTGAAGTGATCCCTTCGCCCTTGTGCCCCCGGCAGAGACATGCGGTCTGATGCAAGTGTGGTCCAACGGTTCATCATCAGGTAGGTCAGCTCGGGATGAAATTGTATGCCGTATGCATTCGGTCCCACGCGCATGGCCTGATTTTGATAGGTCGCCCCCTTTGCAAGCAGAGTTGCTCCGGTGGGCAGGGAGAACCCCTCCCGGTGCCACTGGTAGACCCGGTTCGGCCATTTCATGAGCGTTTTGCCCTCAACAGTGGCTTCAATGGGGTAGTAGCCGATTTCCACCAAGCCGTCTTTGTGAGAGGTAACTGTGCCACCGAGATGGCGGCTTAGCATTTGAGCTCCAAGACAGATGCCAAGAAACGGTTTTTCTTCCTTCAGCGGTACGCCGATCCAGTCGATTTCTTTGGAGATAAAGGCGTCTGGGTCATTGGCGCTCATGGGCCCGCCGAATACGATCGCGCCAACATGCCCGTCCATCGTGCTTGGCAGGCTGTCTCCAAAACGGGGCTTGCGGATGTCCAGTTGAAAGCCGCGTTTGACCAGCTCCTGACCAACCCGACCGGGCGTGGATGTCTCCTGGTGGAGGACAATCAGGATCTTTGGCTTTTTTGCTTGGATCATGGGTAAAATATGTTTCCTAAAGCTATCTACTGTTGGTGACGCTCGCTGACTTGTTTCTTCAGCTCCATGCGCTGGCGAGATGAAACGCCCAGGAGTTCTGCGACCCGCCAAATGGTGTTGTCCTCGAACTCATGAACTGAGCCGTCGGCAAAAACCATTTCCCACATCATCTCGATGACCTTGACGCGTTCCTCTTCGCTCAATTGGCGCTTCAGGACAGAGGTGAAACCATAAAGGTCCACTGCCTCGTCATCGCGTTCTTTAGCGAGCTTGATGAGATTGTCAGTTTCTTCCTCAGACAAGCTGTAGGCATTTTTCAATGTCTTGTTGAGGGCCGAAAGCTCTTCAGTTTCCACTTCGCCATCCACAGCAATGATGTGGAACATCAAAGCCGCTGCAGCGAGACGGTGGTCATCATCCTGATAGGGCAGCTTTTCCTGCTTGCCGAGCGTGATTTCCTTTAAAAAGCTTTTCAGAGAGTTCAGCATATAAGTCGCCTAAAGTAGTCACTTGAGAGTGCCAACCTAGCGCGGAGCTCCCAACCTGCCAAATTTAAAATTGCCCAGTGGCATATATTTGTTTTTCTTTGTGCCGTTTTGGACAAATACCAGATGAATCATCTAGGTATCTGTAGAATTAAATGGGGCTGGCGCTGGGGGTTGTAAATGCTCTATTGGTTAGGGCCTGTTATTCTGCGGGCCCTGCGAAGTGGGGCATTGGGAAACCTGCTCAATATGTTAGGTAGGTTCGCATAGTCTTATTTTAGACGTTTTCTCAGGGCCTGTGAGGGCTGTAAAAGTCATCTGGTGGCGCTAAAAGGTGGCTCAGGGTAATTCTGTTAAACGAGTTTGTATCTGCTTATGAAACCTATCGTTCCAGTGTTAGGCATTGCGGCTGTCCTGCTTGGTGGCGGTGTGGTTGTTGCTCCGCAATTCGTTCCTCAAGATGCGATCAAGACGCTGGTCAAGGAGCAACTCGCCAAAGCGACAGGCTGGCAGGTCCGTCTGGATGGGCGCACAACGGTTGGCGTATTTCCCGCCCCGGTGCTTCAAGTCGAAAACGTGGGCATTGCGGGGGTGGCCGCCGCAGACGGTGTTGAGTTTGCGCAGGTAGGCCGTGTTGATTTCGGCATAGGCTGGCTGGGGCTGTTCACGGGAAGTCCGTCCATCAACTCCATTGAACTAAATGACGCGGACTTGTTCCTTGAAGTTTCGCGCGGTGGTACCCGCAGCTGGCAACCGCACGCAGCGCTTTTGAAGAGCACACCTGAGGCAAGCGCTTGGGCCTCTGCCATTTCAAGACTTCAGCAGGCTGGCATATCGCAGTTTGTTGTCAATGGCGGGCGCCTGGATTATCGCGATCAGGGGCGTGACCTGCGCTTTGAGTTGACGAACCTGCAGCTCTCAGGCGGTGTGAGTGGTGGGTCTGCTGCATTGGAAATCAACGGCTCTGCCAGTCATCACAACACAGCCTACAGCCTGTCAGCGCATCTTGGTTCGCTGCCTGGCTTTTTGAGCGGAACTGCGACTTCAGTGAGCGCGGAACTCAAAAGCGGGGAGGCCTTGTCAGTAAACGCGGCAGGGCAACTCGCTTACAAGGATGCACCTGTTGGCTCGCTGAAGGTTACGGGAGCTGGTAACTCGCTTTCCCAAGCTGCTGGGCTGTTGGGCTTTGACGTTGCCGAAGGGCTGGAAAGCTACTCCATTGATACGCAGGTTCAGTTCTCCTCGACCGGTGTTCGAACGCGCGGCCTCAAAGGTGCTGTCAATGGATTGGATCTGACCGGGGAAGCGCAGGCGACTTATTTGGAAGACGGTATCGAACTGAAGGGGTCTCTGAATGGGGATGCCGTACCGTTTGAAACAATTCTCAGATTGGCAGGTATTGAGCAGCCCGGGTCGGGTATCGCTGAAGTTGATCTGTCCTACCTTGCTGTAGGTCATGACATTGCGCAGCTTCAAGACAGGATGGAGCTTCTCGGAACCGCTCAGGTGCGCAATGGGCGTATCTCTGAAATTGCCCTTCCTTCTATGCTCAGCGTTGAGGGGCAACACGAAGCGCTTGATGACATTGATTTGGATATTCAGTTTTCCGGTCTCAATGCGCCGACCTTGATAACGGGAAGCGCGCGTTGGCGCGGGGAGCCGCTCGCTATTGAAGGTGAGGTAGGGAACGGAGGCTTTGCGGACCTCAAGTTTGCCACCGAGCGATTTACCGGCGGCCTTTCTGGAAGCCTTGAAGACATTCGCCGAGCGGAGGGCCGTATTTCCTTCTCAACAGAAGATCTGCCTGAGTTCACCCGGTGGTATGGCAAGCGTTTGCCAGACTATCTTCGCGGAGATCGACTGCGTGTTTCCGGGCATTTCGCCAGTGAAGGCGATTCCCTGAATTACCGAGATGTTGAGCTGTTTCTGGATGACTTGCGTGTCGAGGGTGGTGGTCGCATCGAGCAGGGGGAGCGGCCCAAGCTAACAGGTCGATATGCGCTTTCAGAGCTGCAACTCGACCACCTGCTGACCCGCGATGGAAGTCTTGCCGTTGGTGGGGCAGAACGCCCCTATGATTTTTCCGTGCTGCGCAATGTGGACGTGGACTTGTCGCTGGCGTTTGATCGGTTCTCAGCCGGGGATTTGCGCGGACAACAGGGTGTCCTGCGCGCCACTTCTGAGGCGGGCCGCGTTGATGTGGAGCTGAACAAGTTGCAGCTCTACGGCGGTGATGTGACCGGCACGCTCTTGCTCAACGGTGCGACAGTTGAGCCGCAGTTTACCGCTGACCTGACCGTTAGCAATGTGAATGCTGCGCCCTTCTTTGCAGCGGTTTCTGATCTGCCCCGGGTTGATGGTGCGCTCAATGCGGTCATGAGCATTGCTTCTGAAGGGGAGGCACTCGAGAAGCTCTGGAAGAACATGGATGGCGCCGTTAGCTTCCAACTGGGCAGCGGCGTGCTTTATGATCTTGATTTGAATTCCATGATTGCCTCGTTGAGCGCCGAGCCTGTGCGCGGCTGGCCTTTGACAGAAGGCAGCCAGACGAGTTTCCGCACTTGGGGCGCTGATGTAATGTTCGGTCAGGGCCGGGCGCAATTTCAGGGGCTCACCTTCATGAGCGATGCGGCCCTTATTGAGGGCAGCGGGGAGGTGAACCTGAGCGATGGTCGTGTCGAGTGGGACTTGCAACCGAGCCTGCTGGAAGGCGCGGAACAGGCTTCTTCATCTGAGGATGATCACCCGCATGTGGCTGTTGCAGGGACGCTGATGCGTCCGAGTTTTGCCATTGGTACACCGGGAGAGGCGGCAGCTTCTGCCAGTCTTGCCCCTGTCAATGAAAGGGTGAAGAACACCGTTGCGGCTAAACTGCGTGCACGCTTGGCTTTGCAGGCCAAGGCCGAACAGCTGGCCCCTGTGGCCGAGCCTGCCGAACCGGTTGCGACTGCTTCTGTACCCAATGGCATCGATGGCGCGGTTATCACGCGGGATGGTCCGGTTGTGCCTTTGCAGAAGCCGCAGACTGATGGGAACGCTGGCGCTTTACAGCCGGAAACCGCTGCGGACACTGCGGCTCCGGATCCAGCCACCGCCTCAGACGAGCTGTACGCCGAACCTCGGGAGCCCGGCTCAGCACCAGAGACGATCAGTGTTGAAGGCATTGCTTCAGGCGAGGCGGATGCAGAGGACGCACTTAGCACTTTGGAAGAAGGGTTTGGTTTGCCAGCAGGGTTCTTGACCGGACAGTAATGGCGAGACCAAGGTTTGAATGAAAAGGCCAGCGGCATGGATTTCTCGCTGGCCTTTTTGTCACGTGAAGTCGATTTCTTTGCTCAGTGGCATGGTGCGGATGCGCTTGCCGGTTGCCGCGAAGATGGCGTTCGCCAGCGCAGCTGGTGCGGGCGGGGTGCCGGGTTCGCCTGCTCCGCCCATGTGGGGTGAATTCTCCAACAGCTCAATGTGAAACACTGGCGTTTGATGCATGCGCATTGCATCAAAATCGAAGAAGTTGGACTGCTCCACCTCTCCGTTGCTAAAGGTAATTTCCTGACCAAGCGCCTGACTCAGGCCGAAGATGGCCCCTGAGATGAGCTGCGCCTTGAAGTTTGCAGGATCAAGCACGAGGCCCGGGTCTGCAACGCACCACACTTTCTCAATGGTGACGTATCCATCTGATACATCCACCTGCACCACCTGAGCTACCCATGTGCCGAATGAAATCGTATGGGCAATGCCGCGTCCTTTCCCCGCGGAAAGAGGTGAGCCCCACTCGGAGATCTCGGCAACCTTTCGAAGAACGCCTTTGGCCGGGGCATGTTCTTCGTCGTTCATCATGGTCAGCCGGAACGCCAAGGGGTCTTTGCCAGCTTTGTGTGCCGCTTCATCGATAAAGCTCTCGTGAAAAAAGCCGTTGTAGGAGTTGCCAACCGAACGCCAAAAGCCAATAGGAATGGGCAGGTCCACCTCGTGGGCCGCATAGCGCCTGTTCTCAATCGTGGTAGGTTGGTCGTAGGCACCCTCTAAAAGCAGTTTGTCAGGCCCTGCCAGCGGCACGCCCGGAAACAAGCGCCCCACCACTTTCTTGAATAGAGGCGGCACCGCAACGTCCACGTCAACGGCACTTAAATTGCCCTGTTCCGTCAAAGCACCGCGATACCTGGCGACTGCCATTGGCCGATAAGCATCGTGGCGGGTGTCTTCTTCACGGGTCCACGTTACCTTGACCGGACGCCCATCGGTTTCTTTCGCGACGATTGCCGCATAAAGGGCATAATCCACTTCAAGGCGGCGACCAAAGCCCCCGCCAAGGTGCGTGGTGTTGACGATGATGTTCTCGCCTTCAATGCCAAAATGGCTGGCGCATACATGCCTCACCATTGTTGGGGTCTGGTTAGGGCACCAGATTTCGAGCGTCTCACCGCGCCATTGGGCCGTGGCGTTCATGGGCTCCATGGTTGCATGGGCCAAGAAAGGGACTTCGTACGTGACTTCCAGACGCCGATCTTCAGGTGTTTGCGAGAGTACACCCGCTGGATCTCCGGAGCCGCCAAGGGAAAACGAAGCGTCTTGATTGAGTGCAGCCATGAAACGTCGTCGCATGCCCTCGGTATCCGCCGGATACTCAGCCTCTTCCCATACGACTTTGATGGCGTCTGCACCTTTGAATGCTGCCCAGGTGTTGGTGGCAATGACTGCAAGGCCATGTCCATATCGAGAGCTCAGCGGTATCACCTTCTCCACTCCCCGTATTTGCAGCGCAGGTGCCGGGTCATGGGTCTTTACGGCTGCGCCGAACCGAGGAGACATGCGAACCGTTGCATAAAGCATCTCCGGCAATTCCACGTCGATGCCGTAAATCGGAGCGCCGGTTACCTTCTCGCGCAGCTCTACACGCGGTTGCGACTTGCCCAGCAGCTTCCAGTCCCGAGGAGATTTCAACTTGATGTCTGATGGCGGAGTTAGTTCCGCGGCCAATGCTGCGACTTCCGCATAGCGCACACTTTCCCCAGACTGAGGATTGGTTATCACGCCGTTCTCGGCCTTCAAGCCCTCCGGTGCCACATCCCACTGGACCGCTGCTGCCTGAACCAAGATTGTACGCGCTGCAGCTCCTGCCTCCCTCATCTTCTGAAAGGCATCAATCATGGCGGAGGAACCACCTGTAACTTGAACGCCCAGGAACTTCGCGGCTACGCCCATGGTTTCGCGCGCACTTTCTGCAAGCAAGCTGGTGTCGAAGGCTGCGAAGGGGCCTCCTTCCATGAACATGGCAGAGTTGTAGTAGGCGGCGCTTGCCGGGCCATGTTCCACCTTGATCTGATCCAGCGAGACCTCAAGCTCTTCAGCCACCAGAGCGGCGAGTGTGGTTTGTGTGCCCTGACCCATTTCTGCCCGTGGGGTGATGATGGTAATCGCCCCCTCTTTGCTGATGGTGACATAAGGGTTGAAGACGGCATCTCCCTCAGCTTTGCGGGCATCCAGCGGATTAGCATGCGGCTTTTGGTAGAAGTAATAACCGATTGCGACGCCGCCAGCAGCAAGGGCCGCAAAACCGAGGAAGGAGCGACGGGTGATCTTTCCAAGTTTGCTCATTGATCAACCCTCCTTACGCGCCTTGGGCTTTGGCAGCGTCTTTGATCGCCGCCTTGATCATGGGGTAGGTTCCACAACGACACAGGTTGGTCATGGCGTTGTCGATGTCCTCATCCGTGGGGTCGGGAGTTTCATCAAGCAAGGCAACCGCTGCCAGGATCTGACCAGATTGGCAGTAGCCGCATTGCGGTACGGCATGGCGCATCCAAGCTTCCTGTACCGGGTGCAAATTGCCGTTCTGCTCCAGCCCTTCGATGGTGGTTATCGCGCCTTCAGTATCCGCCACGGCTTGCGAGCAGGACCGAACGGGGAAGCCATCAATCAAGACCGTGCATGAACCGCAGGCGGCCACACCGCACCCAAACTTGGGGCCTTTGATATTCAGGATATCGCGTAGCACCCATAGCAAGGGCATCTCTGGATCTGCATCGACCTCATAGTCGGTTCCATTCACGGTCAACTTCATGGCTTCCATCTCCGGCTATAAGTGACTCTTGTTCACTAAAGCTACGTGATCTTGCGAAGGAGTCAATAGGTGAACAGGGGTCACTTATTGACAGCGGCGGCAAGCGAGCGTATTCCAGCTTCATGGCAGAGGTTGAATTCAAGCGAGCTCGAACAGCGGCGGCGAAAGCTCAGCGCACAAAAGACCTTCTTGCAGCAGCGGGGGAGTTGCTGAAGGAAGAGGGAATGCAAGCTGTTACGCTGAAACGCATTGCGGAGAAGGCGGGCGTCGTTAAGTCCAATGTCTATCGCTACTTCGAAAGCCGTGAAGACATCATGCTTCAGCTGCTGCTTGCTGATCTCAATGCCATGTTGGTTGCGCTGGAACAGGCGGTCACGGGTCCGATGTCTGCCGAGGAGACAGCAGTGTTGCTCGCTCGCGGCTATTGCGGCAGTTCTAGAACGTGCCTGTTGCTGACCGAACTGGCTCCCACTTTGGAGCACAACGTCAGTCAGGAAGGGCTCAGGGCCTTCAAGCGGGTGTTGCTCGAGGTTATCACTCGTGCTTCCAGCGCGCTCCATAAAGCGCAGCCCCATCTTGAGCGGGCGCAGTGTGAGAGCCTGATCTTCAGCGTCAATGCGGTCGTCGCCGGCCTGTGGCCCGTGACCCACCCCTGCGCCGAGCTTGAAAAGGTGATGGCTGAGGCGGAATTTTCCCGCCTCAAAGTTGATTTTGAACAAGCCTTGATTGCCAACATTCACGCATTGCTGCTTGGCGCAGAGGCTTTCAAGGATCAGGCCTCTAGAAACTGACCCTTGAACGGCGCGTAGAAGGCGCTGATCGCCTCTGAAAGCTTGCGGACACCTTCTTCGATGGAGCCCACGTTCTCGATCCGGGCCACATTGGGAGCCGAGCCAAAAGTCATTTCGGCACGCTTCAAACGGTTGGCGATGTCCTCTGCGGTTTCGCGGCCGCGCTGGGCCAACCGTTCTGCAAGCACTTCCACTGGAGCGGTTATATGCACCACCAGTACATGCTCATACTTGAGCAGAGCATATGGAATGATCCTGCGAGAGCCGTTGGCGATTGCGACACTGCCAGCTGCAATGTGGGCATCAACCGATTTTGGTAGCGCATAGAGAAGGTTGTGTGCGGCCCATGAGAGAGCCACTTCGTCCTTCTTGATCATCGCTTCCAGTTCAGAATAGCCGACTTCTTCGTGGTCTTCGCTGCCAGCTTCTGCAGGCCGTGTAATCAGGCGCTTCACGAACATCAGCTCGTTGTGGCCTTCGGCGTCCGCCTTGAAACCGTCAATGAGGGAATCCTTGCCAGCTCCGCTTGGGCCCACAACAATGACCAGGCCACCGGGGCCGAGCTTTTCCTCGGCCCTGCTTTCACTTGGTGTTGATCTGCGCTGATCAGGCAACACGACGACCCTCACGCCATACACCGCGTACGATTGGAATGTCGTCGACCATGCGAACCTGAACAAGGTCAGCGCGGCGACCCTCAATGATGGCCCCTCGATCCATCAAACTCACGGACTCGGCTGGAATTTTTGTGACCTTCTGGATCGCATCCGGCAGGGTTATGCCCTCAATGTCCTTTGCCAGAACAAACGCGCCGTGCAGCAAGGAAACCGGCACATAGTCGGATGAAAGGATGTTCAGGTAGCCAGCGGATGCCAGCTCCTTGGCAGAGATGTTGCCGGAATGGGACTTGCCGCGCACCACGTTTGGTGCGCCCATGAGAACGGCCATTCCCGCTTCCGTAGAAGCCTTGGCCGCTTCCATTGTGGTTGGAAATTCAGCGACCTTGATGCCAAACCCGACGCCTTCTTCGACGTGAGCTACCGTGGCATCATCATGGCTGGCCAGTTGAATGCCGCTTGCCGTGGCGCGGGCTGCAATCTCGCGGCGGTTTTTATCCGAGTTGCGCTCCCCGCGCGCTGTCATGTGCTCAATGAACACTTCCAGCTGTTCATCAGAGAAGCCTTTGGCCTCCTTGTAGTACTTTATGTAGTAATCAAGGGAGGTGAACTGACGTTGGCCCGGCGTGTGGTCCATCAACGAGGTCAGGCGAACGCGGTCGTCGCCTTCAAACAGGCTAAAGCCTTCCACACAGTTGTCTGCAGAAACTTCGCAGCGCAGGTGCAGGAAGTGGTCAGCTCGCAGCCGACCGGCGGCCTGTGCGGTTTCAATGGCGTCTGCCATGGCGCGCATGTCTTGGGCGGTGAAATCAGCGCCATCGTCCATACCCACGCGCAGCGCGTCGAGAACGGTTGTGATGCCCGCGCAGGCAATTTGCGCGTCATGAGCTTGAACGGCTGAAATCGGATTCCACAGGACTCCCGGGCGCGGTTTGTAGTGGTTTTCCAAGTGGTCGGTATGCAGCTCAACCAGACCCGGGATCAGGTAGTCGCCTTCGCAGTCATGGCCTTGAGCGGCGTTTCCGCTGTCGATGCTCCGGATCAAGCCGTTTGCGGTATCAATGGAGCCGTCGATTACTTCGTCAGGCAGAACGACCTTGGCATTCGTGAATGTCAGAGCGTTGGCGTTGTATTCGGCTTCTTCAGTACTCTTGCTGCTTTGGGATGTGAGCGCGTCGCTCATTGGGAAGCTCCTTCAAACCGAAATGTTTCTGCAACCCGGAATGGGCCGCCACGCTCTTCTTCGACATAGAGCGCGATTTGATTGATGGTGACAGGCTTGTTCAGTACCGGTGCGAAGTGATGTTCCGCTGCCGCCTGAAGCGCAGGCATAATCGTCTTGTCGTTGATCTTGCCTGTCAGGGTGAGATGGAAGCGGAAGAATTCAAAGATGTATGGATAGCCCCATTGCAACATGTAGGCATCTTGCTCTGGGGTCAAACCGGACTGACGCCTGCGGGCAATGTCGGCGTCGGAAAGTGGCGCGCGAAGTGTATCGAGTTCTCGAATGGCCCGGCTGGCGAGATCGTTGAGCCCTTCACTTGGGGCCGTTGGGGTGAGGGCAAGAAAGGCACCGAGCCGATTTGGGGCAATGCCATCCAGCTGGAAGGGGCGGGTTCGTGCGGCAAAGCTGCGGACCTGCTCGCAAACCATGTCCTCTGTAACGCCTTCGGCGAGCTCGAAGGGTGGCTTCAACGTGCCGTGAAAGCCGTAGCGGCGGGGCGTTTCCGTGTACTGCCAGAGTTCGGCGGCGCTGATGCCATCGATCTTCGGCTGTGTGAGAGGGGTGTTGGTGAACGGATCCCGGCCCAGCCAGGTGTTACCCAGCTCGGCTAGAGGTTCGGTTCGGGCGGCGGAGTAATAAACTGCGTAACGCATGGCAATTCCCTGTTTGCCCACTGCTTTATTGAGCGCCTGTGTCTGATGAATGACGGTCTGAAATTTGTCCAAAAATCTCTACAAATTTCTCGATATCTTCGGACTGAAACAAGGCAAGGTTGTGGAAGAGTACATCCTCTGGCAGATCCCACCACCTCAAAGCGCGTAAACGCTTTGAAAGCTCTTGTGGGAAACGGTCCTTGATCTTCTTGGCCGGGACGCCGCCCACGATCGTATACGGCTCGACATCTTTTGCGACCAGAGCTCCTGCTGCAAGGATGGCCCCATCGCCGACCGTCACACCGGCAAGCACGGTAACGCCATGGCCAATCCATACATCGTTCCCAATCGTGACACGCGCTTGACGGCGTTCCTTGAAGAATGCGTGGTCGCGTTCTGCGTCGGCCTCGTAATACTCCGGCGTATAGGTGAAGCGATGCTGACTGGGGCGATGCATCGGGTGATTTGGCGGCCCCAAACGGACATGGGCGGCGATTGCCGTGAATTTGCCGATGGTTGTGTCCGCTATCATACAGTCCGAGCCGACGTAGGAATAATCGCCCAGCTCGGTGTATTCGAGGGTTGAGCGCTGCAAGATTTCGCAGCGCCGGCCAATGGTCGTTTCTCTCAGTTGGACAGAAGGGTCGATGACCGTTTCGGTTATCTTCGGCTGAATGCTCATGGTCAGGCCGCTGCCTTGAACTGAGTGACGTCGATGATACGGTCGGCAATCTGATCACGGGCTTCGTGATCGTGCAGAATGCCGAGCATTGCAACGCCCTTCTTCTTCTTCTCTTCAACCAGTTCCACGACGACGGCGCGGTTCTTGGCATCCAGAGACGCAGTAGGCTCATCCAACAGCAGGATTGGGTAATGGGCGATAAAGCCGCGGGCAATGTTCACACGTTGCTGTTCACCGCCTGAGAACGTGGCGGGCGGCAGCTGCCACAGCCGCTCTGGCACATTCAGACGGGTGAGCAGAACACGCGCTTGTGCAAGTGCTTCTTCTTCGGACACGCCCTGAGCGATGAGCGGATCAGCAACCAGCCGTAACGCGGGGACCCGTGGGATGGCCCGGAGGAACTGGCTGACGTAGCCGATTGTATTGTCACGCAGGCGTATGATGCGCCGAGGGGCAGCTTGTGCCACGTTGATGATTTCTTCGCCGTCGGTGATCAGGATTTGGCCCTTTGGGCAGCGGTAATTGCCGTAGATCATTTTGAGCACGGAGCTCTTTCCGGAGCCGGACGGGCCGCCCAGAATGACGCATTCTCCTTCTGCTACGGCGAAAGAGACGTTGTCGACCACCGGCAGTTCAATGCCCTCGCGCAGATGCATGCGGAAGGTTTTGCCAACGTTGGAGAGGCAGATTTTCGTCTTCATGGCGGACCTCAAGGCTGCAAAATGGAGGAGACAAGAAGCTGGGTGTAGGCTTCCTGCGGATCATCGAGAACCTGATCTGTCAGGCCGGTTTCAATCACATGGCCGCGGCGCATTACCAGCGTGCGATCTGACAGCAAGCGTGCCACAGCCAGATCATGCGTGACGATGATAACGGAAAGGCCAAGGTCTGAAACCAGACCGCGGATAAGGTCCAGCAGCCGGGCCTGAACAGAAACGTCGAGGCCGCCAGTGGGCTCATCCATGAAAACCAGGCGTGGATTGGTGACCAGATTGCGAGCAATCTGAAGCCGCTGACGCATGCCGCCCGAGAATGCACGCGGATCATCGTCAATGCGATCTTCCGCAATTTCCACGCGATCAAGCCAGTCAATTGCGGTGGAACGAATGTCGCCGTAATGGCGCGCACCAACGGCCATCAGCCGCTCACCAACGTTTGCACCGGCGGAGACAGACATCCGCAACCCATCTGAGGCATGCTGATGAACAAAGCCCCAGTCCGTGCGCATGAGCATGCGGCGTTCCGCTTCACTCATTTGGTAGAGGTTTCGCATGGCGCCTTGGCGGTTGCGGTACTCGATCACGCCCGAAGTCGGAGCCAGCCGGGTGGACAGGCAGTTCAGAAGGGTTGTCTTGCCTGAGCCACTTTCGCCAACAATGGCAAGCACTTCTCCGGGGTAAAGCTCGAAGTTTACGTCCTTACAGCCAATACGGTCGCCATAGTACTTGGTGGCGCTGGAGACACGTAGAAGCGGCAGATCTTCACTCGCATCTGCAGTGGTCTGCGTCATTTCACTGGTTTGCATAGGAGTTTAGCCTTTGTTCTAGCGTGCCTGTGTGCAGCTCAAAAAGGTGGTTGTCGAAGTCGTAGAAGTAGAGCGAGCGGCCTTCGCCTTCGATGCGTGGGCGGTCGGGAAGAACTTCGACACCGATTTTCTCCAGCCGGGCTCTTGTGCTGTCGATGGCTTCTTCGTTCACCTCAAAGGCGATGTGATTGTAGGTCCTGCTTGGCAGAGCCTCGCCTTCCATTGCTGCAACCCAAAGCCCGCCCAGATCGAAAAACTTCTCACGTGAGTGGGAGAAGGTCTTGTCGCCACTGGAATAAATCTCCGTCGCCCCAAGGCCTTCAACAAGGAGCGTGCTCATCCGATCCAGATCCGACACGATGAAGGTCATATGGCTAAGGCCCTTAATCATGCGTCCGCACCCTGGTTTTCGCTCTCAGTGATTGGGTTTGCCGCCATGTGGCCAACGTGCCCGTTCTCCCGGCGGTCCTCACAGAAGTCGCTGTCGGAACACACGAACATGCGTGCACCCTTGTCATCCAGAATGACTTCATCGAGGTAGACATTCTCAGCACCGCACAATGCGCAGGGCTCCTCAAATTTCTGGATCTCGAACGGGTAGTCTTCGAAGTCCAGGCTCTCGACCTTTGTGTGGGGCGGCACCGCGTAGATGCGCTTTTCACGGCCCGCGCCAAAGAGCTGAAGGGCTTCCATTTCGTGCATTTTGGGGTTGTCGAACTTCGGGATTGGTGATGGATCCATCACGTACCGATCGTTCACCAGCACTGGATAAGCGTAGGTTGTGGCGATCTCGCCGTATTTGGCGATGTCTTCGTAAAGCTTCACGTGCATGAGGCCATACTCTTCCAGAGCATGCATCTTGCGGGTTTCGGTCTCACGAGGTTCCAGCTTGCGCAGGGGTTCGGGGATCGGCACCTGATAAACCAGTGTCTGGTTGGCCTTGAGCGGCTCTTCCGGGATGCGGTGACGGGTCTGGATTATTGTTGCATCACTGGTCTTTGTGGTTGCTTCAACGCCGGTTGTCTTGACGAAGAAACCGCGCAGCGCCACTGCGTTGGTGGTGTCGTCAGAGCCTTGGTCGATCATTTTCAGAACGTCATCGGCACCAATGATAGCCGCAGTAACCTGTACGCCGCCGGTGCCCCAGCCATATGGCATCGGCATTTCGCGGGAAGCGAACGGTACCTGATAGCCCGGCACGGCGATGGCTTTCAGAATTGCGCGGCGGATCATGCGCTTTGTCTGTTCATCCAGATAAGCAAAATTGTAGTGGTCTGCGAAGTTGTCGTAGGTCTGCTCGGTCATTGTGCTGCCTCTTCGACGGGGCCATTTGCCTGTACGGCTTCAACTTCTTGTCTTGCTTGCCAGTCCTTGCGCATGCGCCGTACCAGCTCCAGCTCTGCCTGGAAGTCCACATAGTGTGGCAGCTTCAGGTGCTCGACGAAGCCAGTGGCCTGAACGTTGTCAGAGTGGGAGAGCACGAACTCTTCATCCTGCGCCGGGGCAACCGCTTCTTCGCCCAGTTCGCGGCAGCGCAAGGCGCGGTCCACGAGTGCCATGGACATGACCTTGCGCTCTGCCTGACCCGGTGCGAGGCCGTAGCCACGGGTGAACTGTGGCGGTGCGACGGTGCTGCCCTGAAACTGATTGATCATCTGACATTCAGTCACGGACATGCGACCAAGAGGAACGGAAAAGCCAAGCTCCTCGACAAAGAAGTCCACGTCCACCTCGCCGAAGCGTATCTCACCGGCAAACGGGTGGGAGCCACCAAAGCCGCGCTGGGTGGAGTAGCCAAGTGCCAGCAAGAAGCCTTCATCACCGCGTGCAAGGTTCTGCAGGCGAATGTCCCGGTCCGCTGGGAACTCCATGGGCTCACGGGTCAGATCGCCCACCACGGCATCTGACGGCACCTGCGGGTCAGGCTCCATCATGCCTTCCGCATTCAGAAGGTCCGTCACGCGTGGTATCTCTTCGGCGGCGTCGTACTCAGCTTGCACTGGCTCGGGCAGTTCGCCATCAGCTGCCAGTTTGAAGTCCAGAAGTCGATGGGTGTAGTCGTAGGTTGGGCCCAAAAGCTGACCGCCCGGCAAATCCTTGTAGGTTGCCGAGATGCGGCGGCGCACCAGCATGGCAGCTGTGTCTACCGGCTCGGAATACCCGAAGCGTGGCAGTGTGGTTCTGTACGCGCGCAGCAGGAAGATAGCCTCGATCAAGTCACCTCGGGACTGCTTGATGGCGAGCGCCGCCAGCTCCACGTCGTAAAGGGAGCCTTCTGACATGACACGGGATACAGACAAGTAGAGCTGCTCGGCGATTTGCTTGAGTTCCAGAGCTGGAACCGAACGATCGCCGCGGCGGTCCCGTTCCATGAGCTTGTGTGCATTGCGGATGGCCTTTTCGCCACCTTTGACGGCAACATACATCTATCGGGCCTCCTTCATGGAAATCTTGCTACTGCGGGGCAGGCCGGCCACGTGGGTCGGGCTGGCGAAAAGAACATCCACGCCCAGAGGATATAGCGTCTGATTGGCGATCATCTGTGGCCAGAACGCTGGCGACAATGGGACGGCATCAAACTCGGTTTCTGTCTTGATGCCGGGGCCTGAGAGCGTCGCGCCGCTCGTGTTGGTCATGTCATCTACTGCGATGAGAAGGGTGGTGGAACGGTCTGGGTATTCGTCCGTGCCCACAGCAAAGCCAGAGATGGCGGTCATTTTTTTCGGATCGCTGATAAGGGCAAAGGCTGCGTCAGAGGCCAGCGCGACAATGGGAGCACCCGTATGGAAGCGAAGATAGTCGACCACGTCCACTTCTTGAGCCAGTGCCGGGTCCAGATAGACGGGGGTGTCGTAGTCCAGAAGCGTGAGAGCGAGTGCTGCAACCGTCTGTGTCAGGGGTGCTGGCACTTCCAGACCAAGCTCCGGCATTTCTTGCAGGGAACCGGGGCGTGCCAAGGCATTCATGGCCACTTTGAAGATTTTCTGCGCATCATGAACCGGGTTTTTCAGGCCGGGTGCCGGTGCTTTTTGCAGGCCGAGGGAAGGGGTCGTCATACTCAATCTCCTCGTACCATGGTGAAGAAGTCCACCTTGGTGGCGGCAACTTCCCTACGGGTCTGGTGTTCCTGTTCTTGTTGAGCTGTGCGCAGTTGCTGAAGAAGCTTAGCTTCGATCTCTGCATTCCATTTTTCGGTCTGGAGCAGGGCGTCGAACACCGCAGCGTAGAGCGCCTTTCGTTTGCTGCGCCCAAGACATTGGCCGAAACCTGTCTCACCGCTTTCCAGCGCAACGACGCAACGGGTGACAGTTGCTTCGCAAAGATTGAATGGAGCTCCCGTGCCGCCAGCACGACCGCGCACCATGACCAAGCCAGTTTCTGGCTGGCGCAGCACGGTGTAGGTGGGGCTGGGTTCAAGTGCTTCCCATGTGGCCTGCAAGGTGGCTTCTGGCGCTTCTGCCAGAAGAGCCATTGCTGCCTGCCGGGCCTTAATTTCCGGGGCTAGGGCCGGTTGCGCGTCAATCGACATTTTGAATCCTCAGAGGCGTTGGATAAGGGCGATTTGGCCTATGCTTCGGGTTAGTGTCTGTTTGCAGTACGGCTTAAATATGTCTATTTGTATAGACAAATTTTTTACTCGCATCCGAGCTACAGATGTTTCATGACAAGCGAATGACGGATCAGTTGGATTTCGAAGGGCGCCCGGTCAAGCGACGGGCAGGCATCGCGGTGTGGAAGCAAATCGCCGAGACCTTGCGTATTGAGCTGACGCGCGCCGGCCTTGGTGAAGGCGCACGCATCCCCACTGAGCAAGTTTTGGCAGAGAAGTTCTCCGTCAACCGACACACGGTTCGCAGAGCTATTTCTGTCCTGATCGAAGAAGGGTTGCTGCGCTCCGATCAGGGGCGAGGTACTTTTGTGGCTAAGAGTCCAATAGCCTACAAAATTGGCCCCAGAACTAGGTTTACAGAGAATCTGAGAGATCAAGCCGAGACCATTTCAGGTCGTCTTCTTGGCATTCGGGAGGTGGAGGCAGATGATCTGTTAGCCGCCGAACTACAGGTCGCAATCGGAACTGTACTATTTGAAATGCAGACCTTGAGCCTTGCTGACGGCGTGCCTCTGATTACTGGTACAGGCTATTTTGAGAAAGCGAAATTCCCGACCCTCGAAGCGGATTATCTGGAGACCCGCTCGATCACAAAAGTGATGCAGAAGATGGGCTACGGCAATTATCGGCGAGGCGAAACCCGAATCACGGCGGTACATTGCTCGAAGGAGCACGCCGCGATTTTGGAAATCGAGGCGGGATCCCCAATGATTGCTACATACAGTGTGGATGTTTTGGAAGACGGAACTCCCATTCAGGTGGGCCGAAGCTACATGGCATCAGAGCGTATTCAGCTCACCGTCTAGGGGGCTTGTGAGCGTTTCAGTCACGCCAGAACCGGGGCGTTTCTTTCAGTTCCTTCCAGCGATCCTGTGCGTCTTCCCAAGCATGGTCAGCCCGCGCTTTGTGCCAGCCTGCGACAAACCCTATGGCGGGTAGGAGCGGGTGCTTGGTTTCTGCGGCTGGCAGGTCCATGGCTACAAGACGGTCGGTCATTGCAACGTCATTCAGATAGCCAAACACATCTTGCAGTTGCTTAAGCGATTTGATGAAGACAGCGGTCTGTTCTTTGTCGTAGAGGCTCTTGAAGAACTCGATGCAATAGCGGAGTTTCTTCAGCGCCTTACGCAGGTCGTGACGCTCTTCGATGGTTAGTTTTTCGAGATGCTTGGCGCGCTTGGCGCAGGCTTTCCAGCGCTTTTGAATGGCGTAGTTGGCAAACTCTCTCGCTGGCATGTCCAGAGCCTCAAGGATTTCCGTGTTCAGCGATTGACGCCATTCGCGTGTTTGTATGAAGCGTGCAAGCTGAAGGATCAGGTGGTTTGCACGTTCCGTCTCCAGCTGCTTGATCACGTCTTCGCGCACGGCATCCCGCGCGGAATCCAGCGCCTTCAACAAGTCTGTGAACTCGATACCCTCGGGGCGCAAGTCGTCCAAAGGCCCGATAATGTCTGTTGCCATCACGTCCAGATCACGCAGATTGCCAAGGTAGGTGGCAAGGCGTTGGGCTTCCCTTCCCATCTCAGAGAGCGCCGTGCTTCCGATCAGGGATTCGTAGACTTTTAGCGCGCTCCTAAAACGACGCAGGCCGACGCGCATCTGATGGGTGAACTCAATGCGGTCATTATTGGCATGCTGAATGAGGCTGGCACGGTTGCCGGCGATTTGCGTCAGGCAAGAGGAAAGGATCGAGACCAGCGCGTCTTCCGCGGTCTCAGATTGACCGAGGGCGATCTTCCCGGCTGTCGTTGCCTCGATGGACCAGCTCAACTCCTCATCCGCTTCAAGGCAATCGGCCAGAGCGTGGCCGATCTCGGCCTTGCTCTGCTTGGAGAAGTTGAAAGGAATGTCGCCCAGAATCTGGCCGGCCAGAATGTAGAGTTCTTCAACTGGGCCTGACTTCAGCTCAAGCTCAATTTCGCAAATCTCTTGTTCAATGCTCTTGGCCACGGCCTTGCCATTGTCAAAGGCCACCTCGATTTCGGTCGCTGGACCCCGCACAAAATCCCGGGCGACGCGGTCTATCCGCGTTTCAAACCGCGCAACGATTTCCGAGCCATTCAGAAGCTCTGCCACTGAGGCGCGGACGCTTTCATCTTCAATCAGGGCAAGATCGGGTTCGGTGTTCTCGGTCGGGACTTCAAACTCGCGCGTGTTGGACAGTCCGCGCGTCAGGCCGGTGCCAACTTTCAACGTCTGCACAAGACCGCTGCCGGTGTTGCGAATGCGAAGCGTTGTAGAAGCTTTTTTCAGCCGCTTGTCAGGTGTGTCGAAATAAATTGAAACAAGTTTCTTGGTCTTTTCATCTTCGACAGAGAAATCTGCGCAATCAGCTCTGGCCAGAGCCTTGGCCAGATTTTCGCTAGACACAGAGAGTTTGAGTTCAACTTCATTCATAGGGATTGAACTACCTCTAATTGCAGGTTCTCACGAGAAGTTGTGGCAAGAGTCACAGGTATCTCAGCGGCTGTAAAGTCCTGCATTCGGGTTATGTTTCAACGTTTCTTGCGCGGCAAAAGAAAACACCAGCAGACCTAAACTAAGATAAGGATATACCCTAAGGCAAGTCGAGGAATAGAGGTAAGCAACGGAAAACGCCCTTAGAGGTGACACCTAGCGAAACCAAGGGTTTAGGTTGCCGTGATACGAAGATCCGGCGCTAGCTTGATGATCTGTAACCTGTTAGCTGGCGAAGTTGGCCTTGGGCAATTCACTGTTTAAAACTCGTTGGTTACGCGCGCGAGGGCTCCGACAAGCCGCAGGGGAGCGCGGTTCGCATGATGAATGCATGCAGCGAGCGAATTCGTGAGTCGGCTCAAGGCTTGATTGCAAGCGGGTTCTGGTCGAACAAGTACGCATCAAAGCTCGGGTCATCGACATCAGACAGGGCCAGAAGGCGCGCTCGCACGTTCTCCAGATGTTGCCACATGGCTTTGCGGGCTTCTTGTGGATCCTTGATCTGCAGCGCTGTCAGAATGGCCCGGTGATCTTCAAGCCATTCCTTGCGATATTCATGATCGAAAATGCGCTCATGCAAGGTCGCCCACATACGCGACCGCTTGCGCTGCTGCCAAAGGTTTCGCATCATTTCAACGAGAGCGGAGTTCTGAGTGGCCTCAGCAATGAGCATGTGAAACAGTTCATCTGCCTCTTCACCACCCGATCCATCTGCCAGCTCGCGGCGCTCCTGTTCCAGCGCATTGCGCATTTTCATGATGTCGTTCTTGGTCACCATGGTTGCAGCGAATGCAGCGATGTTACTTTCCATCAGCTGGCGCGCTTGCAAAAGCTCAAAGGGGCCAATGTCTTCTGAAGCTGGCGTAGTGGTCGGCGCGTCACTTGGCAGGCGCAGTACATAAGTGCCGGAGCCCTTGCGCACATCCACAAGGCCTTCAATTTCCAGCATGATCATAGCTTCGCGGACGAGTGAGCGGGAAACGCCCAACTCCTCGGAGATTTGCCGTTCGGGGTGCAATCGATCGCCCACAGCATACCGCCCTTTTGACAGATCCTCACGGATCGCCTGCGCGACATCCTGGTAGCGTCTTTTTTGTTCTCCGCCTGGCACTTGTATTCTCCTTGAGCTCCTGTCGTCGCTTCCGGCCCAAATCATGGAAACGAACCTGATGGAGGCTTGTGCAGCTTACGCCATCATCCTCATGATATCACTATGCTGTTTCGGCGCCATGTGTAGTTTTGACCAAGTGTTGCCGTCGGTGCGACCTTCATTCATTCGCACACAAAAACAGTTCTTTCCGAGTTGAGTGATATCGGAAAGCTTAGATGTGCCTTTGCTTCGAAAATGTCAATTCTTCTTTGAAGAAAAGCGCCCTTAAGAGCAGTGAACGCTGAGTTTATGCATCATTTCCGTCTTGTGGCTTCCATCTACGAAGTAAAGCGGCATTCGTCACCACCGAGACTGAACTCATTGCCATGGCAGCTCCGGCGATAATTGGAGAGAGCATACCGAAGGCGGCAAGTGGGATGCCGATTACATTGTAGATGAACGCCCAAAACAGATTCTGCCGGATTTTGGCGAGCGTTGCTTTTGAAACATCAAGGGCGGAAGCAATCATTTTGGGATCTGAGCGCATGAGCGTGATGCTTGCCGCTTCCATGGCAACATCTGTGCCGGAGCCCATGGCAATGCCCAGGTCCGCCGCAGCCAAGGCCGGGGCGTCGTTGATGCCGTCACCTACCATGGCAACCGACTTTCCGGCGGCCTTCAGCTCATTGACAACAGCGTTCTTGCCTTCTGGCTGGATGCGGGCGCGGACATCCTCAACGCCCACCTGCTCCGCAACAGCTTTGGCGGCCAGCTCAGCGTCGCCAGTGAGCATGACAGTTGCAATGCCGCGCGCTTTAAGCTGCGCGACAGCTTCCGCTGCGGTTTCGCGAGGTGCATCGGAAAGGCCCAGAACGCCCACCACCTTGTCACCAACGGAAACGGTGACTGCGGTTTGCCCCGCGCTTTCGTAGGTTTTGATCAGGCCATCGGCCATCAAACTGGAGATACCAAGGCCATCCATCAGCGCTTTGTTGCCGATGGCGACCTGCTGTCCAGCCAGCTCAGCCACAAGGCCTTGCCCCGGCACGGCTTTCACTGCGTGGGGTTTGCCGAGCTTGATATTGTGTTCTTCTGCGGCGCGGATGAGCGCGCCTGCCAGTGGGTGTTCGCTGCCCTGCTGCAGCGTTGCAGCGATGAACAGCAGACGCTCGTTGTTGCGATCAAACGCCTGAATGCTTGTCAGTGTTGGGCGGCCAACCGTCAGCGTGCCTGTCTTGTCCAGCACAACGGTATCAATCTTGTGCGCCCGCTCCAAAGCTTCAATATCGCGGATGAGAATACCGGCGCGCGCCGCTGCCCCGGTGCCCGCAACGAGGGCCGTGGGAGTTGCCAGACCGAGCGCGCACGGGCAGGCGATAACCAGAACAGCAACCGCGGCACCTATGGCAGCGTTAGTGTCTCCGGTCAGGTAAAGCCAAGCGCCTAGTGTAATTGCAGCAATGACGAGAATGGTGGGAACGAAGATTGCGGCCACCCGGTCTACAAGCCGTTGGATGGGAGCCTTGGATGCTTGCGCACCCTCTACAAGGCGAATGATTTGCGCAAGTCGTGTTTCTTCGCCCAAGGCGGTAGCGCGCACGTAAAGGGCGCCAGAGCCGTTGATTGTGCCGCCGGTTACCATTTCGCCAGCGCTCTTTTCAACCGGCAGGCTTTCGCCGGTGAGCATGGACTCATCGACCGCGCTTGCGCCCTCCAGCACTTCGCCATCGGTGGCAATGCGTTCCCCCGGTTTCACCAGAATGACGTCGCCAAGGCGCAAGTCGGCAATGTTCACGTCGGTGATGGTTTCGCCATCCACGCGGTGCGCCGTATCTGGACGCATGGCAGCAAGCGCGCGCACTGCCGCCGTGGTGGAGCGTTTTGCCCGGTGTTCCAGATACTTGCCAAACAGAACCAGTGTCAGAATGACGGCGGAAGCTTCAAAATACAGGTGGGAGTTGCCGGAGAACTCCGGCATGAAAATCTTGTAGAGGCTGTAGCCGAAGGCGGCGCTGGTGCCGAGGGCGACCAGCACATCCATGTTGGCAGAGCCGTGGCGCAGAGACTTGAACGCACCGCTATAGAAACGGGCACCTACAAAGATCTGCACTGGCGTTGCCAAAAGCAGCTGGATCATGCCCGGCAGATGCCAATCCTGACCAAAAGGCATGCCTGCCATTGGGGCGACAAGAGGCAAGCTGAGCAGGGCGGAGAAAACGAGCAGGACGAACGTGCGCCGCTCTTTCTTTTGGTCTTCTGCCTCAAGGCGCTCACGCTCCAAGCGCGCTTTCCGTATGTCTTCTTCGCGCCTCTTGGCACCAAAGCCCGCTTTCTCAACTACATTCACCAGGGCCTGGGGCGGCATTGGCTGATCAAGATGAATCTCAGCCGTTTCAAGGGCCAGATTCACAGTGGCGTGGTTCACACCTTCGGCCTGGTTCAGGGCGCGCTCTACTTTCGAGGCGCAGCCCGCGCAATTCATGCCAGAAATATCAAGGGTGATGCTTTGTAGATTGGAAGCAGTGCTATCGGTCATCAGAGCAGTCTTAAATGCTTTAGGTAAGATTTTCGCAGTTATGACCATTGTTCATGGCGGGTCAAGACTTGTTGCCAATGCCGCGTGCTTCGCTGTTGCACTGGTGCATTCCTGCAATCAACTGCCGGTGTCCGGTTCGCACTGCTTGGGGCTTTGCGCCGTTGGAACTTGCCCGAGCATCTTGGAGAGCAGGTCGAACACCAAACGGATGCGCCTGCTTGTATGCAGTTCCCTGTGCGTGGTCAGCCAGATTGGAACGGGGATTGGCGGAAACTCTGGCAAAATCTGGACCACCTCCGGGGTGCGCTCCGCAACATCTTTCAGCATGATACCGATACCGAGGCCGCGTTTAACCATTTCCCACGCGACGGTTCCATCTTCAGAGAACAGGCGCACATTGTCTGCCGTGATTGGCAGCTCCAAGTCCTTCAACCAACCGAGAAACCTGTCTGGCTTGCTGAAGCCGACGAAATCGTGCCCGGACAGATCGGCGGGACTTTGAGGCGTGCCTCGGGCCTCCAGATACTCCGGACTGGCATAGAAATGTGCTGTGGTTTCGCGCAGGAGTTTGGCAACCAGCGTTGCATGATCGGGGCGAACGTGGCGAATGCCAATGTCGGCCTCGCGGGTGCGCAGGTCAGCCAAGGCATTGGAGGCCTGAACCTCCACCTCAACACCCGGCGCTTGGTTTCGCAGCTCTTTGAGGATAGGCGGAAGCAGATAAACGGCAAACAGGTCCGTGGTGGCGATACAAACTTTTCCAGCCACGTCCTGCGACTGCCCGGACGCCTTCAAGGAGATTTGCGTTGCCGCCTCGGCCATGGCCTCAACGTGTTCCAGAAGTTCGCGGCCAGTGGGGGTCAGCGATAGCTTTTGGCCGGTGCGCTCAAACAGCGCGACGCCCAGATCTTCTTCAAGCGCGGCGACCTGTCGTCCCAGTGTTGGCTGCGTCAGGCTAAGAGCGCGGGCGGCGGCCGACAGCGATCCTTCCTTGGCGGTGACAAGAAAAGCCCGGGCTTGGTTCCAATCAAAAGCGACCGACTGCCAGTTCATGCAGTTTCGTATACCAGATCAACGGATTTCGGCAATTCAATTTGAGGTTGGTGCTGGCTACGGTTGAGGCAAAGGAGAAAGCCATGACCACCTCAGCCAAATTCTGGGACAATATCTCGGAAAAATACGCCAAAGCCCCGGTTCGCCAGCCATTGGCTTATGAGCAAACCCTTGACCGGGTCCGCACCTATCTGGAGCCACAGCATGAGGTTCTTGAGTTGGGCTGCGGCACCGGATCAACAGCTCTGACGTTGAGTGAAAATGTACAGCGCATCACGGCGACCGACTTGGCAGAAGGAATGATTTCCATCGCAACGCAGAAGGCCGCGAAGCAGGGCATTGAAAATGTTGAGTTCCGGCAGTGTTCTGCGTTGGGGGAGGGGATCGGCGAGGCTCGATTTGATGTTGTGATGGCGTTCAACCTGTTCCATCTGTTGCCCAATCTGGAGCACTGCCTTGCTGCCAGCCATAAACTGCTCAAGCCCGGCGGCCTCTTCATCTCCAAGACGCCTTGTTTGTCAGAGGGAAATCCGCTTTTTCGCGTGCTTGTTCCCGCGATGCGCCTGATTGGAAAGGCACCCTATGTCAGATTTCTTGGTGTGTTTGAACTAGAAGGTCTGGTGAAGAATGCGGGCTTCAAGATTTTAGAGACGGGCAACTATCCCGTGAAGCCGCCAAGCCGCTTGATTGTGGCGCAAAAGCTCTCGGAGCCCTCAACATGACAAAGGGGCCGTTGCGGCCCCTTTGATATCTAATCGTGGTGTTCGCCTCAGGCGACTTCCTCTTCAAGGTTGTCGCGGGAGAGGATATCCATGCTCGGCATGAGGCTGAGCAGTTCCTTTGTGTACGCGTGCTGTGGTGTCTCGAAGAGCGCTTCTGTCTCCTGAACCTCCAAGAGCTCTCCAAAGCGCATCACGCCGGTGCGGTTACACATCTGGCGAATTACTGCCAGATCGTGGGAGATGAACAGCATTGTCAGGCCCAGTTCGTCCTGCAAGTCCTTTAGAAGGTTAAGGATTTGCGCCTGAATGGATACGTCGAGAGCTGAGGTCGGTTCATCGCAGAGCAAAAAGCGCGGCCGTGTCGCCAGTGCACGGGCAATGGAGATGCGCTGACGCTGACCACCAGAGAACTCGTGGGGGTACTTTTTGCCTGCCGCCGACCCAAGACCAACGTGGTCCAGCAGGTCGTCCACGATACGGAAACACTCTGAGTTCGTGGAAGCCAGTTTGTGGAACTTGATCGGCTCGGCCACAATGTCCCGCACTCGCATGCGCGAGTTGAGCGAGGAATACGGGTCCTGAAAGATCATCTGCATCTGGCGGCGCATGGCCAGCACTTGCTTGCGATCGCTCAAGCTTGTGAGTTCTTGCCCGGCAAAATGCACCGTGCCGCCGCTGGGGTGATAAAGGCCGGTGATCACGCGGGCCACAGTGGACTTGCCCGAGCCGGATTCACCCACCAAACCAAAGGTTTCTCCGGGCTGGATGTCAAAACTGACTTTCTTCAGAGCGGAGAAGTACTGCCGGTTCTTCGGAATCCAGGCGTTCTTTGTCAGGAACTTCATGTCGATGTTCTTGACGGAGAGAAGAGCGCCATCAACCGGCTTGTAGTCACGGGACTGACCAAGCCAATGGGTTGAAATGTCGATTTGCTTGAACGGTTTCGCTGAACCCTCAATGTAATCCACCTGCGGGAAGCGGTGAACCTTCACATCTGGGCGCGGGACAGCAGCAATCAGGCTTTTGGTGTATTCGTGAGTTGGCGCGCCGAGTATCTGGTGAGACTCGCCATACTCCACCAGATTACCCCGGTACATGACCGCCACGTGGTCGGTTATTTCAGCGATCACTCCCATGTCGTGCGTGATTACCAACATGGCCACGTTCTTTTCGGTGCAGAGCTTTTTCATCAGCTCGAGAATTTGCGCCTGAATGGAAACGTCGAGTGCTGTGGTTGGCTCGTCTGCGATCACGACTTCCGGTTCTGCACACAGTGCCAGAGCGATCACCACTCGCTGGCGCATGCCGCCTGAGAACTGGTGCGGATACTGCTTCACGCGTTCCGCTGGGTTTGGGATGCCCACCTGGTCCAGCAGCTCAATGGCACGCTGTTGCGCCTCCGACTTGGACAGCGGCAAGTGTTGCAGCATGGTCTCCACCAGCTGGAACTCAACTGTCTGCAGGGGATCCAGAGAGGTGAGGGGATCTTGGAAGATCATGCCGATGCGCTTGCCGCGAAGCTCACGCATCTTCTTCTGGGGCAGGTTGTCAATGCGTTCGCCGTGAACGTAGATCTCACCGGCACCGATGCGGCCCGGATTTTCCAGAAGGCCGATGACAGCGTTACCCACGGTGGATTTACCAGCACCGGACTCGCCTACCACGCCCAAAATCTTTCCGGGATCGATGGACAAGGTGACGTCTCGCGCCGCAACGAAGGTGTTCTTTCGGCCCGGAAACTCAACGGTAAGGCCACGGATTTCAAGAATGCTCATCTGAAGCCTCCCCTATCGCAGTTTCGGGTTGAGCGCATCGCGCATCCAGTCGCCAAGCAGGTTCACTGCCAGCACAAGAATCGCGAGGGTGAGACCCGGGAAGATGGCGATCCACCATTCGCCGGAAAACAGGAAGTCGTTGCCGATGCGGATCAAGGTACCCAGCGAAGGCTGGGTTGCTGGCACACCCACGCCGAGGAACGACAAGGTTGCCTCAGTGATGATGGCCAATGCCAGATTGATGGTTGCAATAACCAGAACCGGCCCCATCACGTTCGGAAGCACATGGCGGAACATGATGATGAAAGAAGGGATGCCGATCACGCGGGCGGCCTGAACGTATTCCTTGTTCTTCTCGACCATGGTGGAGCCACGCACCGTACGTGCATACTGCACCCAGAAGGACAGGCCGATAGAGAAGGTCAGGATCCACACGGCCCAGCGTTCCCGGTCCAGATTGCCGAAGATGCCGTTGGCAACGCCGTCAATCAGCAGCGCAATCAAGATCGCCGGGAAGGTCAGCTGTATCTCGGCGATACGCATGATGATTGCATCGGTCCGTCCGCCCACGTAGCCTGAAAGGAGCCCGAGGAAGATACCGAGCACGGCTGCAAAGGCCACGGAAAGGAAGCCGACGGCAAGAGAAATCCGCATGCCATAGAGAATGCCAGAGAGCATATCGCGGCCCTGATCATCCGTGCCCAAAAGGAACTGGGGGTCATGGTATGCCATGCCTACGGGAGGGACGCGGGCATCCAGAATGCTGATCTGCGCCAGATCAAATGGATCATGGGGCGCAATCCATGGAGCCAAGAAGGCGGAAATCATCAGGACTGCCGTCACGATCGCCGCGATGACGGTGACTTTGGAGCGGATGAAACTGTGAAAGATGTCGCTGTCCAAAATCCGCGCAATACGTCCCTTGGCAACGTCCTGTTCAGGCATTGTTGTTTGTTCTGTCATTGCTTTAGCCCTCAGAGTCCGGAGCGCTCGGTGCGCAGACGTGGGTCAATCACAACGTAGAGAATGTCTACGGCCAGATTGATCACCACGAAGATGAATGCGGTAAGCATGAGGTATGCTGCCATGATCGGGATATCTACATTCTGCACGGCCTGCAGAAACAGAAGGCCCATGCCCGGCCACTGGAATACCGTTTCCGTGATGATGGCAAAGGCGATGATCGATCCAAGCTGCAAGCCGGTAATGGTGATAACAGGCACCATGGTGTTTTTCAGAGCGTGAACGAAGTGAATTGAGCGATCGGGCAAGCCGCGAGCGCGGGCGAACTTGATATAGTCCGTCCGGATGACTTCCAGCATCTCGGCGCGGATGAGGCGCATGATCAGCGTCATCTGGAACAAGCCCAGCGTGATGGATGGAAGGATGAGCGCCTTGAGCCCGCTTAATGTCAAGAAACCGGTGGTCCACCAGTCGCCGATTGCCACAACGTCACCCCGGCCGAAGCTTGGCAGCCATTGCAGGTGAACAGAGAACAGGAAGATCAGCAAGATCCCGATAAAGAAGGTCGGGAGAGAGACGCCAATCAGCGAGACTGTCAGGAACAGTTTGGACAGTGGGGAATGGCGGTTCAGACCGGTATAAACGCCCATTGGCACGCCAACGACAAGGGCGAACAGGGCGGAGACGAAGGATAGCTCCAGTGTAGCCGGGAGGCGCTTGGCTATGAGCTCTGCGACCGGCTGCTTGAACTGATAGGAGTTGCCGAAATCGAACTGAAGTGCGCCCATGATGAAGCGCGCAAACTGAATGATGATGGGGTCGTTCAGCCCCAAGCGTTCTCTCAGGGCCTCGCGTTGTTCAGGTGTGGTCTCAATGCCCACCATCTGGTTGATGGGATCTCCAACAAACCGGAACAGCATGAAGGAGATAAGGGCCACGACAAACATGACGACAACCGCCATGACGAGGCGACGAGAAATGAAGCCAAACATGGTATTCCAATGAGGTTCTTGTGATTGAGAAGACCCGACGCACGTGTTGCGTCGGGCCACTATTTCGTGTCGGAAACCTGACTAGTTTTTGACTACATGGCGGAATTTGAAGTAGTTGTCTGCGCGCTGTGCAACGGAGACGTTGTCCGCAACACCCCAAGCCAAACCTTGCTGGTGGAGAGGAATGTGAGAGACTTCTTCAGTGGTCAGCCGGTAGGCTTCAGTAATGTAAGCGTTGCGCTTTTCCTGATCGTTCTCAGAGAGGATCAACTTGCTCAGCTCATCTACCCGCGGGTTGCAATAGCCGCCGAGGTTGAATGGGCCGCCATTGCCAGCGTCATCCCGGCAGTTGTGCAGGTTCAGGAGCACGTTGTAGCTGTCAAAGGAACCTGGGGTCCAACCAAGCAGGTAGAAGGAGGTGTCGTAGCCGCCAGAAGCCAGAATTTTTGCAAAATACTGTGCCTTTGGTTGGGCGTTCAAATCTACCTTGATGCCAACACGTGCAAGGAACGACGCAACAGCCTGACAGATTGCCTCATCGTTCACGTACCGATCGTTTGGACAGTCCATGCCAACGGAGAAACCGTCTGGATATCCCGCTTCTGCCAGAAGTGCCTTTGATGCTTCCGGGTCGTATGGGAACCGCTGGAACTCGTCAGAGTGCTCGAACAGGAACGGAGAGATCATGAGAGCGGTAGGCGTTGCCAGATCGCGCATGATCTTGGTCTTGATCGCTTCAATATCAATGGCCTGGTAGACAGCTTTGCGCACCCGAACGTCCTTGAACGGGTTCTTGCCCTTCACATCGGAGTAAAGAAGTTCATCGCGCTTCTGGTCCATGCCAAGGAAAATGGTCCGCAGTTCCGGGCCTGTCAGGGCCGAGGTGCCATCATTGCTGTTAACGCGGTTGATGTCCTGAACTGGAATTGGGTACACCATGTCCATCTCACCGGACAGCAATGCTGCAACGCGGGTTGCGTCAGAGCTGATCGGCGTGAACTCAACTGTGGTCAGGTTGTGCTTGACCTCATCCCACCAGTTCTCGTTCTTTTCGTAAACTGTTCGTACACCTGGTTCGTGACTGGTGATCTTGAACGGGCCCGTACCGTTCGCATTGAGCGAAGCATAGTTCGGGCTGGTGTCAGATGCAGAGGTGACCTTGACGGCATCATTTGCCTCGGTCCACTCCTTGTCCATGATGAGCCAAGTGCCCCATTCCGAGTGGAGGATTGGGTTTGGTGCCGACAGAACGAAGTCAACGGTGTAGTCGTCGACAATTTCGACTTTTACATCTGGCGCAAGGCGTGTGGTCACGTCAGAGCCTTCTGACCGGACACGCTCGGCGGAAAACACCACATCTTCGGCAGTGAAGTCATTGCCGTTGTGGAACTTCACGCCCTCGCGCAAATAGAAGCGCCAACGCGTTGGCTCAATGATTTCCCAGCGCTCAGCAAGTGATGGCTCGATCTGGAGATCTGGTGTCAGTCGCACCAGTCCTTCATACACATTGCCGTGCATGCCAAGCGTGAAAGATTCATTCAAGCTGTATGGATCGAGCTGGTTTAAGGTGCCCTGAAATGCGAACTTTAAGGTCTCGGCGGACGCACTGGTTCCGGCCAATGCCGCAATGACTGCGGCTGCTGCAGCTACGCGATAACGCATGTTCCCCTCATCTCCACGCTGTTGAACGCGCGGTTCTTAATGATATCGGTACGATGTAGACGACGTTGACCCGATCCCAGTTCCCACGATCCAACGTCGATGAAGGGAGTGTACCTACGTAATTGCACGCGTCTAGAGGGAGAGTGAAACTTTCGTGATCCAAATCAGCACATTATTGATGAAAATATGTGTTTCTGCCTGATTTTTGGCATTTATTTTCTGATAGCTCATGCAGAAGATGAGAAAAGCTAAACAGCGCGTTGTTGCTCTTTCATGGTTGTCGTGCTGGATGCCGTTAGGACATTCTCAAGTTTCGAACCATTTTCGAGAATCGTTACGCTGAGCGGGCGTTCTCGGCCACGCACCGTGATGTCTTCCTGTTTGCCGATAAGGCTTTCATTCAGGCCAGCACTGCGTATGACGGATGTCGAAACCACAGCAGTCGCCCCGTGGGACTTTGTTTCCGTTTCCAATCGGCTGGCAACATTCACAGTGTCGCCCAAGGCTGTCAGGCCGGACTCCAGAACATTTCCGCCATCAAGTCCTACCCGGCCGATGATGGCTGGTCCGGCATGCAGGCCGATGCCGATGCGCAGGGGGACAGCCAGCTGGCTCTTGAGTTCGTCGTTCATGACCTGCATTTCGCGCTCGATATCGATGATGGTTTGCAATGCCGCGCGCAGCGCTTGAGTGCGGTCCATATCGATGCCGAACAAGGCCATCACCCCGTCTCCCATGACCTTGTCTATGAGCCCGCCGTTCTGGTTCACCGCCTTGGTCACGCCTTTGACATAACGGTTGAGAATGAACACCACGTCATAAGGCAGACGGTCCTCGGCCATACGGGTGAAGCCTCGCAGGTCTATGAACATGACTGCAATGGGTTGCTCAACGCCCCAGCGGTATCGGTCCATAGTGCCGGGCTCGGGCTGTTGGAGCTCGGTCGTGAGCAATGGGTAGACGCGCATGTTGGCCTTGGGGCGGATCTGGCAGGCCAGCCGCACGCCTTTACCTGCCCCAATGCGTTCTAATACCTTGGCTTCCGCCGCATTTGGCGGGTCCAGCTCGTCCAGCCCTTCCATAACCAATGTTCTGCACGTGGAGCATCGGGCTCTCCCGCCGCAAACGGCTTGAACTGGCACCCTGTTGGCGCGGCTTATTTCAAGCAGCGTGGGCCCGGGGGCAGTGCGTACCCGCACACTATTGGGATAGTTGATGGAAATCTTTTTGCGGAACTGGGCAGTGAAGGTGCGCATTGCAAACAGAATAACAATCGATACGGCCACAACCGCGAAGATGGCCCTTCCGATTGTGTCGTATTCCATGAGCTGGGCCAATACCTCTGGGGGCAGGGAAGCAGCTTGTTCTCCCTTCAGGTAGATCATCCGGCCAGCGTGGGTCCACCCGGTTGTAGCCGTAACCGGAATTATGATGGCGAGTGTCAACAGACCCAGTTGGACGCGTCGGTACCAGGGCTTCAACCGCAGCCAGAAATGCAGACCAATGCAGCTGTGTATCCAGACGAAAAGCAAAAGCAGTGTCTGGTTGAGGAAACCGCCCGGCCACATGAGAGAAAGCACCGAGTTGTAGTCAACAGAGGTGTTGAACAGGTTCTCGCTGATGCGGGTTCGGTTGAGATGCAGAACCAGAAAAAACGGAATGCCCATGCCAAGGGCCAGCTGCAAGGCTTCCCAACTAGGCATCTTAAGCGTTCTCCGGCGCACCGTCTTCCAAAGGGCCATGGCGACATGAACGATCAGAGCGCCATAGAGCAGGATCGTTCCGGGCCATGAGTGCCAGATGGCATAGCGCCAGTCCTGAAACTGCATCATTGCCGCCAAAGAGATGTTGCCCAGAGCATGGTTGATGAAGTGCGTCAGCGCAAAGACAAACAGCACCAGCCCGGAGACGAGGCGCAAGCGCTGGTTCAAAGACCCTTGGACAGACTGTTTGTCGACAACATCGTTCATCGGCATCTCCGGTGGCTGGTGCACGAAGATGTGCGTCTATGCCATGACCGTCAAACACCAATTTTGTTTACAGACTGTTTAAGGCATGGACGGGGAGCCTGCAGGCTTTTATCCAAGCCCGGATATCTGTCGTTTGTGGCGGGTCTATCACTTGATTTGATGGGCCTGCGTGCTGCTGATCTGGAGGGCCCTATGAAGCTTTATGGTATTCGAAATTGCGACACCGTCAAAAAAGCGCGGAAGTTTCTTGATTCCGCCGAGGTGGCCTATGACTTTCATGACTACAAGAAAGAGGGCGTAGACGCAGACGTTTTGAAGGCGTTTGTCATAGAGTTTGGTTGGGAAGCGGTGCTGAACAAACGCGGCACCACGTGGCGTCGCCAGCCCGATGAGGTCAAAGAGGCGGTCAACTCCCAAGAGAGCGCAATTGAGTTCATGATGGGCGAGCCGAGCGCAATCAAACGCCCGCTGGTTCAGGCCAATGAGAAGCGTTTTATCGGGTTTGATCAGACGGCATGGGAAGTTGCGCTTGCTGAAGGCACTCTGGCCTGATCAGTCGAAGTCTGCGATGTCGAACTGATGCACATCTTGCAATAGCTGGACAAGACCGCGTGCGCCATGATCCAGTGACGCACGCCCTTTTTCCGCTGTTGCGGCAGCTGCGTTTCCCATGACACCTTGCGGGTTCAGGTCTTCCGTTTTCCAGCCATACTGGTGGCGGCCATGACCTCGCAAATGCTCGAAGTTTTTGAGGTAGTCCTGCTGGGCAGAAGGGAAATCTGCAGCTTTCTCCATGCGAACCAGATCAGGTCGCAGCGCCAGCATCAGGGAGGTTTCAATATCACCCCCGTGGATGCCATAGGTGAATTCTTCTTGCGTAAACAGGCCCTCTGGCTGTCCATAGCGCAGCCAGCTGGTTTCCACTGCGAGCATCTTGTTTTCCACGCGCAAAGTGCGTGTCACAACGTCCATCAGGGGTGCATTGCCGCCGTGGGAATTTACGATCACCAGTTTGCGCAGACCGGCCCGGTTTACGCTTTTGCCAATTTCAATCCAGCTCTTGATGGCGGTTTCCCAGCTGATCGTCAGTGTTCCGGGAAAAGAGATGTGCTCGTCTGACTTGCCGATGGCCTGAACGGGCAAGAAGGTTACGGGCAGGTCGTCCGGCAGAAGCTCAATGGTGCGTTCCACCTGTCCTTCGGCAATGGTTGCGTCTGTGCTCAACGGCAAATGTGGGCCGTGCTGTTCGATTGCCGCTATTGGTAAGACGGCAATCCAGTCTTTTGACGCCTCAGAGAAATCGGTGGTTGTCATCTCTTGCCAATGGCGACGCGGCAGACCCTGCATCTTTTTTGTTCCCGAACTGGTTGGGGCTTGCTTCATCCTGAGTGATGAAGCCTTGTGATCTCGTAACACCTTAAATAGATAGATAGCAAATCCGGTGAAAGGGAAGAGAATGCAGTTTCGCACAGAACATCAGCACGCCGTTCATCTGCCGCTCGAATCGTCCAATGCGATTTTGGCGCTGAGTGGGGTGACAAAGAGCTTCGATTCTGGCGGTCCTGTTCTGAGCGACTTTTCTCTTACTGTCACAAAAGGCGAATTCCTGAGCATTCTTGGGCCATCTGGCTGCGGGAAATCCACACTGTTGCGGCTAATCTCCGGTCTGGAAGAGCCTACATCCGGACGCATTGAGGTGGACCATGGTCCCGCTGCAACGGATGAACTTGGCTTTGTGTTTCAGGAGCCCACCTTGCTGCCTTGGACGACCGTTTTTGGCAACGTTCACTGGCCTTTGAAGATCAAGGGTATTTCTGCCAAGAAGGCGGCGGAACAAGTGATGGAAGCCCTGGCGTTGGTGGGGCTGGCCGACAGCGCAGACAAGTGGCCATCGGAGCTTTCTGGCGGCATGAAAATGCGTGTCTCCATTGCAAGAGCCTTGATCACGAAACCAAAAATTCTGCTTATGGATGAACCGTTTGCGGCTCTGGATGAGATTACGCGAAACAAGCTCAACGATGATCTTCTGGAGTTGTGGGAACGGTTTGGCTGGACCATCGTTTTTGTAACACACTCCGTCTATGAGAGCGTCTACCTGTCCTCTCGGCTGGTGGTGATGAGCAGGCAGCAGGGCCGGGTGGTCCGTGACTTTGAAGTTGAGGCTCCCTATCCGCGGGGCAGGGAGTTCCGGTTGTCGACACCCTATGCAGAATTGTGCAGGCAAGCGGTTGATGCTTTGGAGCAAGCCAGCGTATAAGTTAGCTGGTTTAATTGTTAGGTTTCTAACAAAATCCACAGACCGTCATTGGACATATAAAAACGCAGGCTAAGAAAATGCCGTGAGCACGACGTGCGTGCTTACTATCGATTCCTTAAACAGCGAGAACTGCATCGCCATGGGTTTCAATTTCAAGAAGAGCACCACTTTTCGACTTGCTCAGGCCGCCAAGGCTCAACGAGCTCGTTCCGGTGCGCACCTTTCCCGCATCGGCCTTCACCCGGGTCAGGAAGCGGTTCTGAAGGTCCTCAGCGAGGCTGATGGCCGCACCATGAGCCAGCTTGCTCTCGCGCTTGGTGTTCAGCCGCCTACAGTAACCAAAATGGTTACACGCCTTACAGCGCAAGGTCTGGTTGAGCGCCAGCTTTCTGATACGGATGGTCGCCTTGCGCGCGTTTACCTGACTCAAGAAGGTCAGGACCGCATTCAGCAAGTTGATCGGGCCTGGAAGCGTCTGGAACGTGAAGCTCTGGCCGGCCTTGACGACAAGGATCGCAAGAAGTTGCGCAAGCTGCTGCGCGTCGTCGAGAAGAACCTCTCCAACAAGCAGTTGGATGATGATGACGATGAAGATGATGACGCCGATGACGCCAAGGTTGCATCTGACAAGGTTGTAGACGCGCTTCCGGTGGAAACACAGGTTTAACCTGCGTTTCTACCCAAGCTGTCATGCGCCTTTAAAGAAGACCGCGTACCGAACCTCCACGGAGGTTCGTAATGTCATCTGTCAAAATAAATAATATTTCCAAGAGCTTCGGTTCCCATAAAGCTCTTAGCGAACTGGATCTGGATATCCAGGAGGGCGAGTTCCTTTGCGTGCTCGGCCCATCTGGTTGTGGTAAGACGACCCTGTTGCGTATCATCGCTGGTCTTGAGCGCATCGATGACGGTGAAATCCGTTTCGATGATGAGTTGGTTTCGTCTGCTCACACGCATAGAACGCCTGAAGAGCGCAACGTGGGGATGGTCTTCCAGTCCTATGCGTTGTGGCCACACATGACGGCAAAAGAAAACGCCGAATTCCCTCTTAAGGTGGCGAACAAGTCAGCTGAAGAGAGGGCGAGCATTGTGAACGGGGCCATGGACGCGGTGCGTCTGACGCCGTTTGCAGATCGGCGCCCCAGCGAGTTGTCAGGTGGTCAGCAGCAGCGTGTCGCGCTTGCACGGTGCCTGACGCAGGCTCCAAAAATCGTGCTCATGGATGAGCCGTTGGCCAACCTGGACATGCACCTGCGCGAAGACATGTTGCAGGAGTTTTCCCAGTTTCACAAAACGACCGGCTCCACGATCATGTACATTACCCATGATCAGGCCGAAGCCATGTCCATTGCGGACCGGATCGCGGTGTTGCTGGATGGCAAGTTGCAACAGCTTTCGCGACCGGAGGAGCTTTACAACTGTCCCAAGAACGCAGCGGTGGCTCGGTTTATTGGCGCAGGCTCGGTGCTTTCCGCCGTTGCCAATGGCGAACAGACTGTCTCATTCGACGGCGAAACCGTTGTAGCCAACTCTGAAACCCCATTGGTTTCAGCTGAGGCGGTGACCATTGTCATTCGTCCCGAAGACCTTCACCTCGGGTCCGGGCGCTTCAAGGGCAAGGTGGATGATGTGACCTACCTTGGCGGCCGTTTCCGGGTGCGTTTGCTCTGCATCCATCAGGATAAGCAGGTCGAGCTGACGGCTTACAGTTCCAGCCGCTTGGCCGAGGGCGAACATATTGCCTTCGACGTGGCGCAAGTCTGGGCCATGAAGGGCTAGGGGCAACGCTCAGACGTTGTCAATCAAAGCCAGCAGGTCGGTGACGCCGATGTCTTTACCGGCCTGCAAAAGCAGCGTGCTCACTTGGCCTCGGTGATGGGTCTGATGATTGAAGAAATGCTGCAGCAGATCCGAAAACGGTTTGGTCATCGGGATCCCGGCCATGTTCTTGTAGGTGAGCGTTTGGTTGAGATCAAACTGAGTGATCTCCGAGGTGAACTTCGTAATCGTGCTATCCATCTGCACCCGAGCTTCCCAAAGGTCTGGCAGCCGATCGTAGAGGACCATGTCCAAAGACGAGGGCTTGGCGCGTTTCGCAAGGGGAGCGAGCGCTGAAAAATGTGCCGGGTGCTCTGAGAAGCGTTGAAGCCATATGATGTCTGCCACGTAGACGTGGTTCAGCGTGCCAAGAATGGACTTGAAGTAGGCTCCGCGATCTTTTTCGATCTCTTCAGCAGTCAATGTGTTCGCCGCTGTGTAGATCTTTTCGTTCATCCAGCGGTTATAGCGTGCCATCAGGGCGAGGTCGTGAGGCGTCGGCATTCATCTCTCCCATGTCATTGCTCGGCGAACTATGGCACGGGAGAGAGGTTTTTTCAGTTGGTCATTTCTCAGTGACTAGCGCTTCGTGTGCGGTTGGTCATCAGTCCAAGGCAACACACCGCGTGGCAGCACCCCGCTTAGTGACTGGGCAATCAGCATGATCAGGAAGATCACGACGACAGTTACCACTGCCAAAGCGCTTGACAGCACCGTGTAACCACCATCATCCAGATTGAACACCAGCACACCAAGCGTTTCGTTGCCAGCTGACCAGAGCAAGGCGGAAACCGTCAACTCGTTCATGGCTGTCATGAACACGAGGATGCCACCTGCGGCTGCCACCGGCCCCAGCAGAGGGGCTGCGATGCGGAACAACCGGTCAAAGAATGATGCGCCGACAATGCGTGCCGCTTCATCCAGCTTCGGGTCAAGCTGTTCAAACCCAGCGATCACGGGCTTGATGGCAAGTGACAGGAAGCGGGCAAGGTAGGCCACGAGAATGATGCCCAGAGTGCCATAGAGGCTGATACCGATGATAGGCAGCGGCTTGAGGAACACGAGGATCATGGCGATGGACAACACGACACCGGGAAGGGCGTAGGGCATTTCGGAGAGTGTTGCTGCGAATTTTGCCGCGCGGCTTTTTTGCCAGACCATGAAGAAGCCAAGAGGAATTGCCACAATCGCCAAGGCAATGGCGCTGACGAGTGCCAGACCGCCAGAGTTGGCGAATGCCCGCAAGGTTGCGCTCTGACGGAACAAGATCTCGCGGAAGTTCTCTAAGCTGGCTGTCTCAAAGGTGAGGCCAACGCCGTAGGCTGGTACCAGGGCCGTCGCAAGCAGAGCGGACAGTGGCAAAACGAGAATCATGAGAATGATGAGCCAAAGCAGTGCCTCTACAAGGGGGCGCAGGCCTTTGAGAGGTATGAACAGCGGGGCACCGGGTTTGGACATGAGCCGGGCTTCGATGCGCCCCTTCACCCAATTTTGCAAAAGGACCGCTGCAAGGCCAATCAATCCCACCAATATGGCGAGGATCGCGACATCCGAGATGATTGATGGACCGAATGAGGTCAAGCGGCGGTAGATCAGGGTTGGCAACACATAATAACTCTCGGGAATACCCAGCATGGCCGGAATGCCGAAGTTGCCCAGAGCCGATACAAAGGTGAGGCCTGCTGCTGCGACCAGAGAAGGGGTGAGCAGCGGTACGATGATCTGAAACGCGATGCGCTGGGCTCCTGCGCCTGCCATCCGGGCTGCCTCGATCAGTTCCCGCGGGATTTGACGGAAGGCCGCGCGCAGCAGCAAGAACGCCAGAGGCGCGTGCTGAATGCCAAGCAGAAGAATGATGCCTTCTCTGGAATAGACCGGATTGGTGGAGCCGGGTTCCGGGGCAATGCCAAGGGTGTTGAGCAGTGCTGAGGAAGGACCAAAAACCTGTATCCAGGAAAGCGCGGTGACCTGCGGCGGGATCATCATGGGCAGCATGAAGCAAAACACCAGCGGCAGCTTCAGACGAATGTCCGTCAGGGCAACCAAAAAGGCGAAAAAGCCGCCGAGGACGATGGCAAACAGCATGCCGAAAAAGCTGGTTTCCAGCGAGTGCATGGTTGCACGCCATGTGGAGCGGGAGCTCAGAGCCCGTTCCACTGGACTGATTTCAAATGCGCCGTTGGTGAAGACTGCTTCCGTGGCAAGGCGCAGCAAGGGCCAGCCAGCCAAAACGGTGATGGCCAGAACAATCACCCAAAGTGTGGTGTTTTCTGCCAGCCATTGCGCGGAGAGCCGCGGCTTGAAAGGAAGGACGCGCCGGAGGAAACCTGCCGACGCGCCACGTTCATTCGCAATGTTGAGAGACAAGATTATTCCCCGAAGATCTCGATGAACTTCATCTTGTCCTGCTCAGCAGTTTCCAAAGCTTCACCAGCGTCAAAGTCCATCAGCTTGATCTTGTCGCGGGAAGGGAAGCCAGCTGGAGCGTCAACACCTGGATGTGCCGGCAGGTAGCCCTGTGCTGCTGCGAGCTTCTGACCTTCTTCGGAGAGCAGAAACTCAACGAACTTGGCTGCGGCAGATGGGTTGTTTGCAGTAGACAGAACAGCAACTGGCTCGGTTACAGCAGAAACGCCCTCTTCAGGGAATACGAACTCAACTGGTGAGCCTTTTGCCTTCTCACGAATTGGCAGGAAGTCTACTACAACACCGGCCATTTTCTCGCCGCCTGCAACAGCCTTGAAGGTGCCGCCGTTGCCGCCTTGTGGCTTCACGTCGTTTGCGGCCAGTGCGGAGTAGTAGTCCCAACCCAAAGCTGGGTTCTGGGTCAGAGCTTCCATGTGGATGGTCGCTGCACCAGAGGTGAGCGGAGATGGCATGGCAACAAGGCCCTTCAGCTCTGGGGACACCAGATCTTTCCAGGAAGTTGGCTTCACGTCAGAGTTGGTGTTGTAGACGATGCCGGTGGTGATCAGCTTCGTGGAGAAGTAATGGTTGTCGGCGTCATAAAGAGCCTTGTCATAGGCGCTGAGGTCCAGACCTTCGACTGGGGCCAGACGACCTTCACGCTTCAGGCCTTCCATGGTGACGATGTCAGCAATCAACAGCACGTCTGGCTTTGGGTTACCTGCAGCGAACTCAGCGCGCAGCTTCGCCATGATCTTGGTGGTGCCGTCGCGAACCCAGTCTACCTTGATGTCCGGGTTGGCAGCCATGAAAGCATCAACAGTTTGTTGTGCGTCAGCATTTGGCTGGCTGGTGTAAACAACCAAGGTTTCTTCGGAGAGAGCTGGTGTGGCGACTACAGACGCAAGGCCGAGCGCCAGAACGAGTTTGCGTAGTGACATGATGCTACCTGTTTGTATGTGAGGCTGCGATGGCGGTTGCTTTCGCGATGAGCGCTTGCTTAATCGTTACATGTTACGCGAGTACGACGGTTTCCTTACACGCCAATGACGAAATGATTGATATATAATCGCTTTTTTGCTCACATTCGAAATTATCCTTATAAATCAAGGCGTGCAGGTTAGCTGGTTTATCAATTAGAGGCGCTAAGCATTTGAATGATCTTTCTTCATTTGTGTTCTGGTTTTAATGGTTGGTTCTGTTGGCCTTCGCCGATGCACCTAGCCTGTAAGGACAGGCAGTTGCCGTGGGATGGGCCGACGAACTCTGCGAGGCGGAGGCCTTCACTGCGCTCATCTATCGCCGAAGTAGCTGTTTGCTTTCAGGGGAGGGCGTGTTACGAAGCCAAAGCAGAGCCAGCTTGGAGTATCAGGACGTGCGTGCAGCAGGTAAGCGCCTTCGCTTGGGTGATCTTGCAGAAAAACTGGGAATTTCGACCGCGACCGTGTCGCTCGCGCTTCGAGATTCGCCTTTGGTGGCCAAGGAAACGCGCCAGCGCGTGAAGGATTATGCTGCCGAAGTTGGCTACATCTACAACAGATCTGCCGCTTCGTTGCGGACGTCCCAGTCAGACATGATTGGCGTCGCCGTCCACGACATCCTGAACCCTTATTTTGCCGAGGTTTTTCGCGGTCTTGAGGAAGTTCTGGCGGAAGAAGACAAGACCATCTTGATCTGCAACCACCGGGACATGCTCAAAAGGCAAGATCAGTTCATTGATACGCTGCTTCAGCACCGCGTTGATGGGTTGATCCTGTGTCCTTCTGTTGGCACCTCGCCGGAGCGGATCAATCAGATTTCTGAGCAGGGTGTGGCCATTACGCTGGTTTGTCGAGATCTGCCGGGCGTTCAGACGCCATGCGTGCGTGGGGACGACTATCATGGCAGCTACCTGATGACCAAGCACCTAATTGATCAGGGGCACCGCCAAATCGCGATGATTGGGGGACGCCGCCAGAGTTCTTCCGGCCGGGACCGCAACAACGGGTGGCGGGCTGCGCTGGTGGATGCCGGGATTGATCCTGATGAACAGCTCGATATTCCGGAGCTCATGACACAGGCCGACGGTCAGGCCGTGGTGCCGAGAATCCTGTCGGCGATTCCGCGTCCAACTGCCGTTGCGTGCTTTAATGATCTGGTCGCACTTGGTGTCTTGACAGCGGTTCGTCGCGCTGGGGTTGAACCGGGGCCGGAACTGGCGATTACGGGGTATGACGACACGGAGGGTGTGCAAAACCGCACTCCTGCACTGACGACTGTTGCGAACGGCGCGGAGACCATCGGTCGTGAGGCGGCTCAGATGATGCTCAAGCAAATCAACGGAGAACCAGTTCCAAGCGGTATCAAGTTGATCAAGCCGGAACTGCGGATTCGCGAAAGTGCGCCGCCAATCGGGTGCCGTCTTGGGCCTGTGGTTGGGGTGTGAGTGCTTTGTGAGCACACTGTGGTGAATCTGTGGTTTTATAAGGAAGCGTCACAAATCTACTGATTGTTAAGCTGAATCGCCTAGTCTGATACCCAGTAAAGGTACTGGGAGTGGCGTTATGATTGATGTTGCGGTAGCGCATGAAGAGCGCAAAGACCTCAAGATGTTTGGTTTTTTCACGCTGGCCATGGCCTGCATGGTTCTGTTGGTCGGTTAAATCAAACCTCCGACAACACAGCTTGCGTAACGTGGCTGTGACAACTCTGCCAAACAAATCAAAAGTTTTCCCTAGGTTCCACGCAATTACTGCGCAGAATTCCTAATAAAACGCCTTAAATTATCCTTTTTTTATTGCGAAACCAAAGCATGACTTCGTCGTGCTGGGGTTAGTCGCGTTTACGTATTGGCGCGCAGTCATGGTTAATCTAGAATTAACCATAAGTGACGGAGTATTACCTTAATAACGTAGTTGCGGGGAAATGCTGCGATGGTTGGGCGAACTCCAATTCTATCATTGGCCACCTGTTTGGTGGGTGCCGTTATGGCGCTGACCGCTGCGAATGCGGGCACGAATTCGACAAAACCTGTCGGAGTGTGGCGTGTTTCGGACGCGCTGTCTTCGGCGGCCTGTGTGGTGGAACTGCGCAAAGACCCTACGGACAATGGACATGGCTACGAGTTTGCAGCCTGGGGCTGCGAGCCGCTGCGCGCTGGCCTTCAAGCTGCGACCACATGGCGTTGGAGCCATGACAGCGGCCTCCTCATCATGAATGAGGGTGGTTCAACCATTGCGCAATTTGACCTGGCGGAGCTTGACGGACTGGCCTCTGTTTTCCCTGCTTCCCATTTTCTGGTGATGCGTCCCGAGACCGGCACTGAGCTGGCAGACCTGATCGAGAAGGCGATCACAATTACGGCGCAGAGGTAGGATAAGTCTTCCCGAGAAAAACCAATTGCTATTCGCCGCTTATGTTGGGTAGCCTTTGACGAAAGAATCTGTTGCTCGGGTTATCATCATGTATCGTCGCTTTTTGGCGTCCGCCGTTGTTGCTCTAACTCTTTGTGGAACTGTTGCTTCAGCCTCCGCCTCGCCGTTTTGGCAGCGCGTTGAGAACGAAGTTATTGGCAACGGCGCTGCTGTTTGCAAAGACGATGAAACCACCGGCAACTTCTTTTGCTTTGGCTTGCGCTGCGACAAAGGGGCGGGGACAGAATTTTTCGTCATGCTCGCCGGTGGTTACATTGAACCGGATTCTGACCTCAGCATAGAAGTGGATGGCGTAACCGTGGCGCGGATGCCGTTGACCGTTGTGGAAGAATCCGCTGAATACACTTCACCCTATCTGCCCGACCAACACCTTGATCTGATTGAAAAACTGCGGGAAGGACGCGCGCTTACCGTGACCACCACGGACAGTGTTCAGATGCCGCTGATCGGTGCAGGGCCAGCGCTGGATGAGACACTGGCAGCCTGCCTGCGTTAACGGGGCGAGTGCTCCGACAAGAAAGCCTCGACACGTGAAATGGCTTCTTTAATGTTCTGCGTTGAGTTGGCATAGGACAGCCGCAGATAGCCGTCGCCCAGTACGCCGAAATCTGGTCCGCCGATGGTCGCGACGCCGGCCTCTTCCAGTAGAGCTGAAGCCAAGGCCTTGGATTTCCAGCCGGTTCCCGTGATGTTCGGGAAGGCGTAGAAAGCCCCAAGAGGCGTACGGCATGTTACGCCGGGCAGTTGGTTCAGCAGTTCGGTGATGACCTGTCGCCGTTCATCGAACGCTGCCATCATTGCATCTACTTCATCCTGAGGACCGTTAAGTGCCGCAAGCCCCGCATACTGAGCGGCGGTGTTGACGCAGGACCAGCAGTTGACTGCGATCTTGCGGGCATAGTCTACAAGCGCGTCCGGCCAGACCCCATAGCCCATGCGCCAGCCTGTCATTGCCCAGGTCTTTGACCAGCCGTTGAGGAGGATAAGTCGCTCCCGGATCTGTGGGTACTCGATCAGTGAGGTGTGAGGCAGGCCCTCATAGGTCATGCGCGCGTAGATCTCGTCAGAGAGGATAGCTAGATTGGGATGATTTTCTAAGCCATTGACAAGTTTAGTGATTTCGTCTCTTTGCGTGACGCCGCCTGTGGGATTGGCCGGGGAGTTGAGGATCAGAAGCCGTGTGCGCTCGTTGATTAATGAAAGCGTTTCATCAGCAGAAAAGGCGAAGTCGTTTTCTTCACGGATCGGGACGGGGATAGGTGTTGCGCCAGTATACTCGATCATGCTGCGATAGATGGGAAATCCGGGGTCTGGATAGAGGATCTCGGTGCCCGGTTCTCCGAACATGGTGATGGCCATGAACATGGTAACCTTGCCGCCCGGCACCACGAGGATGTTGTCTGGTGACACGGATGCCCCGTGACGGGCAAAGAGGTCTGCTGCAACGGCTTCGCGCAAGGGCAGAACACCGCCAGCCTGTGTGTAGCCATGGGCCCCGCCGCGCAACGCTTCAACGGCAGCTTCAACAATGTGTTCCGGGGTGCGGAAGTCCGGTTGTCCGATGCCCAGATTGATGATGGAGCGGCCTTGCTGCTGAAGCTCTGTGGCGCGCGCCAGAACGGCAAAGGCGTTCTCGTCCCCCAGTCTGTCGAGTGCTGCTACTGGCTGCATGCTGTAAATCCTCCCGTGTTTTCTGATCTCTAAGACATTTCAGGGGCGTGCGCCAAGTGGGCAAAGGGCTGATCTGTGATTGTTGGGCCGGGATAACTGCATGGCCCCTTTCGTCACACGCATAACCCATTATATTGGGGGCAATACTTGAAGACACTGCGAGGGCTCCTGTTTGGGGCCCTTTTGGGCAGGGGCCCATGGCCTCAGGCCCGTTTCCTAGGAGAATAATAATGTCAGAAGCTGCTGACACCCGCATTCCGGTGACCGTGCTTACAGGTTATCTCGGCGCGGGCAAGACCACCTTGCTCAACCGCATCCTCACTGAAAACCATGGCACCCGCTACGCGGTGATCGTGAATGAGTTTGGTGAGATCGGCATCGACAATGACCTTCTCGTTGAGTCCGACGAAGAAGTGTTTGAGATGAACAACGGCTGCATCTGCTGCACGGTGCGTGGTGACCTGATCCGCACGGTTGAAAACCTGATGAAGCGCAAGGGCTCGTTTGACGCAATCATCGTTGAGACAACCGGCATTGCAGATCCGGCTCCTGTCGCGCAGACCTTCTTCATGGACGAGGACGTGCAGGCTGCCGCCCAGCTTGATGCCGTCGTGGCCGTGGTGGATGCTCGCCATGTGCTGGACCGGCTGAAGGACACCGATGAGGCGGAGGATCAGATTGCTTTTGCAGATGTCATTTTGCTGAACAAGACGGACCTGGTGAATGAAGAGCAGCTGGCCAAGGTCGAGCGCCGGGTTCGCAAGATCAATCCTTATGCAAAGCTGCACAAGACCGAGCGTTGCTCTGTCGAGCTGACCGACGTGCTGAACCGTGGCTCCTTTGATCTGGACCGAATTCTGGAGTTGGAACCAGAGTTCTTGAAGGACAGCCATCACCACGCTCATGACCATGAGTGTGGCCCGGATTGCGACCACGAGCACCACCACCATGACCATGAGTGCGGCCCGGACTGCGATCACGATCATCATCAACACCACCACCACCACCACAATGAAGAAGACACTCACTCTGTGCGTTCCATTTCGCTGCGCGCCGGGGAGCTGAATGCGCAGACGTTCCTGCGCTGGATTGGTGACGTGACGCAGATCGAAGGACCCAAGATCCTGCGTTTGAAAGGCATTCTGGCGTTTAAGGATGACCCGCAGCGCTATGTGGTGCAGGGTGTGCACATGATCATTGAGGGCAACCACCAGCGGGACTGGAAAGAGGACGAGGCGCGCGAAAGCCGGCTTGTGTTCATTGGGCGAGATCTTGATGAAAAGGCTCTTGAAGAGAGCTTCCTCTCTTGCAAGGCATGAGGTGAGATGTGCCTGTAATTGCTCCTGTTGATTTGGAAAGCTTTGTTGTTTCAACGGCTTTCATCGGGGATGTTGCGCTGTTCGCCGCTGGTGACGGTACTGTTTATTTTCAAGGCGGGGCCGAAACCGCCTCCCCGGTTCACAAGGATGGTTTGCTGTGTGCTGCGCTGACGCAGGACGGCAAAGCGCTGGTTACCGGTGGCGGTGATGGCAAGATCTGCCGTGTGACCGCAGATGGCGCTGTGGAACAGCTGACCGAGCGGCCGCGCAAGTGGATAGACATGATTGCCACCGGTCCGCAGGATGCGGTGGCCTTTGCCTCTGGCCGGACGGCGTGGGTGCGCCTCAAGAACGGTGAGGAGAAGGAGTTCGTCCACCAACGTGCGGTGGGCGGATTGGCCTTTGCACCGAAGGGCATGCGGTTGGCCACGGCCCGCTATGATGGCGTTACGCTGTGGTGGGTGAACGCACAAGGTGATCCGCAAGAGCTGTTCTGGAAGGGGGCGCATAGCGGGGTTTGCTATTCGCCGGATGGCAAGTACATCGTAACCACCATGCAAGAGAACGCCCTGCACGGGTGGCGGCTTAGTGATAATCAGGATATGCGCATGAGCGGATATCCGAATAAGATCAAAAGCATAAGTTGGTCCGCCAAGACAAAATACCTGGCGTCTTCCGGTGCGTCTGCTGCGATCCTGTGGCCGTTTACGGGCAAGAATGGCCCAATGGGTCAGCAGCCTTTGCAGCTTGGCGCGCGAGCGGACACGGCGGTGTCGGTGGTGTGTTGCCATCCCAAGGAAGACATGCTGGCGATTGGCTACAAGGACGGCATGGTGCTGGCGGTCCGGTTTTCTGATGGCGCGGAAGTGTTGCTCCGCCGCCCCGGCCAAGGGGCAATTTCGGCGCTGAGCTGGGACAAGGCAGGTCTGCGTCTGGCATTTGGCACGGAAGAGGGCGCTGCCGGGGTCATCACGATCAACGACTAGTGCCAGAACATTCTGGCGAAGGGGGATAGATGGGGATAGCTCGAACAATGGCACTTGCGGTGGCGTTGTTCAGCGCGACCGCTACCTCCCAATTGCCAGAATTTTCTCAGCAATACCGCCAGCGTTTGGGTGGCGCGATCGATGCGTTGGAACGAATAAAACTGTCATTTTATGAAGATGCCAACGCATTTGGGATGACGGTTCAAGCAGCCTTGGCGCAGATGCGCGAAAACGGCGATGCGTTTGTGGTGGCGCGGGCGCAGAGCATGGAGCAGGCCTTTGACCGGCTCGAGAGCCTGAAAGCACAACAGGCGGCCATGCAGGAAGCTGGGAGCTTGCAACGCATTCTGGTTTTGGTCCGTTCCCACGATCCCGAGTTATCCTCCTCGGCCTGGTCTGATTTCGAGCCGGCTATCCCCGTCACTCAAGAAGCGCTTATCATTGGTGGTTTTGGATTTCTCATAGGCTATAGCCTGTTTTATGGCGGCGTTGGCCTTGGCAAGGCAGGCCGCAAACGCTTGAAGCGCCGCAAGGTGAAACAGGCGGCGTGAGTTTAAGCACCGGGCGGAGCAGCCGCGAAAGTTGGAACGAGTATGTTGGAAACAGTTGCATCAATGCATGGGATGGTGACGGCCCCCCACAAACTGGCGTCGGAAGCGGGCAGTGAAGTCTTGAAGGCTGGAGGCACGGCACTGGATGCCATGATTGCCGCCGCTTCCACCATTGCTGTTGTCTACCCGCATATGAACCACCTTGGAGGGGACGGGTTCTGGCTGATTGCCGAGCCGGGCCGCCCGCCGAAGATCATCGAGGCATGCGGTGCTGCAGGTAGCCGGGCAACCATTGCAGCCTACAACGCCAAGGGCTATGGCGAGATACCGGCGCGTGGCCCCCATGCCGCCCTTACCGTTGCGGGCGCTGTAGGCGGTTGGCAGCTGGCGCATGAAATCGCGGCTGAACTGGGCGGCGGGTTGCCGCTGCGCGATCTGCTGGCCTTTGCCATTGATCACGCCAAGTCCGGCTATGCGGTTTCCAAATCTCAAGCGGCGCTGACCCGAGAAAAGCTTGGAGAGCTTAAAGATCAGCCCGGTTTTGCCGATGTGTTCCTGGAGGACGGCAAGCCGCCTGAAGTGGGTTCCTTGCAGAAACAGCGGCAACTGGCGCAGACGCTGGACTATCTGGCCAACAGTGGATTGCATGAGTTCTACAAAGGAGACGTTGGACAGGCTATCGCGGCGGACCTCGAGAAAATTGGATCGCCCGTGGTGCATGACGACCTGCGCAGCTATGAGGCGCGTCTGAAGAGCCCGCTTTCTCTGAAGACAAAAGACGGCACGCTGTTTAACGCGCCGCCGCCCACGCAGGGATTGGCTTCGCTTTTGATCCTGGGCCTTTATGAGCGCATGAATGTGGATCGTCTGGAGAGCCCGGAGTATTTTCATGCCTTGATCGAGGCGACAAAACGGGCCTTCATTGTGCGTGATGAACACATAGCGGATCCGTGGATAATGTCTGCTGATCCGAAGGACTACCTCAAGCCGGAGTGGCTGGACAAAACGGCCTTCGAGATTGACCGCAAACGCGCGTTGCACTGGCCACATGAAGCGGGGGCGGGAGATACGGTCTGGCTTGGGGCGATGGATGCCAAGGGGCGCAGTGTCTCCTACATCCAGTCTGTGTTCTGGGAGTTCGGGTCTGGCTGCGTGCTGCCGCAAACGGGCATCCTCTGGCAAAACAGGGGGGCGAGCTTCAGCCTTCATCCGGAAGCGCTGCGGGCGTTGAAACCGGGTCGCTTGCCATTCCACACGCTGAACCCGGCCATGGCCCGGCTTGATGACGGCCGAACGCTTGTTTATGGCACCATGGGCGGCGACGGCCAGCCGCAAACGCAAGCTGCTATCTTTACCCGCGCGATCCACGGCAAAATGGATCCGGCTGAGGCGCTGGACGCACCCCGTTGGTTGTTGGGGCGCACCTGGGGCTCGGATGTGACCTCGGTAAGAGTTGAAAAGCGGTTTGATGAAGATGTTCTGCTTGCGCTGCGGCGTTTGGGGCATGACATTGAAATTCTTGAAGAGCCGTATTCTGACGTGATGGGACATGCGGGCTTGATCCTGCGTGGGGCCAATGGTGAGATGCGGGGCGCACATGACCCGCGGTCTGACGGCGCCGCAGTTGCAGCCTGAGGCGAAAGCCCAGGGGACACTTGGAGATTGGAATGGACTCGATTACCCGCATTCGTTGCTTCTTGAAGGTTGTCGAAAAGGGAGGCTTCTCTTCGGCAGCGCGTGACATGGGGCGGTCGAAAGCGCTGGTTTCCAAGTACGTTGGTGAGCTGGAAGATGAACTGGGTGCCCGCCTTTTGAACCGCACAACGCGCCAGATTTCTCTGACCGAAGTGGGGCAGGCCTACTACCGCGAGGCGGGCGAGTTATTGCAGCGGTTTGATGACCTGAAGAACTCCATTCAGCAGGACCATCAAGAGGCGCGTGGCTTGCTGCGCGTATCTGCCCCGCGCTCCATGGGTGACTTTCTGGTGACGCAAGCGATGATCGACTTCCTTGCTGAACACCCGGAGGTTCGCGTGGAGCTGCATCTGGATGACCGCTTCGTGGACATCGTGGAAGAGGGCTTTGATGTTGCCATTCGCGTGACGGAGCTGACAGATTCCAGTCTGATCGCCCGTAAGGTGCGTGACTTCAAGACAGTGGTGTGTGTGCGTCCTGACCTTTTGGAAAGGTATGGCGAGCCGCAGCACCCCTCTGAGCTTGCCAAGGTGCCATGTGTCATCGACACCAACTACCGCAACAAGTCAAACTGGGGCTTTGAGGGGCCGGACGGGAAACTGTCAGTTGCGGTGAAAGGGCCGATCGAGGTGAACAGCGCCGTGACTGCCCGTCAAGCAGCGCTGGCGGGGCTTGGGTTCTTGCGCACGCCGGAGCTGTTCGTTGGCAAGCAGCTGCAGACTGGGGAACTTGTTCCGGTGCTTGAAGACTACCTGCGCGGCGATCTGGGCATCTACGCGGTGTATCCGCACCGACGTCACCTTTCCGGCAAAGTGCGGGCCTTCGTGGATTATCTGGTGAAGTGGTTCAAGGACTACGACAAGAAAAATGCTCCCCAACCGGTAGCGGCTGAGGAGCAGACCACGGCGTGATGCCGGAGGTTAGCCAGCTGCGTTCAAGCGCTCCAGTGCGATCTCATCCGCAACAACGCTGGTTGGGCGCTGTTCCTCATCGGCGCGATTGAAGATGGCTGTCAACGTGTCGCCAATGGCAAGCGTCTTGGCACGGACCTCGGTATCGTCGTCCCCGGCTTTGGCGATTGCAACGGAAATGACACCGCCTGCATTGATGACGTAGTCGGGCGCGTAGAGCACCCCACGGTCCATGAGCGCGATGCCATCAGTCGGTGTCTTGAGCTGGTTGTTGGCCGCGCCAGCGATGACGGTCGCCTTGAGCTCCGGAATGGTGAGCACGTTGAGCGTGGCACCTAATGCGCAGGGTGCATACACATCTGCGTCAGCGGAATGGGCATGGCGCGGGTCGATGGGGGTTGCGCCAAACTCAGCAACAGCGCGCTCCACATTGGGTTTGTGAATGTCGGAGACAATGAGCTGGGCACCGTGGGCATGCAGGTGGCGGCACAGACCGTAGCCGACGTTGCCAAGGCCCTGAACAGAGACGCGCAGACCTTTGAGACTGTCGGTTTTCAGCTGGTGCCGGACCGCCGCTTGAAGGCCGACGAAAACACCAAGAGCGGTGTAAGGGGAGGGATCGCCAAGGCCTCTTGCCTTGGTGCCGCGGGCATGGTCTGTCTCGGCGGCGATGATTTCCATGTCGCTTGCTGTAATGCCCACATCTTCAGCGGTGATGTAACCACCTGCAAGGCGGTCGACATGCTTGCCAAACGCGCTGAGCAGTTCCGGCGTTTTTTGCGTCTTTGGATCTGCGATGATGACCGACTTGCCGCCCCCCAGCGGCAGACCGGCAAGCGCGTTCTTATACGTCATGCCTTTGGAAAGGCGGAGCGCATCGGTCAGGGCTTCACGGTTCGAATGATACCCCCACATGCGGCAGCCTCCCAGTGCCGGGCCGAGGCGGGTGTCGTGAACAGCGATGATGGCGCGCAGGCCTGAGGCGGCATCATGCGCGAAAACCACCTGCTCATGGCCGGAAAACTCCGGGTGATCAAAGGTGGTTGATGACTCGTCCAGTGTTACAGATTGTGCCAAAGGGGCGTTCATTTTTTCCTCCCGAAAATGAACTGGAATGCTATGTGAGAATGGTAATGCAAGCGACTAGCAAAATTCGGTCGAATTTCCGCTTTGTTTAGATTTGGTCGAATAAAAGATTCCCGTGTTTACGCGTAAGGGGAATTATATATCTTCCTGTTTGCGAGAAGACGCGTCTTGTTCTTGCCGCGTTTTTGAGTGAGTAATGTTGTAACGAAAATACTTGGGGCAACGGTACCGTGAACTCACTGCTGCGATGGGCACTGCCCGCGCTTGTTTCCTCCTGTTTGGTGGCGCCGGGGGTGGCTCTGGCGCACCCGCACGTGTTTGTGCAGGCCAAATCCGAACTCGTGTTTGACGATGCGGGCTATCTGACGGCAATCAATCACAAATGGCTCTTTGATGACCTCTACACAGCCTTTGCCATTCAAGGGCTTGATGCCAATGGCGATGGCAAACTGGACCAGGATGAACTGAGCGAACTTGCTTCGGTCAATGTGCAGGGTCTGGAAGAGTTTGGTTACTTCACGTTTGGCGATGACACCAAGGTGGAGATGGACTTTGTGCAGCCGCATTCGGAATGGATGCGCATGCAAACAGAGGCCTTTGACACCTATTGGCTGATCTCCGAGGAAGAAAAGCGGGCGATTGCCGAAGACATTGCCGCCGGGCGCGATGTGCAGGTGCCGGACACGGTTTCCATGGTGGAGTTGAATTTCACACTGCCGCTGAAAGAGCCCTTGTCCTCCGAAAACGTGCTGACGATTGATGTGTATGATCCGACATACTACGTCGACTACCAATGGGCGCCGGGCACTGCGGTGACACTGAAGAACGCTCCGGGCGCATGTGATGTGAAGCTGGTGCATCCACCAGAGCTGGACATGGCGGCGGCGGCCCAACTGGCGGCCATCGGCGCGGATGTGCGAAACGTTCCGCCAGAGCTGCGCAGCCTGACGGAAACACTGGTGAACCAGGTGATCGTTGCCTGTGGCGATGCCGCAGCGGCGGTGGCGGAAGCGCCAAAGACAGCGACCGAGCTGCTTGACGGACAGGAGGCGATCTCCTCCATGATGTCCGGCAGCCCTTCGGTTTCTCTCACCGAACTTGCAGCGGAAGCTGAGGCGGCCACTCCCACAGCCCCTTCCGAGGCCAACGTTGATGCGGCTGTAGCTGATGGCACAGCGCCGGGTGTCAATGGCCACGGCACCGGGTTGTGGTCACAGGCCATGGGGGCGATTGCCCATTGGCAGAACGTTTTTTATCGCGAGCTTACAAGCTACCTGCGTCAGTTCCGGTCTTCACCTGAGGCGGGCTTGTGGCTGATGCTGATCAGCTTTGCCTATGGCGTGTTCCATGCAGCAGGCCCCGGGCATGGCAAGGCCATCATCTCTTCTTATGTGGTGGCGGATGAGCAGACGTTGAAGAAGGGCATCATCCTGTCGTTCCTTTCTTCCATGGCGCAGGCCGTTACCGCGATTGTGCTGGTGGGCGGCGCAGGTGTCGCCTTGAGCCTGACCAGTATCGCCATGACGCAAACCACCAGATGGTTCGAAGTTGGCTCATACGCGCTGGTGTTTGGTCTGGGCCTATGGATGGTGTGGACCCGCATCTTGCGCCCCTTGATCCCTGCGGATGTCCGCCAGGCCCTGACAGAGACGAGCTGCGGCTGCGGCCAGTTTGAAACCAAAGACTTCGACTACGAGGAATACCGCCGTAGCCATGCCAAGCCGGCGCAGGCCACCACGGCCATCAAGGAGCTGGAACTGGAAGGTGCGGAACAGTCTCATGCTGCCCCTGACCATGGGCACACCCATCACCATGGGCAAGGCCATAGCCATGATCACAAGCCTCACAGTTGTGGGCATGAGCACCTCCACCATGATCATCATCATGCACATCATCACCACGATCACGGTGATGACTGTTGCGGCCATTCCCATGCGGCGGATCCTTCCGAGTTGAAAGACGTGAAGCTGAACATTTGGAGTGCCTGGTCCATTATCGTAGCCATCGGGCTGCGCCCATGCACCGGTGCCTTGATCGTGCTGGCCTTTGCGCTGTCACAAGGCATGATCTGGGCTGGTATTGCTTCCACGCTTGTAATGGGTGTGGGGACCGGCATTACCGTTGCTGTGATCGCCAGCCTCGCGGTACTTGCAAGAGATACGGCCTATCGGATCTGGGGCAGCTCTTCGCGTTCCGGCGCGGTGGTGCGACGCAGTTTCGAGGTGGCTGGTTCGCTGTTTGTCTGCGGTATTGGCGGGGCATTGTTCTTTGCAAGCGTGGGGTGGTATTGACGCCGGTTGGCCGGCCCGTACTCTGAAGTACTCATTGTTTCAGGGGCGCTTTGCAGAATCATCAAAACATGGAGCCGCGTAGATTTCTGCGCGGCTTTATTTTTTGCCCTAGTAAAATGGAATGAGCAGAAGCGACGATCAACTTGATGCGAAAACTATAACTCGGAACAATTCATAGATGAAACGCTAAGAAAACCGAGAAAAACTAGGATTAATATATCAGATAAGGGGCTGGGTTGTGTTTGTCATTTTGTTTTGACTTTTCCACGCCGCCTGAGGTTGGTCGATTTTTGCCCTTGCTTTAGCCGGATCACTGTTTAGGTCTTCCGTGTGGCTGGGTCATCTATCTGAAATATATCATATTTTTACCGTAGTGGAATGTTTTTGATAGTTGCGCGAAGTAGGGTAAAGACGATCATATTGTTAGGCTTTTCATTTTGCTGATTGAAACAATGATAACGAAAAATCGAATTTATCATTTCAATAATTACAATTGATGCCGCTGCGTTAACTTTTATCTTCCTCCTGCATAGTCTATAAATATCAATAAGTTATGATACTTTTATGCGACCAAAGTTGGGTGGGGGAAGTGCGCCCGGATGAGTAATTAATTTGGCCAATGGGGATTGGTTTTCCTTGTGCCGCCCTGCATCATGGGGTTTATAAGGAAAATGACATAGTGCCTAACCGGGTCGCTTGAGGGAGGTGGGCACGCGTCAACTATCGAACGAACTGTTTGATTGACTTCGTGGGAGGAGTATTTATGGACCGCCGTAGTTTTCTTAAAAATGCAGGTCTTGCCGCCGGTGCAACCGCTGGTGCTGCTACACTAGCCGCTCCAGCACTTGCACAGGACAAGCGTGAGCTGACCATGGTCACCACCTGGCCAAAGAACTTTCCAGGTCTGGGAACCGGGGCACAGCGCGTGGCTGACCGCATCACCGCCGCATCCGACGGCCGCCTTACCGTAAAGCTGTTTGCAGCTGGTGAGTTGGTTCCGGCATTCGAGAGCTTTGACGCCGTTTCCAGTGGCACTGCCGACATGTATCACGGCGCCGACTACTACTGGCAAGGCAAGCACAAGGCTTTCAATTTCTTCACTGCCGTTCCAATGGGACTGACAGCGAACGAACTGGATGCCTGGATCAACATTGGCGACGGTCAGGCTCTGTGGGATGAGCTTGCTGGTCGCTTCAATGTGAAGCCATTCATGGCAGGCAACACCGGCCTCCAGATGGGCGGCTGGTTCAACAAGGAAATCAACACACTGGAAGACCTGAAGGGTCTGAAGATGCGTATGCCGGGCCTTGGAGGCGAAGTGCTTCGTCGTCTGGGTGCCACTGCTGTTGCATTGCCAGGTGGTGAAATCTTCCCAGCGCTTCAGTCTGGTGCGATTGACGCAACCGAATGGGTGGGTCCATGGAACGATCTGGCATTCGGCTTCTACAAGATTGCCAAGTTCTACTACTACCCAGGCTTCCACGAGCCAGGCTCTGGCTTGTCCTGCGGCATCAACGGCGATGTCTGGAACAGCTTCTCTGAAGCAGATCAGGCACTGGTACGCGATGCGTGTCTTGCAGAGAACAACTACATGTTCTCCGAGTTCAACTACAACAACGGCGCGGCTCTCGACACGCTCATCAACAAGCACAACGTGCAGCTCAAGCAGTTTACACCAGAAGTGTTTGACGCCATTGCCGGTGTCTGTGAAGAAGTGGTTGCTGAAGTGGCTAAGGAAGATGAGCTGTCTCAGCGCATTTACGACAGCTACATCAAGGCCCGCAAGGACATTGGTGGCTGGGTGAAGATCTCTGAAGGTTCTTACCTTGATGCCCGCGAGCGCGTGACTGGCTAGTTCCTTCAGCTTCTGTTGAATTTGAGGCTTCCCGCCGCAGGGTGGGGAGCCTTGTCCTCCAGGGGGGAGGCCCTAACAATTCACGAGTTGTCCGGGGGCACGTTCGGGGACGGGTCGGACGCATTCCATGGGCAGCGGCTAACAAGAGGCGGAAATGCGCGCCCTACTCAATATAATTACCTCATTAAATAGTGGCATTGGCCGGGCAAGCGCCTGGTTGACCTTGGGTATTGTGCTGGTCCAGTTCACCGTTGTGGTGATGCGGTATGTGTTTGGCATCGGCTCCATCTGGATGCAGGAATCCATTACTTACATGCACGGCTTCATGTTCATGCTGGCTGCGGCCTACACCTTGAGCGTGGATGGCCATGTGCGGGTGGACATCTTTTATCGCGAGGCCGACCCGCGCAAGAAGGCGTGGGTGGACCTGCTCGGGTCGCTGTTTCTGTTGCTGCCGGTGTGCGCAACGATCATCTTTGTTTCTTGGGACTATGTTGCTGCATCCTGGGCGATCCTTGAAGGCTCGCAGGAAACCTCCGGTATTCAAGGGCGCTATCTCTTGAAGAGCGCCATCATTGCGTTTGCGGTGATGATGGGGTTGCAGGGTATTGCAATTATCTGCCGATCTTTACTGGCCATTGGAGGCGACAAGGTCGCGCTCAAGAGTTTCAAGAGTGTGGGAGTGGAATAAAACATAATGGACGGTTTGCTGCACACTCTTGATATTTTCATGTTTGCTGCCGCCTGTATCTTGCTCATGGCGGGTTTTCCGGTCGCGTTCACGCTGGCCGGTGTTGCACTGGTATTTGGCCTGATCGGCACCATGTTCGGCGGTTCGATGACGCTTGGTGCCATTCCGAGCCGCATCTTCGGCACGATGACCAATGAAACGCTGATCGCGGTTCCCCTGTTCATTTTCATGGGCGTGATGCTGGAGCGGTCTAAGGTTGCGGAAGAACTGCTGGAGACCATGGGGCGTTTGTTTGGCCGCATGCCGGGTGGTCTTGGCATTGCAGTGTCGGTGGTGGGCGCGTTGCTTGCCGCTTCCACCGGTATCGTTGGCGCGACCGTGGTAACGATGGGGCTTTTGTCGCTGCCTACCATGTTGCGCAACGGCTACAGCCCGCGTCTTGCCTGTGGGTCCATCGCGGCTTCAGGCACCTTGGGGCAGATCATCCCGCCTTCAATCGTGCTTGTTTTTCTGGCTGATCAGCTTTCCAACGCCTATCAGACCGCGCAGCGCGAAATGGGCAACTGGTCTCCGGAACCCTTTTCCGTGGGTGACCTGTTCGCAGGGGCGCTCTTGCCAGGGCTCGCGCTCGTGGGCCTTTACATCACCTACCAGCTTTTTGTTGCGTTTACCCAGCCGCATAAGTCACCGCCTATGAAGGTGGATGCGGACAATGCGCCGTCACTCAGTCAGGTTCTGCACGCCCTGATCCCGCCGATCGGCCTGATCGTTGCCGTGCTTGGCTCTATTCTGGCGGGTATCGCCACGCCGACCGAAGCCGCGGCAGTGGGCGCTGTCGGTTCAATTCTGCTCGCCGGGTATCGTCTGCACGAGGAAAAGCCATGGCCAATTTATGCTGCCGTTCTGGCACTGATTGCGCTGCTCGTCTTGACGAGCACAATGGACCTTCGCATTGCCCGGAACCAGATTCCGACGACTGACATGGTGGGCATCGTGGTGGCAGGCATTTTGACGGCGACGCTGACCTTCGGCGTGGTCGTCTCCCTTGCGCGCGTGCTTCGGGACAAGGTTCTGGTCCCCGTCATGCAATCCACCACGCAGATTACCTGCATGGTTTTTGTCATCCTGATTGGTGCCACTTTCTTCTCCCTGATCTTCCGTGATCTTGGCGGTGAGGAGATGGTGCACGAGCTGCTCACGGGCATTCCAGGGGGCTCACTGGGGGCGATCATCGCAGTCATGCTGATGATGTTTGTTCTTGGCTTCTTCCTGGACTTTCTTGAAATTGTGTTCGTGGTGGTGCCGCTTGTGGCGCCGGTGCTGTTGCAGTTGCCAATGCCAAACGGCGATCCCATGAGCCCAGCATGGCTTGGGGTGATGATGGCTGTGAACCTGCAGACGTCGTTTTTGACGCCGCCGTTCGGGTTCGCGTTGTTTTATCTGCGCGGTGTGGCTCCGGCGACGGTGAAGACCTCGGACATCTATTGGGGTATCATCCCATTCGTGTTCATTCAGATCCTGATGCTGGTTCTGCTGTGGTTTGTGCCTGCGATTGCCACGTGGTTGCCACAGGTTATCTATGGGTAGCGCGAGCCGCCGAAATACCTGAGAAAAGGCGTGGGGGTAGCTCCGCGCCTTTTTCATATCTGCCCTAAGCCGATAATGCGCGAGGGCTTGTGCTTCCAGAGGAGGCCTTGTGATGATTACACCGATATATGCTGCAATACTGGCCCTGTTTTATGTGTGGCTTTCCATGCGCGTTATTCAAATGCGCCAGAAGACGCGGGTATCTCTGGGGGAGGGCAACAGCAAGCAGCTGCTAAGGCGGCTGCGCATTCACGGGAATTTCGCGGAATACGTGCCCTTTGCGTTGCTTTTGATCTTGCTGGTGGAGTTGAACGAGATGCCAGATTGGAACGTTCATGCGCTGGGCGGATTGCTGATCGTGTCCCGAACGCTGCATTTCATCGGCTTGAGCCGGGAGAAAGACGTGAATGCCTTTCGTGTGCTTGGAATGGTGGGCACATTTACAGTGCTGTTGCTTGGCGCATTGGCTTGTCTGGTGCCCGATTTCTTCTGATCAGTGCGGACAAAAGAAAAGGGCCCCGAAAAACGGGGCCCAGCTTGGTTGGGAGACTTGGAGGTCTGTTCTTGATTGGCTCTACATGCCCTGTTGCAGCAGGACAGAGAGTTGTTTGGCTTCATGCCTCACCTCGGTAACGGAAGCCGAGGCACCAGAAGCTGGGTTGAAGCTGAAAGGCCGATCCTGCTTTTGGGAGGACGGGGAATGCGCAGTGCTTTCGACCTTCAGCTCGTATTTGGCGTTATGGACAGGCAACTCTGGGGCGGTGGTGCCTGCTTTCGCAACAATTAGCCCGGCAGTGAGGAGCAGCGCACAACCGATCAGGGGAGAACCGAGTGTGCGAACAGCAGAGGGGAGAGCTGTTTTGAAGAGCGGGATGCTGGACCGTCTCATTGTTCGCTCCTTTCTGCTGGGCTATGAGAACCATAATAAGAAAACCGCAGGCATCTGCTGTGATCCGTGTCACGATAAATCCGGTTTTTATTTTAGGGATTGATCTGAAACGAAGTCTTCACGCGCAGGTGATTTGAAGCGCTGCGTATATGGGGTGTGTTTACTTGCTTTTTAAGAGGGTGAGTAGCTTCTATTATGTATGACAGGCATGATGGACGTGCATAGATCAGCTAGGTGATCCATCGCACATCTGCGGTAAGCATGTATCCTGAGCCGTAAACGGTGCGAATGAGTGCGCCGGTGTCACTGCTGTTGAGTTTTTTCCGGATGCGGGAGATGCGGACGTCGATAGAGCGGTCCATGCTTTCATCGTTGCCGCCGTATTCCAGCAGTTGATCCCGGGAAAGGACCCGGCGGGGAGCGGAGAGCAGCGCCTGCAGCAGAACGGACTCACCGGTGGAGAGAAAGCTCTCTTCGCCCTGCGGGGTGCGGAGCAGGTGGGAGTCTGGCTCAAACTGCCAGCCTGCAAATTGCGCCCGGCGTTTGCCGGTCTCCGTTTTGGGCGCGGTTGGCGTTGCCCGGCGCAGCAAGGAGCGGGCTCTGGCGACAATCTCCCGCGGGTCGAAAGGCTTGCACACATAGTCATCTGCGCCGAGTTCCAGGCCTATGACGCGGTCAGACGCATGGGTGCGGGCAGACAGGACGAGGATCGGGACAGAGGTCTTTTCGCGGATGCGCTCGATCAGCGCCATGCCATCAATATCGGGCAGGCCAAGGTCAATGATGAGCATTGCCGGGGGTGTGTCCGCAATGGCGTTGTACGCCTCATGCCCCGCATGGAAGATGGCCGTCTGGAACCCATAGGATTGCAAGGTGTCGCTGAGAAGGGCGCAAATCTCTACCTCGTCATCCACCAGATAGACGAGCGGCTGGCCCCTTGAGAGCTGGCGGGTCTTTGCGGCGTCTTCGGCCATCATGACAGGATCTCCAAAAGGGCTGAGCTCAAAGTGGCCTCATCAAAAGGCTTTCTCAAAATTCTGAGGTCGCGGGGAATTTCTACTGGTGTTTCAGTATTGTACCCGGTCATCAGTATGATTCCTATGCCTGACTTCTCGTTGGCTATCTGGTTAGCCAGTTCAATTCCGTTCAAGCCTTCGGGCATGATGATATCGGAAAGAAGGCCGCGCACTTCTGGAAGGGTGCGCACCAGTTCCAAGGCATCCCGGCCATCTTCTGCAAGGATCGCCGAAAAGCCGAGGGCTGAGACTTGCTCGGTGAGAATGGCGGCGAGATCCGGCTCGTCCTCCACGATGATGATAAGCTCGCCATGCCCCACACGCCGGGCCGTCGTGCCGGTGGGCCGGGGGAGCGGTTGGTCGGTGGTCTTGGCAAGAATGGGCAACAGGATCTGGACGCGGGCGCCGCTGCGATCCTCCCGGTTGCTGATGCGAACGGTGCCGCCTGCCTGTTTTGCAAAGCCATAGACCATGGAGAGCCCAAGGCCGCTGGAGTTGCCGAAGGTCTTGGTGGTGAAAAACGGCTCGAAGGCCTGCTTCAGCGCGCCGTCGGAAAGGCCCGCGCCTTCATCCAGAACCTCCAGCTCCGCATAGTCGCCGACGGGTAGGTTGAGGACTTTTGCTGTTTCGCCGCTCAGATTAACCGCGCTTAAGGTGACCGTCAGCGCTCCGCCGCCGGGCATGGCATCCCGTGTGTTGAGGGCCAAGTTGACCACGGCGTTGTCGAAGAGTGTCGGGTCGACAGCGGCCATGAGCGGGTCAGCAGGCAGGTTGAACTGCACCTTGATGGCTTTGGGCAGAGAGCCCTCTACCAGTTGTTGAGCGTGCTGCAAGGCCCTGCACAGCTGCGTGGGTTGATGTTCTTGGGAACCGCCGCGGGCGAAGGCAAGCAAGCGCTTGGTGAGGTCGGCCCCCCGGTTGGCCGCTTGCAGGATGGGCCGTGTATAGCGCTCGACCTCGTCATGGGCCAACGGGCCTTGCGCCGCCTTGCGGTTCAAACTGAGGCCGTTGCCGATGATGATGGAAAGCAGATTGTTGAAGTCATGAGAGAGCCCGCCCGTAAGCTGGCCAACGGCTTCCATGCGCTGGGATTGCAACAGGCGGTTTTCGCTTTCCTTTTGCTCTGAAGCATCAATGGACAGCACAAAACAGCCCAGGCAACGGCCATCAGCGGTGCGGTCCGGTACCAAGGTGGAGCGCATGGTGATGTGCTCGCCCTTGCGGTTGGTGCGGGCGTACTCGAAGTTGACCACCTGGCCGGACAGGGCCTTTTCGATGATTGGGCCCATGCGGGCAAAAAGATCGGTACCAACGACAGTTTCGACGGACTTGCCCATGATTGACGCGGGGGTGTGGTCAAACCAAACGGCGTAGGGGGCGTTGGCGAACCGGTAAACCGGTCCGGGCGCGATGTAACACACCAGCGCGGGGATGTTGTCTGTGACGAGGCGCAGCCAGTCCTCACTCTGCTGCAAGGCGCGGGTGCGCTCTTGAACGGTGCGTTCCAGCTGCTGCTGGTGCTGTCGTTCACGCGTGACGTCGGTGTAGGTGGTGACGAACCCACCATTGGGAAGCGGGCCGCCCCGAATCGAAATGATCTGCCCGCTGGGGCGTTTGCGTTCAAACGCATGGGGTTCGAACCGGGCAGCGCGTTCGACACGCCGCGAGATTTGCGCTTCGATATCGCCGTCACCGTATTCGCCTCTCTCAGCATTTACCCTTAGGAATTCAGAGAGATGAGTTCCTCTTGCTTGAAGCCTGTCGGGGAAGTCCAGCATCTCGAACAGGATGCTGTTTGCGGCCACGAGGCGCAGATCCGCATCAAACACACTGAAACCCTGGTTGATGTGGTCCAGAGATGCCTGAAGCAGGTCTAACTGCGAGACTTCCGTTGTGCAGTCGCTCACTCTTCTAGAATTCGTCATACGTTAGTCTACCGGCGGATGAATTAAGTTATTGCATTCTTTGGTTGTTGCGGTGCAACTGAAACAATTCGTAATAATCTTCTCATATTGGCGAAATGAAAGACTACTAGCCTTTATGCTAAACATTTGATCGGAGGCCACTTTGCAAGAGGGAGACTTGCAAAAACCGCCAATGGGCGGCGGCTTCCCTAGAGGATTAGAAGAACTGAAAAGCTGGCAAACAGCTGAAGCATTCTGGGAGGAACGATGGCTGAGCCGCCTGTCAATGGTGGGGACACCTTTCCGAAGATCTTGTTCTACAACGCCCGCGTGTATGGCCAACGCCCTGCCGTGCGTGAGAAGGACTTCGGCATCTGGCAAACCTGGACTTGGGCTGATGTGCTGGAGGAAGTGCGCGCCCTGTCCCTGGGGTTGAAGCAATTGGGCTGCGTTGCGGGCGACAAAGTTGCCGTGATCGGTGCCAACCGGCCGCAGCTCTATTGGTCCATGGTGGCCGTACAGGCCCTGGGAGGAGTGCCTGTTCCGCTTTATGCGGACTCGATCGCTGAAGAGATGGCGTATGTGCTCAACCATGCCGAGGCCAGATTTGCCGTCGTCGAGGATCAGGAACAGGTCGACAAGGTCCTGGAAATCTCCGGCGAACTGAACCAGATGGAGCACATCCTCTACGATGATCCAAAGGGTCTGCGTGACTATGACCGCAAACGCCTGAGTTCCATCAAGCATGTTCAAGAAATCGGCGCTCAGATGCTGGCAGCAGACCCGCTGCTGGAACAAAGGTGGCGTGAGGAGGCAGAGCAGGTCGCTGGCGGGGATGTGGGCGTCATGCTTTACACCTCCGGGACCACCGGTCGCCCGAAGGGCGTGATGCTGACCTATGACAATCTCATCATTTCTGCGCGGAATGCCAACGAGTTCGACCATCTGGACCATACCGAAGATGTGCTGGCGTATCTGCCGATGGCATGGGTAGGCGACCACGTGTTCTCGTTGGCGCAGGCTTATTGTGCTGGCTATTGCGTGAACTGCCCGGAAAGCATGGAAACCGTGCTGACGGACCGCAAGGAAATCTCACCGACATACTTCTTCGCGCCACCTCGCGTTTTTGAGGGGCTTTTGACCCACGTGATGGTGCGCATGGAAGATGCCAGCAAGACCAAGAAAAAGATGTTCGAGTACTTCCTTGGCGTTGCAAACCAGGTAGGTGAAGACATCTTGAACGGCGAGAAGGTGAGCTTAAAGGATCGCCTGCTGTATGCGCTGGGTGAGTTCTTCGTCTATGGGCCGCTTAAGAACCAGATGGGCTTTTCGCGCATCAAGGTGGCTTACACGGCCGGTGAGGCGATCGGGCCGGAGATCTTCAAGTTCTACCGTTCCATGGGCCTTAATCTGAAGCAGCTTTACGGCCAGACGGAATCGTCTGTTTACATCACCAGCCAGCCGGATGGGGAGATCTATCCGGATACGGTGGGCGTGCCGTTCAAGGATGTGGAGATCAAGATCGCCGAAAATGGCGAGGTGCTTTACCGGTCGCCGGGCTCGTTCAAGGCCTACTTCAAGAATGAAGAAGCAACCGCCAGCACAAAGGATGCCGAGGGCTGGGTGAAGACCGGGGACGCGGGCATCTTTCTTGAGAACGGTCACCTGAAGATCATCGACCGTGCGAAGGATGTTGGCAAACTGACCAATGGGGCGATGTTTGCGCCCAAGTACCTGGAGAACAAGCTCAAGTTTTTCCCAAACATCAAGGAAGCGGTGGCCTTTGGTCATGAGCGCGACTTCGTGTGTGTGTTCATCAACATCGACCTGATTGCCGTTGGCAACTGGGCGGAGCGCAACAACATTGCCTATGCCTCCTATCAGGAGCTGGCCGCCCACCCCAAGGTCTATGACATGATCAAGGAGAATGTGGAGCAGGTGAACCGGGATTTGGCGAAAGAGCCCATGATGGCCGGATCGCAGATCTCCCGTTTCCTTGTGCTGCACAAGGAGCTGGATGCGGACGATGGCGAACTGACCCGGACACAGAAGGTGCGCCGCACATTTATCGCTGACCGCTATGCGCCGCTTATCGAAGCGTTCTACGACGGCTCCACTCACAAGCACGTGGTGACGGAAATGAGCTTTGAAGACGGCCGCAAAGGCACGATCAAGGCGGATGTGGAGATCCGGGATCTGGCCGTTTATCCGCCAGAGGGCGCTGGAGCCTATCAGGAGGCAGCAGAATGAACATGCTCGTAACACCTGAAACACGTTCCAACGCGGCGACCACGGCAAAAGAACCTGAGGTTCTTCTCGACCTTGAGAACGTGTCCTTGTCCTTCGGCGGTGTGAAGGCGATCACAAACATCTCCTTCAACATCATGAAGGGGGAAATCCGCGCCATCATTGGCCCGAACGGTGCTGGCAAGACCTCAATGCTCAACGTGATCAACGGGTTCTACCAGCCACAGGAAGGCAAAATCACCTTCAACGGCAAGACTCGCCGGTCCATGAAGCCGCATCTGGCAGTGTCTCAGGGCATTGCACGCACGTTCCAAAACGTGGCGCTGTTCAAGGGCATGTCGACGCTGGACAACATCATGGCCGGTCGTGCGACGCGCATGAAGAGCAACATGTTCTGGCAGATCCTCTACTACGGTCCGGCGCGCAACGAAGAGATTGAGCACCGCAAGAAGGTGGAGGAAATCATCGACTTTCTCGAAATCCAGCACATTCGCCGCACGCCCGTGGGCAAGCTGCCCTATGGCCTGCAAAAGCGCGTGGAGCTGGCGCGTGCGCTGGCAATGGAGCCGGACCTTCTGCTTCTGGATGAGCCCATGGCGGGCATGAACCTTGAAGAGAAGGAGGACATGAGCCGCTTCATTCTGGATGTGAATGACCAGCTTGGCACCACGATTGCTCTGATCGAGCATGACATGGGCGTGGTGATGGATCTTTCCGACCGCGTTGTGGTGCTGGACTACGGTCGTAAGATTGCCGACGGACCTCCGGAAGAAGTTCAAAGTAATCAAGAAGTTATTGATGCCTATTTGGGCGTTTCGCACTGAGGCCTGGGGGGAACCGTGGAAATTTTTTACGATGTACTGATTGACCCGTTCGTGCAGATGGTGGAAGCGCCAGATTTTGTGTTGCAGGTCTTGTGGGAGGGACTTGTTTCAGGGGTGCTTTACGCCCTGATCGCACTGGGTTTCGTGTTGATCTTCAAATCCTCGCGTATCTTCAACTTTGCCCAAGGCATCATGGTGGTGTTCGCCGCGCTGACCCTTGTAGGCCTTCATGAAAATGGTGTGCCTGCGTGGTTGGCCGTGCCCTTGACCCTTGGGGTGATGTATGTGCTTGCCGTTGGCGTGGAACGCGTTGTGCTGCGCCCGCTGGTGGGCCAGCCGGACATCATCTTGTTCATGGCGACCATTGGTGTAACCCTGTTCCTGATCGGCTTTGGCGAATTCGTCTTTGGCGGTGAGAACAAGGTGATGATCACCGAAGCGCTGGGCATACCTACAGGTGCTTTCGAGTTCTACCCGTTCGATGGTTTCGTGCTGATTGAGCAAAAGGACCTGACGGCTGTGATCATGGCAGTTCTGCTGGTGATTGCGCTGATCACGTTCCTGAACCGTTCGTCCATGGGCCGTGCGATCCGTGCATTGGGGGATGACCACCAGGCCGCCCTTTCCGTCGGGATTTCCCTTTCAACCATCTGGGTAATTGTCTGGTTCATTGCCGGGGTGATTGCGCTTGCGACCGGTGTGGTCTGGGGTGCCCGTGCGGGGGTCTCGTTCGCGCTGGAGGTGATTGCCTACAAGGCTCTGCCGGTTCTCATGCTGGGAGGCCTGGAATCCGTCGCAGGTGCCATCGTGGGTGGTTTGGCCATTGGCATTCTGGAAAAGCTCTTCGAGATCTACTGGGGGCAGCCGTTCCTTGGTGGCAACACGGAGACTTGGTTTGCCTTCATTCTTGCGCTGCTTGTGCTGTTGTTCCGTCCGCAAGGGCTGTTCGGCGAGCGCATCATTGAGCGCGTGTAAGGAGGGCTGACAATGCTTTACAGAACTTCAGGGCAGTTCAAGACCTCTTACGAAAGCGATCAGGCGCTGTTTCCTGTCAAACAGGATGCCTGGCTCTTGATGGTCATTCTGGTGGCGGCCTACGTGGTGTTCCCGCTGACCGCTTCGGAATTCACTTTCAAGGCCCTGCTTGTGCCGGTGCTGATCTACTCGCTTGCGGCCATGGGGCTCAACATCCTCACTGGCTTTGCGGGACAGCTTTCATTGGGCACTGCAGGGTTCATGGGGGTTGGTGCTTATGCTTGCTACAAGCTGACAACCATCTTTCCGGAGATGAACGTGCTTGTGGCGCTGGCGCTGTCGGGTTTGTTCTCGGCCGCGGTGGGGGTCGCGTTTGGGCTTCCATCGCTGCGCATCAAAGGCTTCTATCTGGCGATTGCCACACTGGCCTCGCAGTTCTTTCTGGTGTGGCTCTTCGAGAAGTGGGCATGGCTTTACAACTACAATGCCTCCGGCGCCATTGAAGTGCGGACCATGGAGTTCTTCGGGATCGTGGTGACCGGCCCTACCGCTTCACCCGTGACGCAGTACTACTTCGTGCTGGCTGTGGTGACCATCATCTGTTTTGCCATGATCAACCTGACGCGGGGCCGCTATGGCCGCATGTGGAAGGCTGTGCGTGACATGGACATTGCAGCGGAACTGGTGGGCATCAACCTGATGCGCGCCAAGCTGACCGCCTTTGCCGTGAGCTCCTATGTGGTGGGCATTGCGGGCGCGCTGCTGGTGTTCTTCTGGAAAGGCGCGGCGGAACCAAACCTTTTCGATATTCCGCTGAGCTTCCAGATCCTGTTCATCGCCATCATTGGCGGCCTGGGCAGCATTCTGGGCAACTTCCTCGGAGCGATCCTGATTGTGGCGCTGCCGGTGGTGTTGAACGTGCTGCCGGAGACCCTCGGCATCAGCATCAACTCTGCGACCATGGAACATGTGAACGACATGATCGTGGGCGCCCTTATCATCATGTTCTTGATTGTTGAGCCGCACGGGCTGGCGCGCTTCTGGGCGCTGATCCGCGAGAAGCTCATCATTTGGCCTTATCCGCACTGATCGAAAACGCGAAAACGCAGGATCTGACGGAATGGCATCTCCGGTTGGAGGATCGGAAAAGTGGAGGAGAGAATGACTAAATTTTCCAAAATCGGCGCCATGCTCGCCGCTGGAGGTCTGGCTCTTGGCGTTGGCGTGACAAGCGTCGCTGCAGAGACCATGTATACCCCGAACATGTCCTATCGCACCGGACCGTTTGCAGCGACTGGCATTCCGCTGATGAACGGCCAGCGGGACTATGTGAACATGCTCAACGCCCGAGACGGTGGTGTTGGCGGTGTCATGGTTGACTTTGAAGAGTGCGAGACCGGCTACAACACCAACAAGGGTGTTGAGTGCTACGAGAAGACCAAGGCAAACGCCATTGTGACCCAGCCATGGTCTACCGGTATCACTCTGCAGGTGCTGCCGCGTACCAATGTGGACCGTATTCCAATTCTGGCTCCGGGCTACGGCTTCTCGCCGATGTCTGACGGTGAGACCTTCGCATGGGCCTTCAATCCGCCGGTGTCCTATTGGGACGGGGCGTCCATGATCATGAACTACATCAGCGATGGTGACATGAACTCGCTGGAAGGCCAGAAGATCGTGCTGCTGCACCTGGACCATCCATTCGGCAAAGAGCCGCTGCCGCTGCTTGAGAAGTACGCTGAGCAGTACGGCTTTGAGCTGGTGCCGGTGCCGGTTGGTCTGAAGGAAATGCAGAACCAGTCAGCGCAGTGGCTGCAGATCCGCCGCGAACGCCCGGATTGGGTTGTCATGTGGGGCTGGGGCGCAATGAATGCCGGCGCTCTGACAGAGGCAGCGAAAACCCGCTTCCCGATGGATAAGTTCGTGGGCGTGTGGTGGTCCGGCTCTGATGATGACCTGCTTGCGCTGGGCGACAAGGCCAAGGGGTACAAGTCCATCAGCTGGAATGCACCGGGCAATTTCCCTGTCATCGACGAGATCAAAACCCATGTGGTTGATGCCGGTAACTCCATGATCGAAGACGCGTCTGACATGGACAAGATCTTCTATCAACGCGGTGTTGTGATGTCGATGTTCCTGACTGAAGCGATCAAGACGGCGCAGAAGCATTTCGATGTGGGTGCCGTCAACGCCGAGCAGCTGCGTTGGGGTCTTGAGAACCTCAACATCACTGAGGAGCTGCTCAGTGAGATTGGCATGAGTGGCATGGTTGCTCCATTCCAGATGAGCTGCACCAACCATACCGGTCACGGCGGTGCTTGGATGCTTGAGTGGGATGGCGCGAAGTTCGTTCAGGCGAGTGATCTCCTGAAGCCTGACCGGGCCTCCATTGAGCCTCTCGAAAAGGAAAAGGCCGCTGAATACGCGCAGAACAACGCGCCTTGGCCGACGCGTGACAGTCTGCCTTGCGAATAAGGCACACTTTGCGACAGCTGCACCGGGTGGTTTTCACCCGGTGCCCATAACCCAAAGCAACACAGGGCAGGTCGGGAACAGGAAGATGACAGCAAGCGCACACGCGACGCAGACACCGGCGGGACAACAGGATGTGACGGAGACCATTCTGTCCGTGAACAACATCGAAGTGATTTATGATCACGTGGTTCTGGTGCTCAAAGGCGTTTCCCTGACAGTGCCCAAAGGCGGCATCGTGGCGCTGCTGGGTGCCAACGGCGCGGGCAAGACGACGACACTGAAAGCCATTTCCAACCTGTTGCAGGCCGAACGCGGTGAAGTGACCAAAGGCTCCATCGAGTTCCATGGCGAACAGGTGCAGGCGCTTTCGCCCAACGCGCTGGTGCGGCGGGGCTGCATTCAGGTGATGGAAGGACGCCACTGTTTTGGCCACCTCTCCATTGAAGACAATCTATTGACCGGAGCTTACACCCGAAAAGACGGTTACCACGAGGTGCGCCGTGATTTGGAGATGGTCTATGAGTACTTCCCGCGCTTGAAAGAGCGCCGGTCTTCGCAGGCGGGCTACACATCCGGCGGCGAGCAGCAAATGTGTGCGGTGGGCCGTGCCCTGATGAGCCGCCCGGAGATGATCCTTCTGGACGAGCCTTCCATGGGGTTGGCACCGCAGCTGGTGGAGGAAATCTTCGAGATTGTGAAGAAGCTCAACAAGAACGAGGGTGTGTCCTTCCTTCTGGCGGAGCAGAACACCAACGTGGCGCTGAAGTACGCCACCTACGGCTACATCATGGAGGCCGGTCGGATCGTGCTGGACGGTGAGGCATCAGCCTTACGGGAGAACGAGGACGTGAAGGAGTTTTACCTTGGTGTCGGCGGGGAAGGGCGCAGGTCTTTCCGCGATGTGAAGCACTATAAACGCCGCAAGCGCTGGCTCGCCTAAGGGAAGTAATCCACGTTTTAAACCGGATGACGCTTGTGTCTGTATTGAGGTTCAATCGGAAAGCTCAGAGACTCTCTGGCAGAGGGACAGATCGGAGATTTCGATGAAAATACTCACGCAGATCGCAATGGCGACAAGCACGAGTCTGATGGCCGCACAGGCCGGGGCACAAATCCCGTTGGATGGCTATTTCATCGCGGAAGATGTGTGTCCTGCTTACCAATCGCTTCGCAAGGAAACCAATCCGGGTTCCGTTTATGTGGAGCAGGGACGGGCCTACCATGTGGTGGCCAAGAACAAGGATGAAGCGACCCATTTTCTGGTGCGCATCGAGGGCGCTGACCCCGAACAGCGCTGGGTTCCGGTGGCCTGTGGCATTCGAACGGTGGTTGTTGAGGATGACGGACGGTTTACGCCGATCTCCGGCTCGGCAACCGGGAAATCGGACTATGTGCTGGCGGTGAGCTGGCAGCCGGGTTTTTGCGAAACACGGCCCGACAAACTGGAGTGTCAGACGCAGACAAGCATGCGGATTGATGCGGAGAATTTCTCGCTGCATGGCTTGTGGCCACAGCCACGCAGCAACGTCTACTGCGATGTGCCAAGAGGCTATCGTCGGTTGGCGGAACAAGGCCATTGGGATGAGCTGCCCTCACTGGAGCTGAGTGAGGATACAGCGCGCACCCTTGGCCACATCATGCCCGGTGTTGCCTCTCATCTCGATCGGTATGAGTGGGTAAAGCACGGCACCTGTTTCGGTCCGGATGCGGAAGCTTACTATCGCGAGTCCATCAACTTGCTGGCGCAGGTGAACCTGTCCGGTGTGCGGGATTTGTTTGTTCGCAATCTGGGTGACTATGTGGGCGGAGATGAAGTCCGCCGGGCGTTTGACTCCGCCTTTGGTCCGGGGGCTGGAGACCGCGTGTCTCTGGTCTGCGCTGAAGATGGTGGGCGCACCTTGATCACGGAACTGCGGGTCAACCTTGCTGGTGATCTGGAGTTCGGCATGCCGCTGAGAGACTTGCTGAAAGCGGCGCCAAAGGCAAAACCGGGATGTGATGGCGGCGTGGTCGACGTCGTGGGGCTGCAGTAAAACAGCTCTTCTCATCATCCCCTGGGGGCGGAGCTTTCTGCCCCCGATGAGACTGAAAAGGCCAGGAGGGGATGATGAACCCACAGCACTTCGATGAGCGTGAAACACGCAGTCCCGAGGCACGAGAAGCCGAGCTTTTCGCGCGGTTACCTGAATTGATCGCCCATGCCTTGGAAACGGCAGAGGGTTGGCAAGAGCATTTGGCAGGCATTGACCCTGCTTCTGTAACGAGCCGTGAAGCGCTTGGAAGCCTGCCGGTTTTGCGCAAGTCGTCGCTCCTTGAAGCGCAGGAAAAGCGTCCGCCGCTCGGAGGGTATACCACCGTTGCGCCAACCGCCTTTGAGCGTGTTTTCATGTCGCCCGGCCCGATTTGGGAGCCGCAAGCGGGCGGGAGCGACCCATGGGCTGGCGCCCGCGCGCTTTTTGCAGCAGGTGTGCGCCCGGGGGATCTGGTCCACAACGCCCTGTCCTATCACATGACGCCCGGCGGGTTCATTCTAGATTACAGCGCCCGCGCGATGGGCTGCACCGTGTTTCCAGCGGGCATTGGCAACACGGATTTGCAGGTGCAGGCCATGGCAGCGCTGAAGCCAAAAGCCTACACGGGCACACCGGACTATCTGAAGGTCATCATGGACCGAGCTGAGGAGCTGGGTGTTGAGCTTGGCTTTTTGAAGCTGGGTCTGGTGTCCGGTGGTGCGCTTTATCCATCCTTACGTGAGGAGTATGCCCGCCGTGGCGTTAAGGTGAGCCAGTGCTACGCGACCGCAGATCTTGGCGTGATTGCCTATGAAAGTGAGGCCATGGAAGGCATGGTGGTCAACGAGGATTACATCGTTGAAATCGTGCGTCCGGGAACAGACGATCCTGTCGCCCAAGGGGAAGTGGGGGAGCTGGTTGTGACCACGCTCAACAAGGACTACCCCTTGATCCGGTTTGCGACCGGAGATCTTTCCGCCGTGCTGCCGGGCGTATCATCTTGTGGGCGCACTAACATGCGTATCAAAGGCTGGATGGGCCGGGCCGACCAACGCACCAAGGTGAAGGGCATGTTTGTTGACCCGGCACAGGTGGCGCGGGTGAAGAACGCCCATGCGGAGATTCGCAGGGTGCGCCTTACGGTGTTGCGCCAAGGGGAACAGGACCACATGGAGCTTTCCGTGGAAACAGAACAGGCTGATGACGGGCTGGATGCGCGCATTCAGGCGTCGCTGCGTGAGCATACCGGCCTTTCTGGCAGCGTGAAGTTGGTTGACGTCGGGTCTTTGCCCAACGATGGCAAAGTGATTGCAGACGAGCGCCCAATAGACAACTGAGTTGGTGAGGCGGAGCGCTGCTCCGTTTTACACCAGTCATTAGTTTTAGCGGGTTACCAATAAGTTTTTCTGACTTGCGACCGGTTGTGCTCTCGTCAAAAAAGCATTTAAGCCTATGTAAGCTACGTGTTTTTATGATGATGGGTGCACAATGGTCGCTGAGATGGAAGCATTAGAAAAAGAACGGCCCGCTGAGGGGCAAATTCCGCATGTGAAGGACCATCCGCCTGTAAAGTTCGGCAAGGTTGGTGTGCTGCTGGTGAATTTGGGTACTCCTGACGGGACTTCCTATTGGCCGATGCGGCGCTATCTGGCCGAGTTTTTGACCGACAAACGCGTCATCGAGTGGCCCAAGCTGCTGTGGTACCCAATCCTTTACGGGATCGTGCTGTCCAAGAGGCCGCAAAAGTCCGGTAAGGCCTATGAGGAAATCTGGAACAAGGAGCTGGACGAAAGTCCGCTGCGAACCATCACACGCAGCCAATCTGACCAACTGGCTGAGAGCTTTGGAAAAGAGTTTCCCAATGTGGTTGTGGATTGGGCCATGCGCTATGGCAACCCCTCCATCAAATCACGGCTTGCCAACCTGAAAGAACAGGGCTGTGACCGCATTCTGGTGTTTCCGCTTTACCCGCAGTATGCAGCGTCCACAACGGCGACGGTGAACGACGAAGTGTTCCGCGCGCTTATGGAAATGCGCTGGCAACCCGCGATCCGCACGGTGCCGCCGTACCATGACGACGAAACCTATGTGGATGCCCTGGCGGAATCGGTAAAGCGCAAGCTTTCTGAGCTGGAACACGAGCCGGATGTGGTTCTGACTTCGTACCACGGCATTCCGCAGAGCTATTTCAAGAAGGGCGACCCCTATCACTGCCACTGCATGAAGACCACGCGGTTGATGCGTGAGAAGCTGGGTTGGGACAAGGACAAACTTCGAGTGACATTCCAGTCCCGTTTTGGGCCGGAAGAGTGGTTGCAGCCCTATACGGACAAGACGGTCGAGAAGCTGGCCCAGGATGGCGTCAAGCGCATTGCGGTGATGGAGCCGGGTTTCGTCTCCGATTGTTTGGAAACGCTTGAGGAAATTGCCGGTGAGGCTGCGGAAATCTTTGAGGAAAATGGCGGTGAGGAATTCACCCATATCCCATGCCTCAATGACAGCGATTTGGGCATGAAGGTGATCGAGACAGTTGTGCGGCGGGAGCTGCAAGGCTGGGCCTGAACCGGCGTATTTACCAAGTTGTGGCGTCTGCAATCGGAAAGCGGTTGCAGGCGTTTTTTTTGTCTTGAATTGCGTGTAGGGTGCCTCCGGAAAAATACGCTGCGTTAGGGGCAAGCTACAATGGACGTTCTTGGAATTAACATAACCCTCCTTATTCTGGTTGGGTTGATCATCCTCGTAATCTTGGCGGGTGTGAAGACTGTGCCGCAGGGCTTCAACTACACAGTTGAGCGTTTTGGTAAGTATCGCACGACCTTGAAGCCCGGCCTTAACCTGATCATCCCGTTCCTGGATCGCATCGGTCACAAGCTGAACATGATGGAACAGGTGCTGGACGTGCCTGCACAGGAAGTCATCACAAGGGACAATGCCACGATCACGGCAGATGGCGTGACATTCTATCAGGTTGTGGACGCAGCGCGCGCGGCCTACGAGGTTCTTGGTCTGCAGAATGCAATCTTGAACCTGACCATGACCAATATCCGTAGCGTTATGGGATCCATGGATCTTGATGAGCTGTTGTCCAACCGTGACACGATCAACGCTCAGCTTTTGCGCGTTGTAGACGCTGCGGCCGAGCCATGGGGCGTTAAGGTGACGCGCATCGAGATCAAGGATATCAATCCGCCTGCTGATCTCGTGGAAGCGATGGGACGCCAAATGAAGGCCGAACGTGAAAAACGCGCGGCTATTCTGGAAGCTGAAGGTGACCGTCAGGCCGAGATCAACAAGGCGGAAGGTGTGAAGCAGTCACTCATCCTTGAAGCTGAAGGTCGCCAGCAAGCTGCGTTCCGGGATGCTGAAGCGCGTGAACGTCTGGCGGAAGCCGAAGCAAAGGCAACAGAGCTGGTATCCAAGGCGATTGCCGAGGGTGACATGGGTGCCGTGAACTACTTCATTGCCACCAAGTATGTTGAAGCCTTCGGTGAGCTTGCCAAGTCTCCAAACCAAAAGACCATCATGATGCCAATGGAGGCCTCTTCGCTGATTGGTTCTCTTGGCGGTATTGCGGAGATCAGCAAGGACATCTTTAATGAGCAAGCACGTGAGGAACGCCGCCGCGCACGCTCTGTGCCGAATGTCGGTTCCTCCGAGGAATAAAGAAGCTCATGCGTGATATCGTTGACTATCTTGGACCCTACACTTGGTGGGTTCTTGGGTTGATCCTCCTGGGGCTGGAAATCATAGCCCCGGGGTTCGTGTTCTTGTGGTTCGCCATTGCTGCCATTATGGTTGGCGTGCTCGCCATGTTCGTGGACCTGACCTGGCAGTGGATGGTGTTTCTGTTCGGCGTTCTTTCTCTGACAACGTTGATTGTCGGCCGGAAGTGGGCTTCAAGCCGCTCCAAGAATGAAGGCGATGAGATGCTCAATCAAAGGGGCAGCCGCTATATTGGGCGCACCTTCATCTTGCGCGCGCCGATCGAGCAGGGGCAAGGCTCACTCAACATCGATGATACGGTGTGGCGGGTACGCGGACCGGACTTGCCTGAGGGCACCTTGGTCAAGGTGGTGCGCATTGAAGGCGTTTCTCTGGTCGTGGAGGAACCCAAAGCGACCTGAGGCCTGATCAGGGCTGATAATCCTGAGGCAGAGGCGGTTCTTCTGCCATCAACAGCACGGAAATACGACGGTTTGCAGCCAGAAAGGGGTCGTTGGGAAAGAGGGGCTCGGTATCCGCTTTGCCAACGACCGAGTGAATGCGATCTGACGGCAGACCACTCTCAGTCAAGATGTGCTGAGCCGCATTGGCGCGACCAGTGGACAGATCCCAAAGGCTTGCCGCGTTGGAGCGGGCGGTGTAGCCGGACGTGGTGTGACCTGTGACGCGGATGCGGTTTGGCATCTGCGACAGGACCGGGGCCATCTTGGCAAGAAGACGGCGCGTGATCTCATAGGGGTACTTGGAGCCCTCCGGGAACATGGAGCGGCCTTCCTGATCGACAATCAGGATGTTCAAGCCTTCTTCAGTCTCTTCCATGATAATATTGCTGGAAAGCTCAGTGATTTCAGGCATTTCCTGAAATGCTTGGCGTAGTGAAACCGCCGCGGTAGCAAACTGGCGCGGCTTTTCCACGTCCGTTTCTTCTACACTGTGGGTGTTGGCTTCCGGCCCCTGCTTTCTGCGTTGCATGTGGGAGACCGTGGCAAAATCCGCATCACGCAGCTCTTCCAGAAGAGAGGCGTCCTTCATGTAATCACGAAGCGGAACACCATCGAGCTCGATGATGCCGGTACGCTTGGACTCCTGCTTGATGCCGAAGGCATCGCGGATGGAACCTGCAACCACCTGCAGCTTTTGTTGGTCCTGCACCGAGAATGAGATGATAAGCACGAAGAAGCAAACAAGCAGGGACATGAGGTCAGCAAAGGTGACCAACCATGAAGGGGCGCCGCCGTCTCCTGCTTTCTTTCTGCGTGCCATGAAAGCCTGATCCTTCCCGCGTTACGCGGCTTGTTCCATAAACTCTTCGCGGTGATGTTCTGGCATGTAGGCCAGCAGCATTTCGCGGATCAGGGTTGGGCTCTTGTTGTCCCGGATCTGCAATACACCGTCTATGATGAGCGTCTGGTTCAGCTCTTCCATATCGAACTTGGCGTCCAGCTTGTCCACGATTGGCAAGCAGAAGACGTTTGCGATCACGGAGCCATAGAGTGTTGTGAGAAGCGCGATTGCCATGGATGGGCCAATGGTCGACGGATCGTCCATGGTTGCCAGCATCTGCACGAGGCCAACCAGTGTGCCGATCATGCCAAAGGCCGGTGCCGCTTCTCCGAGCGCCTTGTAAACGCGTTTGCCTTCTTGAAGACGCGTCAGATACAGATCGCGCTCTCGTTCCATGGAACTGCGAATGTGATCATGCTCATAGCCATCTGCGATGAACTGGATGCCTTTGGTGAGATAGGGATCTGAAACTTCAGCGGTTTCAAGACCGAGTGGGCCTTGCTTGCGTACGATATCCGCCAGATTGGCAATTTCTTCGATCAGGTCGCGGGGCTGCACGTTCTTGTGCGTGAACGCTTCCTTGCCGCCAAGCACGAAGGCACGGGCGATGCCGGACAGCGGAAAACGCACCAGTGTCGCTGCCATGCCGCCGCCAATCACGATGAGAATCGAGGGCAGGTCAATGAACTGGGAAAAACTGCCGCCGATAAAGATCGCGATAGCAATAACCGCGCCTGCAGCAATGATGCCGATTATGGTTGCGAGATCCATTCGTGAGCCCTGTTGAGACCTGTGCTTGTCTACTTCGGCTCAGACTACGCGATTTATGACTAATCAAATCCTAATGAAACTCGAATTATTGCTTGTGAAGTTTACCAGTTCACATCTGTGTAGAAGGTCGGAAAGAGGGGCGCGCCCTGTTGGATAGCGCTGTTGTGCGCTCAAAAAAAAGCCGGGAACATGTCCCGGCCTTTCGAACACTCATTGTGATCACGCAGCGCCAATGCGCAGCAAGTCGTGCAAGTGGACGATGCCCACCGGGCGAGAATCCTCGACCACAAACAAGGCGGTGATGGCCATGGAGTTGATCATCTCCACGGCAGAGGCCACCAGCAGATCACCCGTGATGGTTTTGGGATCTTCTGTCATGATTTCCTCTACGGCTTTGTCGAGGAAGTCAGAGGAGATGTGGCGGCGCAAGTCACCATCTGTGATGATGCCCTTGAGCTGACCAAGTTCATTGACGATGCCGAGCACGCCGAAGCCTTTTTGCGTCATGAGCACAATCGCTTCGCGCATAGAGGTGCCGAGCTTGGCTAGTGGCATGGTGTCGCCGCCATGCATGACATCGCGTGCATGCTGCAGGCTGGCCCCTAGGCGGCCACCTGGATGGTAGACCTTGAAGTCCTGTGCGGTAAAGCCACGTGCTTCGAGCAGAGCGATGGACAGGGCATCGCCAATGGCAAGCTGCAGCAGCGTGGATGTGGTTGGTGCGAGCCCATGCGGGCAGGCTTCTTCAACTCTTGGAAGCGCCAGAACAATGTCGCTTGCCTTGCCGAGCGCACTGTCCTTCTTCGACGTGATGGAGATCAGCGGCACGCGGAAGCGGCGTGTAAAGGCAATGAGGCTTGCCAATTCCTGTGTCTCGCCCGACCAGGAGATGGCGATGACCACATCATCTTCAGTAATCATGCCGAGGTCGCCGTGGCTGGCTTCGCTGGCATGCACAAAAAAGGCTGGTGTGCCAGTGGATGCCAGTGTGGCGGCAATTTTGGTGCCGATAATCCCGCTCTTGCCGATGCCTGAAATGATGACGCGACCGGTGGACTTGGCGATGGTCTCAATGGCGCGCGTAAAAGGCGCGGACAGACCATTGCCAAGTGCAGCGCTTAGCGCCTGCAGTCCTGTGATTTCAGTTTGGATGGTGCGCTCAGCGGAGAGCAGCCAGTCTTCGGAGGGCGTTACAATTCGCTCTTCGTGCTTTTGAAAAGAAGGCATGTGCATGGTTTATAGGCCCCTCAGGCAAACGCTTAGGCATCGAAATTTTGGGAACGTGCAGCAAGGCCTGAAATATCGCACCTTCGCGCTGATATGTTCAAGGCCGGAGTTTCATTACCAAAAAATAAACGGGAAAACAAATGGAGTGACTACTGAGTTTTCAAGGGAGCGTTAACCATAATGCCGCAAAAGTTGTATGTGGTTTTTTAGGAAGCGCAGCTGCGGCTGTGGATGGTTTGAATGCATCGGTGCTGGGTCGCGTTGATCTATACTCTCTGTTTTGGTGTTTCAACGCCTGCGGCTTTGGCGCAGAGTGCGAGCGATCCGCTGCGCGGTTCGCTTTCTGCCGATGCTGAGGTCATTGGTTCTGAACAGGAATTGAATCAGGCAGCAGCAGCGGGTGGTGCTCAAGGGGATGTCAGCGCTCTGCGCCCGACTTACCGGGAGGGTGCGCTGTCCAAGGCGCGCGTTGGCGCCCGTGCTCCCCGATTCTCCGAGCGGCTTTCTGCAGCGCAAGCACGTGCAGGTGGTGGTGCCACAGAAGATCCACAGTCTGGGATATTTGATGGCGAAACACAGCGGGACCGGCCGGAGGGCCTGCGAGTCGGACGATTTGTCGTGGTTCCGAACCTGACCTCAGGGACGGGCTGGACCGACAACGCCGCCAAGACCGCAGGAGGGGAGGCCGACGGCTTCTACTCTGTTGAGGGCGGTTTGGATGCTCGGTCAGACTGGTCACGCCATGAGTTGGCCTTGAGCCTGCGCGGAAGTTATCAGGCGTTTTTCGAGGATGGTGATAACAACACGCCGCAATTTTATGCTGCTGCGGATGGCAGGGCGGATCTTTCGGAACAGACACAGATCCTGACGCGAGGCACTTACAGTTTCACCCGTGAGGCCCGTTCCTCAGCAGAAAACACAGTGACGACTGGACGAACAGCCAGTCGGCAGGAGTTTGGCGGTTCAATTGGTGTGCAGCGCCGTGTTGGCGTTGTTGGTGCTACCGCCTCAATTGAAGTGGACCGCACTTTGTATGGTGCCGAGGCGAGCTCTGATGACAGCACCCGAAACAACACCGTTTTCAGCAGCACCTTGAGGCTGGAAAGTCAGGGCGGAGGGGTTCTGGGAACCTTTGTTGAAGCGGGCGGGCTCCTGCGCCGCTATGACGATGAGTGTGCACCGGGTTCAATCGATTGTGTGGACCGTGACGCTCATGGCTACCAGATCCGCGGCGGCATCATGATTGACCGCGGCCCAAAGCTTGCCGGCGAACTCGGCCTCGGGTGGCGAAGGGAGACGCCGGAGGACGATCAGCTAAGTGATTTGAAGGGGCTACTGGTAGATGGCTCTCTGGTTTGGTCGCCGAGCCGACGCGATACAGTCACCTTTGGCGCCCAAACAGGCTTTGAAGCCTCCAGCCTTGATGGCGCGACGGGATCATTGCTCTACTCCGGATCCCTGGCCTATGCCCATCAGTTCACGGAGGATCTGGTAGGGGACGTCGGAGCGGCATTTTCCTATCGTGAGTACGAGGGCATTGCTCTTGATGAGCGAGATTTCAGTTCCACCGTTGGACTGACCTGGGCGTTCTCGGATTTTGCAGCGCTTGAAACCCGGTACACCTTCGAAGCGTTTCGAAGCTCTGAACCCGGGCGCAATTATGACAGCAGCACCATTGAGGCGGGCTTGAGATTAAGGCGGTAGTTTTGCCTGAAGATCTGTCTCTTATTCTTCTGGTTGTTCCATGAAAACTCTGAAAACCAGAGGTTTTCCACTTTAACAAATATGCGGTGACATGTTTTAGCCAAGCTTTATGGGCCAATTTTCGACACGAGTTTGGCGTAAAGTTTCGCTTAAATCTGATGAAACCAAAACGGAGACTTTAGTGAGGCGACTAATTCGCAAGGCGCTGATCGGCCTAACACTGCTATTCACTGTAAACGCCGGGTCAGCCTGGGCTGATGCGGGCTTTGATCGCTGGGTTCAGGGCTTCTGGCCGGAGGCCCGCAAGGCTGGGATTTCCCAGAACCTCTATGTGGACGTGTTCCGTGGCATGACGCCTGATCCGGACGTGATCCGCAAGGCGGAAGACCAGCCCGAGTTTACTCGCGCCATTTGGCAGTATCTGGACTCAGCTGTATCCGACAAGCGTATCGAAAACGGCCAGCGTATGCTCGACGAGTGGGGCGGATGGCTTGATCAGATCGAAGCCCGGTATGGTGTCAGCCGTTACGTTGTGGTGGCCATTTGGGGCATGGAAAGCTCCTACGGTCAGGTGCTTGATAACCCGAAAATCGTCAAGCATACGATCCGCTCGTTGGCGACACTGGCCTACAAGGGCGGCAAACGTTCCCGCTTTGGCCGTACCCAGCTGATTGCTGCGCTCAAGATCTTGCAAAATGGCGATGTAACCCACGGCGATATGGTGGGTTCCTGGGCCGGTGCGATGGGGCACACCCAGTTCATTCCAACCACTTATCTTGCGCATGCTGTAGATGTGACAGGTGATGGACGCCGGGACATCTGGAATACCATTCCCGATGCTCTGGGATCGACGGCGGCTTATCTGCGCGATTCAGGTTGGAACACGGGCAAAACATGGGGCTATGAGGTCAAGCTTGCTCCCGGCTTCAACTACACGCTGGCGGATATGAAGACCAAGCGGACACTGGCACAGTGGTCCCAACTTGGTGTGCAACGCGTTGGTGGCCGCGCCTTTCCTCGGCCGTCTGACCAGGCGATGTTGTATCTGCCTGCAGGCGCCAAGGGGCCAGCCTTCTTGATGCTGGATAACTTCCGGGTCATCAAGCGCTACAACAATGCCAATGCCTATGCTTTGGCAGTGGGGCACTTGAGTGATCGACTGATGGGCTTTGGGGAGTTCTCCTCTTCTTGGCCACGCGGAGATCGCCCGCTGAATCTTCAAGAACGCTCGGAAGTGCAACGCCTTTTGAACCGTGGCGGCTACTCTGTTGGAAAAGTTGATGGCAAAATTGGCCCCAACACCAAGAGAGGTGTGATGGCCTACCAAAAGTCGCGGGGCATGACCCCGGATGGATACGTTTCGCTTGACTTGTTAAGTCGCTTGAAACGAGACTTCTGATAGGACTTGCTCCGGCCACCGTTTCGGCGGGGCCGGAGGAACCTGTAGAAGTTGGCTGGATTTGTTGTGATGCGTCATAGCGTGGTGTTTAAAGTTCTTGCATTGGCCCTGTGCTTTGCCGTTGCAGAACCCATTTTGATAACCGAGGCACATCACGCCTACGCTCAAAGCCGCGAACGCGGGTCTTCGGGTGGGGGCTTCTTCTCCAAGCTGTTTGGCGGGATCTTCAAGCCGAAGCAGCAGACCAGAGAGCGCAAGATAAAACAGCGCTCACCTTCCCGAACAACCAAACGGCGCAGCACCCGGCCAACCCAAAGGGCGGCCCCGGTTGCCCCTCAGATCAATGAGGAACCGAAAAACGACGACGCCAAGGTGTTGCTTGTTGTCGGAGATGATCTGGCGGGAGGGTTGGCAGATGGCCTGCGGGCTGTATACGCCAAGACGCCGTCCATTCGCGTCAAGAAGCTGGTTTATCCCAGCACCGGACTTGTGCAAGACAAGTCGCCAGATTGGCCGGAGGATGTTTCCAAGACATTGGCGCTGGAAGATGTGGGGCTGGTTGTTGTCTCGCTTGGTGCCAAGGACGACGCGGGTATTCGCTTTGGTGAGCAGGAGGTTGCTTTCCAGTCTCCCGAGTGGATGAAGCAGTATCGCTTTCGCGTTGCTTCGCTGGTCGCTTCAATTCGCAACGAGCAGCTTCCCATGATCTGGGTGGGACTCGCTCCAGCCGAAGACTATTTAAAAACAGCGAATTACAGCCTCATAAATGACCTGTACATGGAACAGGTTGAGCCGTCCGGTGGTATCTTTGTGGATATCTGGGATGCATATCTGGATGAAAATGGGGTCTACACGAGCCACGGGCCGGATATTAACGGCAAGCGGACCCGGCTTCGTTCCCGCGATGGTGTATTTTTTACATGGGACGGCTACCGGAAGATGGCCTTCTTCGTGGAGCGGGAGATTGCGCGCGTGTTCGGCAGCGCGAGTGCCTTCATCTTCGAGGGGGTCAAGGATGACCCCAACTTCATGGTGCTTACGGGCCGGCTAACTTCCCCGGAAACAAAGCTAATTTCCAATTCTGATGAAAAACAGAAACCTGTTCCCGGAACAGCGCAACACAAGCTGACGGTATCTGGTGCCGACCTTCCTAACGTTACGGGACGTGTTGACGAGAACCGTTGGCCCATTTTCTAAGATTGCTGATTGGAATTAATCCAAAAGTAGTTGTACGTAAGTCCATTTTACCAACCTAAATAAATGGAGCGTTTACGTTATTTCGCGCATGATCCGGGGCAGTGATCTTAAAATATCAGGAATGCGCGAAATGCCGGCCGAAGAATCGAGCGTTTTTCAGTTTTCGATTGTTGGAAAGTTCGTTTTGATCGTACTGCTTGCTCTGGCCATTATGGCGGGTGGTACTCTGTTTTCCTTTCACAACATCTACAGTGCGCTGACTGAATTTTCGAGTGATGGAAGAGGCCTTGGTGGGCCCGATGAGGCAAGTGCTCTCATCATCGACCAGCTGTTGTTCATTGCAGCCGCCTGTACGCCTGTTGGACTTGCGTTCATGGCGCTGGCTGTCTGGCTGGGCCGAGGTATAATGACCTCGCTCAATCAGCTGCAACATGATCTGGACGGGTTGGCTGATGGCAAGCTGGACACGCCGATCTCGGGCACCAAGCGCGGGGATGAGATTGGCGATATCGCGCGCTCTGTGGCAACTTTCCGCGTGATCCTGCGTGAAAAGGCTGAGGCGGATGCCAAAGCACATATGGAGCACGAGCTGAAAGTTGCCGAAGAGCGTCAGCAGGCGTTGGCGTCCGTTGCGGTAAACTTCGAGCAGACGGTTGGCGGGGTCATCTCTGAGCTGCTCGAGATCAGCACCACTGTGGAGCAGCGCTCCAAGGAACTCGATGAAAGCGTTCATCATGCAGCAGAGATCATGTCTTCGTCTCGCGTGGCCGCAAAGACAACGCAGGACTCAGTGAGTGACATCGTTGAAGCCGCAAGTGAGATTTCCACTTCGTCGAACAGCATCGGTACCGAGATGGAGCAGGCAGCAGGCTTTGCCCGCGAAGCGGTGAACCATGTGGAAGCGACTGACGAAATTGTACGCCGACTTGCAGAAAGCGGGAAAGCGATTGGCGAAGTGATCGCGTTGATCGATCAGATCGCAGGGCAGACCAATCTTCTTGCCTTGAACGCGACCATAGAGGCTGCTCGAGCCGGAGAGGCTGGACGAGGCTTTGCCGTGGTCGCCAGTGAGGTGAAAACGCTTGCTGGGCAAACCTCAAAGGCGACGGAAGAAATTGCGAGCCAGGTGGAATCTGTCCAAGCGGTGGCAGATCAGGCCGTTGGGGCTATTGGTTCCATTGGTGAGACGATCAAGAAGATCAGCCGCATTTCCGAGAACATCAACGCATCTGTTCATGGCCAACGGCAGGCGACGGAAGACATTTCTCGCAACCTTGGCAGCGCTCACGATACCGCGCGCCGTGTTGCCCATGACATGGATGGCTTGGGTGAAAGCTACAATGGCACCAAGAGTGCGTCTTCTGATCTGCATGTCGTTGCAGGCCAGCTTGGCTCTGTTTCGCAGGAGCTGCGCGGCGCGGTCTCAAACTTTTTGCAAACAGTGAAGGCGGCTTAGGCGGTCTGACAGTCGTCGACGCTTCGGCAATTGAAAAAGGGCGCTGGGAAGAACCCAAGCGCCCTTTTTGCATGTCTGGTCTGGTGCCGTGATCAGCGTGGCAGATCGGATGATCCTGTCAGAAACTCGTCGATGGAGCGAGCAGCCTGGCGGCCTTCGCGGATCGCCCAAACCACCAAAGACTGTCCTTTGCGGACATCGCCAGCGGCGAACAGACCCGGAATGCTGGTCTTGTAGTCTTCCGTGTTGGCTTTCACGTTGGTGCGTGCATCCAGCTCCAGCTTGTCTCCGGCTTCCTTGATGTAGGTGTTCAGCTCAGGTCCTGAGAAGCCGATCGCTGCCAGCACAAGGTCTGCCTTGAGGATGAATTCAGTGCCTTCAATTGGCGCGCGCTTTTCGTCAACGCGGGCGCACTTTACGCCGGTGACGTTGCCACCCTCATCGCCGATGATCTCCAGCGTTGCGGCCTGAAACTCACGTTCTGCGCCTTCCGCCTGAGAGGAGGAGGTGCGGAACTTGGTCGGCCAGTACGGCCAGAACGCAAACTTGTCTTCCTTGACCGGAGGAACCGGGCGGATGTCCATTTGCGTTACTGACAGGGCGCCTTGCCGGAAAGAGGTGCCCACACAGTCTGATGCGGTATCACCACCGCCGACAACCACCACATGCTTGCCACCAGCCCAGTACGGGGTCTCGTGGGAGACGTCCTCACCACCAACGCGGCGGTTCTGCTGAACGAGGAACGGCATTGCGTACATGGCCCCGTTCAGATCCATTCCCGGAATCTGTGGGTCACGTGGCCGCTCTGCACCGGCACACAGCAAGGTTGCATCATGACGGTCGTGGAGTTCTTCGAGCGTTACATCCTTGCCGATCTCGCAGTTGTAGTGGAAGACAACGCCTTCCGCTTCCATCTGCTCGACACGGCGATCGATGTAGTGCTTTTCCATCTTGAAGTCAGGAATACCGTAGCGCATCAGGCCGCCAGCGCGGGGCTCGCGTTCATAAATGTGCACGGTGTGGCCTGCACGTGCGAGCTGTTGACCTGCGGCCATACCTGCAGGACCAGAGCCGATGATGGCGACAGTCTTGCCGGTCTTGTGGGCTGCCGGTTCCGGCTTGATCCAGCCTTCCTTGTAGGCGCGGTCGGCGATGGCCTGTTCCACGGTCTTGATTGAGACCGGGACGTCTTCAAGGTTCAAGGTGCACGCTTCTTCGCAAGGTGCCGGACAGATGCGACCGGTGAACTCCGGGAAGTTGTTGGTGGAATGCAGGTTGCGAGCTGCCTCTTCCCACTCACCGTTGTAAACAAGGTCGTTCCAGTCCGGAATCTGGTTGTTTACAGGGCAGCCCGTGGGGCCGTGACAGAACGGAATACCGCAATCCATGCAGCGCGCAGCCTGACGGCCCACTTCCTGTTCAGGCAGCGGAACGGTGAATTCGCGGAAGTGACGAATGCGGTCCGATGCCGGCTGGTACTTTTGCTCCTGCCGATCGATCTCCAAAAAGCCAGTTACTTTTCCCATTGTCTTCCCTTATTCCGCTGCTGCCAGACCCATACGCGCTGCTTCCATTTCCTTGAGCGCGCGGCGGTATTCAACAGGCATGACCTTCACAAATTTTGGACGCCATTCCTGCCAGTTGTCGAGGATCTCCTTGGCTTTGGATGAACCGGTGTACTTCACGTGGTTCTCAAGGACGCCGCGCAGACGCTCATCGTCGTGACGCGTCATGTCCGCTGAAATGTCCACCCGGCCCTTGTGCTCGATGTCACCGCCGTGATGGTGGAGTTTTTCAAGCAGGTCATCTTCCTCTGTCACTGGTTCGATGTCGACCATTGCCAGATTACAGCGCGAAGCGAAGGCGTTGTCTTCGTCCAGAACATAGGCCACGCCGCCGGACATGCCCGCAGCGAAGTTGCGGCCGGTCTGTCCAAGAACGACAACCACACCGCCGGTCATGTACTCACAGCCGTGATCGCCGACGCCCTCCACAACGGCGGTCGCGCCGGAGTTTCGAACCGCAAAACGCTCACCGGCAACACCCCGGAAGTATACCTCGCCTCCAGTTGCACCGTAGAGCACAGTGTTGCCCACGATGATGGAGTTTTCAGGAATGATGCGTGTATCTTCTGGTGGGCGTACAATGATGCGGCCACCGCACAGGCCCTTGCCAACGTAGTCATTGGCATCCCCCTGCAGATCCATGGTTATGCCTTTAGACAGGAATGCACCAAATGCCTGGCCAGCCGTACCTGACAGGGAAATGTGAATGGTATCGTCCTTCAGACCCTTCGCACCATAGCGCTTGGCCACTTCACCTGAGAGCATTGCGCCAGCTGAGCGGTCTACACTGCGGATTTCGGCCGGGAAGCTGACGGCTTCCTTTGTTTCCAGCGCCGCAGCTGCATTGGCGATCAGCTTGCGGTCCAGAATGTCCTCAATCGGGTGGCTCTGGGTTTCGCTCCAACGGCTCTGTTCCGGTGTCGCATCAGGACGGTAGAACAGGCGTGAGAAGTCGAGGCCCTTTGCCTTCCAATGGTCAATGGCATCGCGCTTGTCGAGAATGTCGGAACGACCGATGATCTCGTCGAGCGAGCGATAGCCGAGGGCAGCAAGCAGGGAACGCAACTCTTCTGCAACGTAGAAGAAGTAATTGATCACGTGCTCTGGCGTGCCCTTGAAGCGCTTGCGCAGAACGGGGTCCTGCGTTGCAATGCCGACCGGGCAGGTGTTGAGATGACACTTGCGCATCATCAAGCAGCCTGCTGCGATAAGCGGTGCCGTGGAGAAACCGTACTCATCAGCACCGAGAAGAGCACCAATGAGAACGTCTCGGCCAGTGCGCAGACCGCCATCCACCTGAAGGGCCACACGAGAGCGCAGGCCGTTCAGAACCAGTGTCTGCTGGGTTTCTGCAAGGCCCATTTCCCATGGCGAACCGGCATGCTTGATGGAGGTCAGCGGGGATGCTCCTGTGCCGCCGTCATAACCGGAAACGGTGATGTGGTCCGCACGTGCCTTTGCCACACCTGCTGCAACGGTACCGACACCCACTTCTGAAACCAGCTTGACCGAGATGTCTGCAGTCGGATTCACGTTCTTGAGGTCGTAAATCAGCTGAGCCAGATCTTCGATCGAATAAATGTCGTGGTGCGGTGGTGGGGAAATCAGACCAACGCCAGGTGTTGAGTGACGCACCTTCGCAATGACAGCATCGACCTTGTGGCCCGGCAACTGCCCACCTTCACCCGGCTTTGCGCCTTGCGCCACCTTAATCTGGATCATGTCGGCGTTGACCAGATATTCGGCGGTCACACCAAAGCGGCCGGAAGCGACCTGCTTGATGGCAGAACGCTCTGGGTTTGGAGAGCCGTCCGGCAGTGGGGTGAAGCGCTCGGGCTCTTCACCGCCTTCACCGGTGTTTGACTTGCCGCCCAACCTGTTCATGGCCACTGCCAGCGAGCTGTGTGCTTCGCGGGAGATGGAGCCAAAGGACATGGCGCCAGTAGAGAAACGCTTCACGATTTCGTGGGCAGATTCCACCTCATCCACGTTGATTGGGCGACGGCCCAGTTCTTCAGCGGTCTTGATGCGGAACATGCCGCGAATGGTGTAGCGGCCGGTTTCCTCGTTAATCTGCTTTGCAAACTCGAGGTACTTTTCCGGCAAGTTGTTGCGAACCGCATGCTGCAACGTTGCGATGCTGTCTGGGGTCCACATGTGGTTTTCACCGCGAACGCGATAGTTGTAGTCCCCACCAACGTCCAGAGAACGGCGCAGAACCGGAATGTCATCGAACGCAGCGCGCTGACGCATGACGGTTTCTTCAGCCACTTCCTGAAGGCCGATGCCTTCAATGGTGGTGGCGGTGCCGAAGAAGTACTTTTCGACGAAAGCAGAGTTCAGGCCAACGGCGTCAAAAATCTGCGCGCCGCAGTAGGACTGATAGGTGGAGATGCCCATCTTCGACATGACTTTCAGCATGCCTTTGTTGATGGACTTGATATAGCGTTCAACGACTTCGAACTCGTCCACCTCTTCCGGGAAATGCATCTCGGAGTGCATGGAGCGCAGAGTTTCGAAGGCAAGGTATGGGTTGATTGCCTCTGCACCGTAGCCAGCCAGAACGCAGAAGTGATGCACTTCACGGGCTTCACCGGTTTCCACCACAATACCAACGGAGGTGCGCAGACCCTTGCGGATCAGGTGGTTATGAACCGCAGCAGTTGCGAGCAGGGCTGGGATCGCCAGACGCGCGCGCGAAACCACACGGTCTGACAGAATGATGATGTTGTAGCCGTTGTGAACGGCTTCTTCAGCGCGCTCACAAAGACGCTCCAGCGCCTTTTCCATCCCTTCAGCACCGTTGTCGGTGGAGTAGGTGATGTCCAGCGTTTTGGTTTGGAACTGATTGTCGGCCATGTCGCCAATGGCACGGATCTTTTCAAGATCTGCATTGGTGAGGATCGGCTGCCGCACTTCCAAACGCTTGGAGGTGGCAAGGCCTTCCAGATCGAACAGATTCGGGCGCGGGCCAATGAATGAGACTAGGCTCATCACCAGTTCTTCACGGATCGGGTCGATCGGTGGGTTGGTCACCTGCGCGAAGTTCTGCTTGAAATAGGTGTAAAGCAGCTTTGACTTGTCAGAGAGGACAGAGACGGGCGTGTCCGTGCCCATGGAGCCAAGCGCTTCCTGACCGACTGTCGCCATTGGCTGCATGAGCAGCTTGATGTCTTCCTGCGTGTAGCCGAAAGCTTGCTGACGGTCGAGCAGGGTTTCACCCGCGACCGGCGCGCGCTCGCGTACTGCTGGCAGGTCCTCAAGTACGATCTGCGTGCGGTGCACCCAGTCTTTATATGGGTTCGCCGTAGACAGCTCGCGCTTGATGTCTTCATCAGAGATGATGCAACCTTTTTCAAGGTCGATCAGCAGCATCTTGCCCGGCTGAAGCCGCCATTTCTGAACGACTTTCTCCTCGGGAATGTCCAGTACGCCAACTTCTGAGGACATCACAACGAAGTCGTCATCGGTCACGATATAGCGGGCGGGGCGTAGGCCGTTACGGTCCAGCATGGCGCCGATCTGGCGACCATCGGTAAACGCCACAGCGGCAGGGCCATCCCATGGTTCCATCAGTGCTGCATGGTACTGGTAGAACGAGCGGCGGTTCTCGTCCATCAACGGATTGCCAGCCCAAGCCTCAGGGATCAGCATCATGGCCGCATGGGACAGGGAGTAACCACCCATCACGAGGAACTCGAGCGCGTTGTCAAAGCACGCCGTATCTGATTGCCCCTCATAGGAGATCGGCCAGAGCTTGGAAATGTCGTCACCGAACTTGGGCGATGACACGGAAGCCTGCCGGGCTGCCATCCAGTTTACGTTGCCACGCAAGGTGTTGATTTCACCGTTGTGGGCAACCATCCGGTATGGGTGGGCCAGATCCCAAGATGGGAACGTGTTGGTTGAAAAACGCTGGTGCACCAGTGCGAGAGCAGACGTGAAGCGCTCATCGCGCAGGTCATTATAGTAAGCGCCCAGCTGGTAGGCCAGGAACATGCCTTTGTAAACGATGGTGCGGCTGGAGAACGACACAACGTAGAAGCCTTTTTCTACAGCGTCGGACTGGGCGCGCACTTGGTTAGAGATCACCTTGCGGGCAATGAACAGGCGGCGTTCCAAAGCCATGTCATCTGCGCCAACGTCCTCGGAAGTGACGAACAACTGGCGGGAGACCGGCTCTGTTGCTGCAATGTCTGGCGCTTTGGACAGGGAAGAATTGTCCACCGGAACATCGCGCCAACCGAGGACCGTCAGGCCTTCCTTGGCTGCGCATTCGGCAATAATTCCCTCGCACTTGGCGCGCAGAGCATCATCTTGCGGCAGGAAGAAGAAGCCAACGCCGTATTTATCTGCGTCTGGTAGCTTGAAGCCGAGCTTTTCTGCTTCTTCCTTGAAAAAGTCGTGCGGGATCTGTGTGAGCATACCTGCACCGTCGCCCATGAGCGGATCGGCACCTACAGCGCCGCGGTGGGTCAAGTTCTCAACGATCTGAAGACCGCTCTTTACAACGTGATGGGACTTCACACCCTTCATGTTGGCAATGAAGCCAACACCGCAGGCGTCGTGTTCCTTGGCTGGGTTATAAAGGCCCTTCTCGGCGGCAGTGCGGAGAGTGTCCTTAACTGTGCCTGTTGTGGCACGGGTCACTGGTTTCTGGCCCCCACTAATATGCACCGTCTGTCCTCCTGTCCTCGCCATAATCGGCCTCACTTTCAGTCACTCTCTGCGCAAGCAGAGTCAGGTCTATCGTTCGGGTCGCGTACTCCAATGACGCGGCTCGTTCGAAGCCCAGGCACTTGTGCCACGGATCTGTCGAATGAAGAGCGTTCCTCTACGCTGTTGTAGGGACACCCTGATACGGAGTTGCCTCCGACCTCTTAACGCTTAGCCAACTATAACGCATTGCGATATGTCGGCCTGCAGGAACTTTTTCTCAGTTCCCTCTCTGGTTTTATGCTTCATTAAATATAGCGCATTCAGTTTTCTCAAGAAAACGTGAGCAGCGTGTGACGCTACATTATAAGGGACAGTAGTCCTGTCCTATCCGAAGCTGGCGAAAGATGCCAGATTTCTTAATCTAGAGCAAGCAAGAAGTTCTGCCCAAAGGTTGCAGTTCTTTCAATGTTTTTGCCGAATTTGTCGAATTCGCATTGGCGGCTAAAGATAATCGCAACAATCTTTCTAAAGGCTGCTCACGCGTGCGAAGAACTTTCTTTTCTGCGTCCGCTCAAGTGATTGTAACGGGCCTTTGATTTCCTGTTGAGCGGGAACTTCGGCAAAGTCCAGTTGCGAGCGGGAAAGATCTTCCTGCGATCCGACAAGATTAACTAGGAGAACCCCCATGAGCAATAAAGGTGTATCCGCAGCAGTTCTGGCTGGCGCGGTTGCTGCTGCCGTCATTTCCGTAAACGCGCCGACTGCGGCGTATGCTCAGGCAAAAGAAAAGTGCTACGGCGTTTCTTTGGCTGGCGAAAACGACTGTAAGGCCGGTGCTGGTACCACCTGCGCAGGGACATCCACCGTTGACTACCAAGGCAATGCATGGACGCTGGTTCCAAAGGGCACTTGCGAAACCATGGAACTACCGGGCGGCCGCCAGGGGTCACTGACCGAGTTGGATCGCGATAATCCAGAGGCATAGTCGCTAGCGATGCTTCGAGGCGGCTGTCGTGATGATGGGCGGCTGCCTCCGGAGCCTCTTTGAACACCGGAGGGTCTCATGTCTCAGAGCGAAAGAATCAGCGCGACAGTTCCTGCGGGCGCGGGGCTCGGTTTGAAAGCCGACCACTATGCCCAGATTCTGGAGACGAAACCCGCTTTGGGTTTCTTTGAGGTCCATGCCGAGAACTACATGGGGGCTGGCGGACCTCCGCACGCCTATCTGAAGGCCATCCGTGCGCGCTATCCGATCTCGCTTCACGGTGTTGGTCTGTCCATTGGCGGCATGCAGCCCCTCAACAAAGACCATTTGCAACGGGTGAAGCAGGTTCACGACCGTTATCAGCCGGGCTTGTTCAGTGAGCATTTGGCTTGGTCTTCGCATCAGCCAGCCTACTACAATGACTTGTTGCCGCTGCCTTACACGGAAGAGACCCTTCAGCGTGTTGCTGACCACATTGATGAGGTGCAGCAGGTGCTGGGCCGACAAATGCTGCTGGAAAATCCATCCACCTATGTCCTTTTTGAAGACAGCGTCATAGAGGAAACCGACTTCCTGATGCGCGTAGTCGACAAGACCGGCTGTGGTTTGCTGCTTGATGTAAACAATGTTTTTGTGTCGGCCACCAACTCGGGCCGATCCGCTTCGGAGTATCTGACGTCGTTTCCCGTTGAACATGTGGGCGAAATACATCTGGGCGGTCACGCCCCGGATGAAGATGAGCAAGGCCATCCTCTGCTCATAGATGCACATGACCGCGAAGTTGCCGATCCGGTTTGGCATCTCTACCGTGCTGTGATCGACCGCGTTGGTGCCGTACCGACCTTGATCGAGTGGGATGCCGAGGTGCCCGCTTGGGAAGTGCTTTATGCCGAAGCCCAACGGGCTCAAGCCATTTTGACCCAGCGCCAGAAGCAGGGAGCGTCCTATGCCCAGGTCAGCTGAGCAGGTGCTTGCGTCCTTTTCTGGAAATTTGACGCGTTCAGACTTCTTGGTGCCAACCGGCCTTGTTGGACGGGACGGTGAAACGTCGCAGCGCCGGTTTGAGGTTTACAGAAACAACGTCTTGAGCAGCCTGAGCGCTGCGCTTGCCGCTAATTTTCCCGCGATTCAACGTTTGCTCGGTGAGGAATACTTCAAGGCACTTGCGGTGGAGTTTGTTCGGCAATCGCCGCCCACCCAACCTGTGCTTTCTGAGTATGGAGCAGACTTACCAGAGTTCGTGCGGAGCTTCCCGCCTTTGGCTGACTACCCCTATCTTGGTGATGTTGCCTCTTTGGAGTGGGTATGGCTGAAGGCCTACCATGGCGCAGAACTGGCGGTGACCGCTGCCGAGCAGTTGCAAGAGGTGACAGGTGAACGCCTCAATGAAGTGAGATTTAAGGTTCATCCAACCGCGTCCTCGGTGATCTCACAGTTTCCAATCTATGAAATCTTCAAGGTGAACCGTGATGGGGCTGCTGCCACCCCGGTGGCGGGCGGCGGCCAAGGCGTGCTTGTGGTGCGCCCCGGCATGCATGTTGTTGTTGAGCAGGTTTCACCTGAGACCCTCTTTCTTTTTGAGCAGTTGAAACAAGGCGTTTCCCTTGGTGCAGCCGCAGAAGCCGGTCTCTCACAGTTTCCGGGGTTTGATCTCGGAAGTTGTCTGTCGTCACTACTTCAGACGGGCGCGCTCGCTCAGGTCCTGATGGCTGATACTTAACGCATAATCGCAGGAGGGCATTATGTCTGGAATCATCTCACCCTTGGTGAGCATCTACACGGGTATTTTTGGTGCGATTGAGCGCGCTGCAGGCGATTGGTTCCTTGGGCTTTTGGCGCGTGTGGTGTTTGCCAGTGTGCTGTTTGGCTACTTCTGGAACTCTGCACTGACCAAGATCAGTGATGGTCTTCTCGGGTTTCTCACTCCCACAACAGGGGCCTATGCGCAGATCTTGCCCCAAATCACCGAAGCAGCCGGATATGATGTGAGCCAGATTGCCTTCTTTCCATATGGTCTGATTGTCCTCATGGGAACGTGGGCCGAGTTTGTCCTGCCAGTGCTGGTAGTGATCGGGCTCTTCACGCGCGGAGCCAGTCTGGCCATGATCGGGTTCCTTATTGTGATGACCTATGTGGACATCACGGGCCATCATGTGGACATGGGCACCATTGGCGGTTTCTTTGACAACGCGCCAAACAGCGTGATTGCCGATCAGCGTGTCATGTGGGGCTTCCTGCTGCTTTATCTCGTCATTCGCGGCCCGGGTTTGTTGTCTGTTGATGGCCTACTGGGCAAACGGACGCAACCTACTGAAAAACTGGCCTAATGATGGCCTCCGAGTGCAAGATTTGGCTTGCCTCGCGCACCAACGCTGGTATGCGTAGGTCATGATCTTTTCGAGTGATAACTGGGCTGGTGCCACGGACGCCGTGATGGCGGCTTTGGCCCGCCATACGAGTGGATTTGCGCCTGCTTACGGTGTGGATCCGCTGAGCCGCTCCATTGAAGCGAAGTTCAACGAGGTTTTTGAGCGCGAAGTGGCCGTTTTTCTGGTTTCCACCGGAACAGCAGCCAACTCTCTTGCCTTGGCTAATTATGCCAAGCCGGGTGGAGCCGTTTTCTGCCACGAGGAATCGCATATCGTGGTGGATGAGTGCGGGGCCCCTGAGTTCACGACTGGTGGCAACAAGCTGTTCGGCATTGCAGGTGAACATGGCAAGATCAATGCGGCCTCTTTAGCAAAGGCGCTGACAGCCATTCCTGAGGGCGTGGTGCACCACGGTCAGGCCTCTGCGGTTTCCATTACCCAAGCGACCGAAATCGGAACGCTTTATACACCGTCGGAAATCGCTGCGATTAATGAAGTGGCCAAGAGCCGCGGTCTGCCTTTACACATGGATGGTGCCCGCTTTGCCAATGCACTGGTGTCATTGGACATCAGCCCAGCGGAAATGACCTGGAAGCAGGGCGTGGATGTGCTCTCTTTCGGCGCAACCAAGAACGGGTGTTGGTGCGCTGAAGCGGTGGTGTTTTTCAATCCGCAGGATGGCGCAGGTTTTGAGTATCTGCGTAAGCGGTCGGCCCAGCTTTTCTCAAAGAGCCGCTTTATCTCCGCACAGTTTGAAGGTTTTTTCGAGGACGACAACTGGTTACAAACAGCGCGCCATGCCAACGCTATGGCCAGGCGTCTTGCTGAAGGCCTGAAGGCTGCAGACGGTGTTGATCTGCCGGTTTGGCCACAAGCGAACGAGGTGTTCCCAATCATAAGCCGAGTCAAAGCCGCTGAGCTTCAAAAGGCAGGCGCGGGATTCTATGAATGGCCAGCGGAAGGCTTGCCAGAAGACCGCCAGATGATCCGCCTGGTAACAAGCTTTGCGACAACGACTGGTATGGTCGACGAGTTCATCAGCTTGCTGTAGCGGATTGCATTCGTTACGCAAAAAACGGTCCCTTATGGGGCCGTTTTTTGTTGGAAAGTCGGGAGGGGAAAAGCGCCCCGCAGGGGAGAATACGGGGCGCTTCGGAGAGGTCTGACCAATTGGGGGAGGAAGTCAGACTTGGGAACGGTTGTTAGTGCGATGTGTTCGCAGGACTGCCTTCGATCTGCTTCACTTCATCGCGCGGAGCTGTCTTGATGTCGATCTTTCGTGGCTTCATCGCCTCTGGGAGCTCACGAACAAGGTCGATATGCAAAAGGCCGTGTTCCAAAGAAGCGCCGACTACTTTCACATACTCAGCAATTTGGAAGCGACGTTCAAAAGCGCGCGAGGCTATTCCCCGATATAGAACTTCCCGATCATCAGCTTCTGGTGCTTTTTCACCAGAGATGGTGAGTGCGTGCTCCTTTGCTTCGATGCTGAGTTCTTCCTCAGTGAAGCCCGCGACGGCCATAGTAATCCGGTAGGCGTTCTCGCCGGTGCGCTCAATGTTGTATGGGGGATAGGCTGAGCTCTGTTCACCTGTCGCTGTGTCCAGCATGGAAAACAGGCGGTCGAAGCCTACGGTGGAACGATAGAGTGGGCTCAAATCAAAATGACGCATAATCTTGTCCTCTCTCGAGCAACGGACATGGGTCGCCGCATGCGCGCACGATCCGCGTTTCATATTTGCAATCAACCCGTTATGGCGATGAGTGCGGTTTTCTGCAGGCCCGTATTGGCGCCTGTGAACTAGAGATAGTTAGGCTCAATTGGGTTTCAAGAGGGGGGCTTTGTACCTTTCAAATTCGTAATGAACGCGCCTTGCCAATAAGGTGAATGATCCATGAACAAGCGCTTCGGAACGGGTTCAGGCGGGTCTGGCTATGGTGATTCCATCATTGACCAACAAAGGATCGGAGGATCGCCATGCTTAAGACCAAAATGACCGTAGCTGCTGGTGCACTCTTGATGGGGCTGGCTTTTTCTGGCGCCTCAGCACAGGCAGGGAACTGGGTTGTCACCACGGGGAACGGCCCGGCCGGATATGCAGCGCCGCAGCACCTGATCCATCAGGTACACAAGGTGCATAACCCCTACGGATGCCGGATGAGCCGGAAGGAAGTACGCCGCAGCCTACGCCATAAAGGGTTTCGGAAAATTGAGTTCGTCCGCGATCGCGGAGACAGGTATGTGTTTTTTGCGCGTAACCACCACCGTCAAAAAGTCCGCCTTGTCGTGAGTGCCTACCATGGCGAAATTCTGCGCTACAAGGTACGCGGGCGGTGGCGCTGAAGCCCATGGATGTATGCGCCAAAGAGGGTGCATCCCTATTGATTATGGGTTGCACCTGCGCTCGTAGCGGGGCTATCACCTAAACTTCACGTGTGGTGTGGCGGGGCATTTATGCAGCTTTACTCGATTGACGGCATTGCAGTGCCGGAAGGGGCGACTTCGGGCCTTTTGAAGATGGATGATGGCATCCAGCTGCGATGGGCGAGGTGGGCACCCACCGGCAACGGCATTAAGGGAACGGTGACCCTTGTTCAGGGCCGTGCAGAGTTCATTGAGAAGTACTTTGAAACAATTGAAGAGCTGCGTTCTCGAGGTTTTTTCGTTCTAACCTACGATCTGCGCGGACAGGGCGGTTCGGATCGCCTCCTCAAGAACCGGCACAAGGGGCACGTCAGCAGCTTTCAGCGCTATGTGGACGATCTGCATGCGGTGCTCGACAACCTGGCGCTGTCTGACCTACCAGGACCGCACTATTTGCTGGCGCATTCAACCGGCGCAGCCATTGTCATGACCGCAAACCAACGTCTGCGCACGAAGATCGATCGAGCGGTGCTGTCGTCTCCATTCGTCGAGCTGCCCATGAACCCTGCGCTGCTTTCCATGGCCCGGGCGATTGCGGTCGGGTTGGTCGCGGTCGGCATGGGGGGATATTATGTTCCCGGCGGCAAGAACTGGCAGCCTGACGCCTATGAAGGCAATGTGCTTACTGCGGACCGCACCCGCTTTGAGCGCGGGCAGAAGTATTTGGCCGAGTTTCCGGATCTACAGTTGGGCTCGCCAACACTTGGCTGGTTTTGGACCGTCAGCAGAGCACTAAAAAAGTTCCAAAAACCGAATTTTGGATTGGACTTCGCGTTACCTTCTCTGGTGCTTACGGCAGGTGCAGACAAGGTTGTTTCATCCAGCGCAACAGACGCATTGTGCAGGACGGCTCCCGTGATGGGCCATATTGAAATCCGCGGCGCGAACCATGAGATCTTGATGGAACGCGACCCCTACCGTGAGCAGTTCTGGGCCGCGTTCGATGCGTTTATTCCAGGAAGCGCGTGATCATGCTTCCGGCGGGACGTCGCTAAGGCGTTTCAGAAGCTTGTCGTGGAGGCGTGGATCGCCAGAGGCCAGCACCCGGCCTCCTTCACTCGCCTTTCCGCCTGTCCAGTTGGTGACAACGCCGCCAGCACCCTCAATGATCGGGATCAGGGGCAGGATGTCGTAGATCTGAAGCCCACTCTCAATGACCGCGTCACATTGGCCCGCAGCAACCATGGCGTAGCCATAACAGTCTGTGCCGTATCGGATGAGGCGTGCTTCTTCCTCAATGGCATCAAAGTAGGGGCGCTCTGTTGTGGTGAAGAGGGCGGGTGTGGTTGTCATCATGATGGCGCTGCTGATGTCTTCGCAAGCGCGTGTGCTCAGCGTTCGACTGCCCAGTGGGCCTCGGTACCAAGAGGCCTCTCCCGTGCCCCAATAGCGCTCTGCGTTGTAGGGTTGGCTCAACATGCCGAGTGTCGGCTCGCCGTTGGTGCGCAAGCCTATGAGGGAGCCCCAGAGCGGAATTCCGGTGATGAAGGCGCGTGTGCCATCAACAGGATCCAGCACCCAGACGTTTTCCGCTGTGTCCTGAACGCGGCCATGCTCTTCGCCAATGATCCCGTGATCCGGATAATGCGCTGCAATCAGGGCGCGGATGGCTTCTTCTGCGGCCTTGTCGGCGATTGTTACCGGATCAAATCCGCCCTCAAGCTTGTTGTCGACTTCATATGCGGAGCGAAAGTGCTTCAGTGTTTCCTTGTCGGCAGCGTCGGCAAGCTGGTGCAGAAACTCTGTCAGGTCTTTTGTGTTTTGTTGGGTCATAAGGCGCACTTTGGGCTGGTGAACGTGAAGCGCAGCCTAGCGGGGTTGCCCGGCCTTAACAATCACGTTTTGTGGAAAAGCCATTGATGTGCCAAAGGTTTCACGGTAGTGGCCGGGTGCATAGCGTGCGTCTCAGCAGCGGCGAGGAACCCCGCGGAATTAGGGGTTCTCCTTAGGTTCTAATTGACTTTGCTGCGATGCAATGTTGATATTGTGCAGTGCAATCAGCTTGGTTGCGCACCGCCCTCCTTGGGCGTTTCCTCCCTAGACTTAAGGCCGCCGTTGTTGGCGGCCTTTTTTTGTCTACTCCGCAGCCAGTGGTTGGGCACCGAGTTCCCCGGCGTCGAGCCGGGTCAGTTCTCTAACGAACAAGCCAAGACTGCGACGAACCGCGGAAAAATGCGGTTTTGGGGTGAGCGTTTTTTCGTCCATGTACAGGCCTCGGTTGATCTCGATTTGCAGTGCATGAACGTTGCGGTCCGGACGGCCATAATGTTCAGTAATGAAGCCGCCTGCATAGGGTAGGTTGCGGCTGACGGAAAAGCCCATGGTTTCCAAGATTTCCGTGGCGCGCTCCGTGATCGCTGGATCACAACTGGACCCAAACCGATCTCCGAGAATGAAGTCGGTCTTCACCATGTTGCCGTTGGCATGAGTTGTTGACGGCATGGAGTGACAGTCAATGAGTATAGCGGCACCATAGAGCTGGCGCACCCGAGCAAGGGTGCTGCGTACAGCCATGTGATAGGGGCGATAGAGCGTTTCAATTCGCTCCATGCCCTCTTCCATGGGAATGCGGTGCCGATAGATTTCCTTGTTGTCGTTGACAATGCGCGCGATGGTGCCCAAGCCGCCAGCTACGCGCAGTGAGCGTGTGTTGACGTAGCTTGGAAGCTTGCCCTCGAACATCTTGGGATCGAGCTCGTAAGGCTCCCGATTCACATCAAGGTAAACCCGCGGAAAATTAGCAGCGATGAATGGCGCGCCAAGGGTGACGGCGTCCTTGTAGAGATGATCCACAAAGGCATCTTCCGAACTGCGAATTTCACGCTGGTCAAGGCGAGAAGAATTAACAAAGTCAACGCGGTAGTTGCGCCCCGAGTGGGGCGAATTGAACACAAAAGGAACCTTGGGTTCCATTGCGTTCTCAATAGTGAAAGGAGGTACGAAGGCGTGGGCGTTGCCCGTATCAGCGTAGCCCTGAACGAGGCGCATATGGTGGTCTTCGAAAATCTCTCCCAAGCCTTGAGCTCCTTACTCTATTGATTTTCTCAGCACAGACTATGTAGTGTCCACACGAGAAGTTCCAGTCGTTCTCTGAACTCAGTATTTCTTGAGTCCAGTAAAATGTTATAGGAATTGGAAGTATGTGCCGCCAATCCAGTGATTGGTAGGCCTAAAAAGGTCTTGGAGCGAAACGGTTGACACCCATGTCACGAATCCTGCTTGCAGAAGATGATAATGATATGCGCCGATTTTTGGCCAAAGCGTTGGAAAAGGCTGGCCACGACGTTGTCTCCTTCGATAACGGCATGAGTGCATATGAGCGGATTCGGGAAGAACCGTTCGCGTTGTTGGTGACGGACATCGTGATGCCCGAGATGGACGGCATTGAGCTGGCGCGCAAGGCAACACAGCTGGATCCGGACCTGAAGGTCATGTTCATCACCGGATTTGCCGCTGTCGCGCTCAACCCCGATTCAAAGGCGCCTAAGGATGCAAAGGTGCTGTCAAAACCCTTCCATCTCCGTGATTTGGTTCAGGAAGTGGAGCGTATGCTGGCGGCCTGAATTTTCCCCACCCGTGTGGAAATGAAGCCAGAAATTGAAATTAGACCTTGCGTGGTCCCGAGATTCCTCTTATACGCCTTTCCACCGCAGCGGTGACGCTGTTGGGCAGGCCTCCAAGAGGTCTTGAAGAGTTTAGGGCGTGTAGCTCAGCGGGAGAGCACTACGTTGACATCGTAGGGGTCACAAGTTCGATCCTTGTCACGCCCACCATTCTTCGCCAGAGTTGATTTCTCAATTCTAGCGGACTTGCCCTAAAAGTTCATACCTGCGCAGCTCAAGAGATTGAGATTTGGCGCGGATGACTGTAAGGGGTTTCACCGAAGGCGTTCTTACGTCTTTTTTCGTTGGCGGATCGTGCTAGGTCAGGATCCCGAAAAGGCAATATCCCGACCGGGGACAGGACAATGAAGATTAAGAATTCTCTTAAGGCACTCGCAGGCCGTCATCGTGATAACCGTATGGTTCGCCGTCGCGGTCGCGTTTACATCATCAACAAGAAGAACCCTCGCTTTAAAGCACGTCAGGGTTAAGGGTTTCGGGCTATATGCCCGGTGCCAATTCTAAGAGTTGATCGCCGCATTTCGGAAGTGTAGTCTTCTGGAATGCGGCTTTTTGCGTATTCAGGTTGCTGCCTTGCAGCCCTGATCTCAGTTTCAAGTCTGACCGTGGCCACAGCTGGTGAATGTGCCTTCCAGCAGTCCTTCGCCGATTCTCTGGCGCAGTCTCAACCTGCCTCCTTCGCTTCAAAACATTTTTTTGTTCCCGTTCAGCTGACCGACCCAAACTTGGATCCGCCCTCCATGGACGATCTGGAGAGTTTTCCCGAGGCCGATGAGTTGCCGGACGGCGATGCATATGGCGGCAGTCAGTCCGGGTCGGAGGATGAAGCCTCACGTGCCCATGGCGGTGCGCTGGACAAGTTGTTTGTGGAGCTTGGCCAGGCGACCGATGTGGATGAGGCGCGTGTGTTGTCAGCGCGCATTCAGCAGCTGATGCTGCTTTCCGGTAGCCATACGGTGGACCTTCTCATGCACCGTGCCTCCCAGGCGATGCGGTTGGAGCAGTATGGGTTAGCGCTTGATCTGCTGGATGCTGTTGTTCGACTGCGCCCTGCCTATGCAGAGGGCTGGAACCGAAGGGCGACCGTGCATTACCTGCGTGAAGACTTCGGCCAGTCGCTGTCTGACATCGAACAGGTGCTCCGGCTGGAGCCTCGCCACTTCCCCGCTTTGACCGGTCTGGGGATGATCTTGCGCAGGATGGAGCAAGACAAGAAGGCGCTGGAAGTCTATGAGCATGTTCTTTCCATCAATCCTATGCTGGAAAGCGCTCAGGAGGCCGTCAGGGAGCTGAAACTGGAAATGGAAGCCGACGAGATCTGAAGATCTCAATGTGCTCTCCAGCGGCGCCTCTGGCGTTCCGTTGTGTTCTGCGGCATTTGTTGTTTGGTGTCGCGTCCAATGAAGACTGTAATCTCACCTCAAAACTCGTGAGTGAAAACCAAAAGGCCCACAGCAGAACTGCGGGCCTTTCGTCGATCTAAACCGATTAAAATTCAGATCAAAAATATTATTTCTCGTCGCCTACGAAAGCGATGCGCAGCATATTGGTGGAACCTGGGGTGCCGAATGGAACACCTGCGGAAACGATAATACGCTGACCTTCAACTGCGACGCCTTCCTGGCGAGCGAGCTGACATGCGCGGTCGATCATGGTTTCTTCGTTGCTTGCATCTTCGTTGGCCACGCAGTGCAGGCCCCAACCGATGGTCAGGCGACGTACAATACGCTTGTCCGGAGAGAAGGCAATGATTGGCTTTTCTGGACGCTCACGAGAAGCGCGCAGTGCGGTTCCGCCGGAAGCCGTGTAGCAAACGATTGCAGCGAGATCGAGCGTTTCAGCCACTTGGCTTGCTGCAGCTGTGATTGCGTCAGCGCCGGTTGCTTCTGGCTCGGTGCGCTGTGCGTGGATGATGCCACGGTACAGGCTGTCCTGCTCAACTTCTTCTGCGATGCGGTTCATGGTGGAAACTGCTTCAACCGGGAAGTCTCCGGCTGCAGATTCTGCAGAAAGCATCACGGCGTCAGCGCCTTCGAACACAGCAGTTGCAACGTCGGACACTTCTGCGCGCGTTGGAACTGGTGCGGTGATCATGCTTTCCAGCATCTGGGTTGCCACAACAACTGGCTTGCCAGCGCGGCGACATGCGCGGATCATGCGCTTCTGCAGGCCAGGAACCTGTTCCAGAGGCATTTCTACACCAAGGTCACCACGGGCGATCATGATTGCGTCAGACAGCTCGATGATTTCATCGAGGCGCTCGATAGCCTGTGGCTTCTCGATTTTCGCCAGAACACCAACCTTGCCCTTTGCAACGCTGTGTACTTCCGCCAGATCTTCTGGACGCTGTACGAAGGACAGTGCAACCCAGTCAACATCGGTATCGAGTGCTGCAACAAGGTCCTTACGGTCCTTTTCGGTGAGCGCACCAACAGGGATTTCAGTGTCAGGAACGCTGACGCCCTTACGGTTGGAGAGCTTGCCGCCAACTTCAACTGTGGTTTCACAGCGGTCAGATGCTGCCTTGGTAACGCGCAGGCGGATCTTGCCGTCGTCGAGCAGCAGGCGGTGGCCAACTTCAAGGCTTCCGAGAATTTCCGGGTGAGGCAGATGAACGCGGGTTACATCGCCTGGAGTTGGATCGTCGTCAAGAACGAAGGATGCACCGTTTTCCAGCATTACCTTCTGATCACCTTCAAAGGTGCCGACGCGGAGTTTTGGACCTTGAAGGTCTGCAAGGATGCCGATTGGGCGACCGACTTCCTGTTCCACTTCACGGATCCGCCCAACCAGATTGTTGAGGATCTCATGACTGGAGTGGCTCATGTTGATGCGGAACACGTCCGCGCCAGCCTGCCAAAGCTTTTTGATCGTCTCTTTGTCTGAAGAGGACGGGCCGAGAGTTGCGAGGATTTTCACCCGTCTATTGCGCTTCATCGTCCACCTGTTCCTTGCTCTGTCGGTTCAGTCAGCTGGACCGTCCAGCTGCTCTGTTCGCCTGTGTCTATTTCAAAGAAGCCTGCGCGTTCGTAGCCACGAGCTACGCAGTCTTCGATCCCACGAATGGTGAATTCTTTTTGGCGTACACACATGAATGCCTGTCCGCCCCATTCGCCGATCTTATCGTTTTCTGCAGCGTAAATGTAATAGTATCGTGACTGTAGATCACCCGGAACGAGGGTCTCGCAGCTGTTTTTGGAGAGGTTCCACCAGCCTTCAGTCACCCACTCCGAGCTGTCACGGTACCCGATTGCTATGCTTACGGTGTCGTCGGTCTTGTTACATAACCGAAGATCAGCAAATGCTGGCGGCGCGAAAACGAAGAGGATCGCCCCCAGTAGGACAGCCTTGAGTTCGAATGCTCCGACAAACATGCTCAGTGCAAGGCCGGATAAACGTTTGGTTTTAGACAGTCTCATAACAATCTTTACAGCTACAATCGGCAGTTTAATGCTTATTGTTGAGCGCCTTGTCAATGTGACCACGCTGGGTCACGCCCCATAAACAAGACGGTAGACACAGGTCCTTGAGCAGCTAGATCTTCGCAAGAACCATAAGAGCGTTTTGGCCACACAAAAGAGGCATGAAAATGTCTTTTCATTCGCCCGGTTCAAGCGACTATTTTTTAAGCAAGGACATACAATTTACAGTCGAAATTTCGTTAAATTCGCGGCGGTGGCATTTGCACCGAACCGCAGGAAAACGAGGTCTCGACTGCTTATTTATGCTGTGGGAGAGGGTCCCTGATCAAGATAAAAAAACCAGACCAAATTGGGGTATTGGTCTAAAAAGCCGCTGTCATATATGATGACTGTGAGGTTTTACAGTGCTCTAGTGGCGAGCCGTCAAAGAAGTTCATCTCCAAAGCAATTAGTTTAAACAGTGTTTAATGTGTATTCGCGCTCTTTCTTTGACATGTGGCGGCAGTGAGATGTCAATGATTTTCCAGTTAATGCGCCGACCAGTCACCTGCAATTTTTGAGTGGGGGAAAACAATGTTGGTTTCGGGGCAGTTTACGTCAACGTTGCTTGCGTTGGCGGTGAAATGTGGCAGCAGCATCTTTCGAAATATGGCGGCGAACCATTGTGTGCGTTTGAATACTTAACGCGCGAATTTGTCACGGGAAATTTCGTTTTGGCGTGAAATCGGCCTGTTCTTCGGCTGTAAACGCCAGAAAAGGTTTAGTTGTGCGACTCACTTCCGCTGAGGCTGTTAGAGGCGTTTTGAAGGCTGGGGTTGCCAGCCGAAACCGTCGGTCTCCGTAATGCTGTCGTGACGGTTGGCTGCTACGCCTTTGCAATGCCAGAGGGCTTGGGGGGCGCTGTTATGGACAAGAGGCCGTAGGGCGAGTCTTTTGCCACACAGCTATAAGGAAAGAGTTAGGCGGGACCGATGCTTTTGTTTTGTGCCTGAAGCCGTTGGCGCAATGAAGTTGGGACAACCTGTGTACCTCGGGTATGAAGGTCAGAGCGTTGTTGACCCTATGGCTTAGTTCTGGCAGCTACGGGGCACACTATTTTTCAGCGACCAACATTGGGGATTCTTGCATGGTTGACACTGGCGGTGTTGCTGCAGACCAGCTGCGTGCCTTTATCGAGCGCGTCGAGCGACTTGAGGAAGAAAAGAAGGTTATCGCAGACGACATCAAGGACGTTTATGCGGAAGCAAAGGGCAATGGCTTTGATGTGAAGGTCATGCGCAAAATTGTTTCCCTGCGGAAGCGTAAGCCACACGAGCGCGAAGAAGAAGAAGCCATCATGGATCTCTACCTCCACGCTCTGGGAATGGCGGGGCCGGCTGACTAAGGTCGCGCTCGATGGACGAAGATACAAAAAACGGCCCCGCGGGGCCGTTTTTTTTGACTAATTTTACGGCAACTCAGTTCGCAGAGGCTCTCTTGAGGAACTTCACGGCCTGGCCGGCGAACTGCGCATTGACCTGCGCTGCAGGGCGCTTTGCAAAGTCGTTGGCGACGATTGAGTTCACTGGTGCGATCAGGCCATCCAGATGCATCTGATTGGGATGATAGAGATAAGCCAGCTGCCAATTGCGGGCTGTTTCATCCTGTCCGAGCATAACAGCCTTTGAAGGGGCTGGGCGATCAATGAACTTTGCCAGAGGGTCCTTCATGTGGCCGGAAACGGAGGCTGTTGTTTGCGGCGCTGTCGAGGCGGGTGGCAATAGCGCATTGAGAGAGGACATTGGCAGCGCGCCGTTAGGAGCTGCGTCATTAGTTGGCGCATAGGCCGCAAGCTGGATGTTGTTCGGCTTGGAGGCTGGGGTGTCCCCAGCAAGGGCCGCAATCGCATCTACAGCATCACGCGGTGTTCGCGGAAGGGGGACGGCCACCTGAGGCTCGGCGCTTGCCACCTGAATGGCTTGAATTGGCTTGCCGCGCGGCTGAATGGTGATCGGTGCAGCTTCAGCGAGTCCTGTCGTCGCTTCAGCGGGAATTTCTGTCTCCGGCTTGGCGTGAGGCAGGGCAGAGGCGAGGGCGAACTCTTCAGCTGTCGGCTCTGGCTTAGCGGGTGCCGGTGCCTCGGCCACAGCAGGTGCTGCTGCAACAACAGTCTTGGGCGCGGGAACAGCAGTTACAGGATCAGGCCGAGCACTCGCCACGGCGCGTGTGGGATTGTTGCTCCGAGTGCTTGGTGTAGCGCCTTCGTCTTCGTCGTTATCTGTAAACAGGCGAGCGAAGAAGTTGCCACCCCCACTGCTGCGTTCGCTGCTTGAAGAGCGCGAGCTTGCAACGGCGGTGCGGCTGCCACCGCTGTCACGGCGTTTGATTTCTGCCAGAGCGACCTGATACCCCTTCATGGGCTTGCCGTCGCTTGGGACGTGAATGGTCTTGCCATCCGGGAATACCTTGGCCAGTTCGCGGCGCGACATGCGCGGCCAGTGACGGACGGACCCGGTATCCATGTGAACGAATGGGGTGTTGGAGCGAGGATAGTACCCGACGCCACCTACATGCTGGCGCAGCCCGAGGGCGCGCAACTTAGCCGGGCTGACTCCGGGGATGAAGAAATCCATGGCATGCCCCTTGGTGTGCTGGCTGTTTTTAGCCACGCCACGGGAGCGGCTGCGGAGCATGTTGTTTGTCTTCAACGAGCGATAGGCGGAGACAACGTGAATGTACTCATTGGTGCGCGCCTTGCGATAGACCTCCCAAACCAGATCGAACAGCTCGGGATCCATGTTGGTTGGTTCGTTGCGGCGCCAGTCACGCAGAAAGTGGTTCAGCTGCTTCAAACCGGACTGCACGTAGCGCCCGTTTCTTTTGAAGGTGATTTCCGCGCGTTCTTTGGTGTGGGTATTGTAGAGCTTCAGACTGCGAGTTTCCGCGCTGGCATCGGATGCAGTGGCTGCAACGAGCGCGCAAAATGCCAGGGCCGTCAAAAAAGCTTGGCACCCCAGTTTCGCAATAAAACCCCTAGACCCGAATGCAGATCGGTTACGCAAATCAAACTCGCTTTCTTGCGTTTGAATAAATGAACAATTAGCCCCAACTGTTCATTTAAAGGCAGACAGGTTAATGAGCATTTACCCTGTTTGCCTTCAGATTTGAGTAGTGTCCGGTGCGCAACATTCCAAGAAAAAACGGCCTAATTGCAGCGGGCCGTGGATATTTATTACATATACCCTAGCGTAAACGTTGAGTCGTGTCTGTGGGCTTCTGTGGATAAAGTTTATTGAGAAAGCCCAAGTGCCTCAATTGTCTTGTCGTTATGACCATAAACATCCGGCCGCCTCTGTAGGTTGCCGTTCTCATCCACAAATGCCGTAAAGTAGGTGATGTGGATTGGGATGGTCTTTTCCAGGTTTACCTGCTTCTGTTTCCCGCCCAACATGCTTCTGATCTTGTGACCTGTCAGCGAAGGTTGTTGTGCCATCAGCGCGTCTGCGAACTCAAACGGGTTCTGAACCCGTACGCAGCCATGGGAGAAGGCGCGGGCGGAGCGGCGGAACAAGGATTTCGACGGCGTATCGTGCAAGTAAACGTTATGTCGGTTGGGGAACATGAACTTGATGTCTCCCAGAGCATTACCGGTGCCTGGGCGCTGCCGGATACGCAGTTGCTTGAAGGTCACGCCATCCCAGTTAACACGGCTTGGGTCCACCACCTTGCCGCGGGACAGAATCTCGTAGTTGCCCCTCATGAGGTAGGCCTGCGGGTTGCGGCGCAGTTCCGGCAAGATCTCCTTGGACGCGATGGAATACGGCACATTCCAATAGGGATTTACAATCACGTGGTTCATGACGTCCGAGAAGATCGGCGTCATATGCTTTTTCTTGCCGACCACCACACGGGTTTCATGCAGGGTGTGTTGGTCCCGTTGCAGACGAACCATGAACTCCGGGATGTTGACCATGAGATGGGTTTCACCCAAATCGCGGGGCAGCCAGCGCCAGCGTTCCATGTTGGCAATGACATCATGAATTGGGTTGCCTGAAACGGTTGCATTTATTGCCAGCAATGTTCGCGGGCCTACAACGCCATCATCATTCAAGCCGTTCTCGCGCTGAAAGGTTTTGACGGCTTCTTTCAGCTCTGAGGTAAAGCGTTCCTCGTCCTCAGGCAACAGGGCCGACACCTCCAGCCGTTGGCGCAACAAGGACACACGTTCCCCAGTTGAACCGAGCTTGAGCAGCTTGCCTTCCGGCACAACGACCACCTCGCGTTCTTCATGCTGCTGCGCACGCAGGAGCTTGAGTTGCCGCTTTAGCGCTTGATAGCCCGCATGGGGTGGGTTGAACGCTGCCATCACCTGGGCTGGCAAAGTGGTGCGATGGATGTTCTCCAATGCCATCACGGGATCAGGGCGAGGGGGCTCTACGCTGATGGATTTCGAGATGTTGCCTGGAACAACGCGGCCTGACTGAGCATCTTCTGCATAGGTCAACACTGATTGTGTCAGAGTGAAGTCTGCACGGGCAATTTGCTCAGCGGTGGCGAGCCGGTCTTGATTGAAAGTTTCGAGCGGGGTGGGATAGTTGGCCGGGTCGAGACCATCCTCATCTGCCCGTTGCAAGAACGCGATGATTTCTCTGGCGTCTTGCGTCAGTTCTCCGTTGCGGATCCAGGCGGCCTGAAAGCCCCGGCGTTCGTAGAACAGTTCGGCAGCGGCACGATCCCTTTTCTGGCGGAAATTCAGATGGGCAGTGTTCTCGTGGAATGCATGTCTGATCGCCTTTTGAACGGGGCTTTGCATGATGACCACATGCGTGCTGTCCTGAGGCCAGACATGATCAGCGATTGCTGCAACCGCCTGTGTGGTTGCGCTGCTCAACGCAATGGTGGTGCCCAGCACCAACGCCCGAACTACTGCTGTACGCTGCATTTACTGTCCCGCTTTTCAGCAACTCACCTGTCAATGTTGCCCCACATTGACAGGCCAAACTTTTCTGGAAATTACCAGTTGAAACCCTTTTTTAATCTATCGTTAGGGTAGTTTTCAAGCCGCACTCTTGTCATCAAGGCCGTATTCCTTGAGTTTCCGGTAGAGAGTTGAGCGCCCAATGCCCAATCTCTTGGCCACTTCCGTCATGCGGCCGCCGTAGTGGCTGATGGCAAGGCGGATGAGCTCAAGCTCGGCATCTTCAAGCGTACGTACATGACCATGGTCATCAATTGAGCGCATGAAACCGAACGGCGCGGTTGAGCTGTCAAATGCGCTGCGGGCTTCGGTGCGGATGAACTCTTGATCCTGCAGATCTTCCTGGCTCACGGTACCGCTACGGCCCATCTCGTGGCCGCCGATGAGTGTCTGTCGGTCTGCTTCCGGTTTTGGCGGTGCGGTGACCTGCACGATTTGCGGGAAGTCTTCGCAGGTCAGCAAAGAGCCATCGCACAGAACTACTGCACGATAAACGGCGTTTTCCAGCTGGCGGATGTTGCCGGGCCAGTCATAGCTTTGCAGCATCTGAACCGCCCTTGGTTCAATGCCGGTGACATGCGGCTTGCTTTCTTCCGCAGCAAAGCGGGCGACAAAGTAGCGAACAAGGCTTGGAATATCTTCCAAACGGTCGCGTAGCGGCGGGATCCAGATAGGGAAGACGTTGAGACGATAATACAAGTCTTCACGGAACTTGCCTTCCTTCACCTGATCCAGCAGGCGTCGGTTGGTGGCAGAGATCAGGCGGAAATCCACCTTGATCGGTTTGCGAGAGCCAACGGGATCGACTTCGCCTTCCTGCAGGGCGCGAAGCAGCTTGACCTGAACATCGAGGGGAAGCTCACCGACTTCATCGAGGAACAGCGTGCCGCCACTTGCTTCCTGAAATTTGCCGATGTGGCGATCAACCGCGCCTGTAAATGCCCCTTTTTCGTGGCCGAAGAGAATAGACTCAACCAGGTGATCGGGGATGGCACCGCAGTTCACGGTGATGAATGGTTTTGACTTGCGGTCGCTGGTGCCTTGGATGGCGCGTGCGATCAATTCCTTACCAACACCGGATTCCCCTTCAATAAGGATAGGGATGGTGGAGGATGCCGCTTTCTCCCCTAGCCGCAGAACGCGGTCCATGGTTTCAGAGCGGGTCACGATATTGTTGAAGGTCAGTGTGCCAGTGGTCTGGCTATGAATACGGGTGAGCTCATCCTCTAGTGCAGACACCTTCAGCATGTTGCGAATGGAGACTTCCAGTCGCTCTGGGCTTACAGGCTTCACGACGAAGTCCTGCGCTCCTGCACGCATGGCTTTGATAACCGTGTCGATGCCGCCATGGGCCGTTTGCACGATTACGGGTATCTTGCTTTTGGCTTCACGCAGCTCGGTGAGCACAGTGATGCCGTCCACCTCCGGCATGACCAGGTCCAGAATGACAAGATCAAACTCGGTCGCCTTGGCCCCTTTGAGCAAGGCAAGTGCCTTAGCGCCATCGGAAGCCGTTTGGGACTTGTAGCCGAACCGCTTTACAGCTTCTTCCAAAAGTCTGCGTTGGACTGGATCATCATCGACAATCAGAATTCGGCCACTCATACTCACCCACCTGTGTACTCAGTAGTTTTGCACTTTTGCTGTGCCATTGCGGGTCATCTTGCGGCGAGTTTAGTAAATAAATTGCACTCGATAGCTAGGGGATGCCTCAAAAGATGGCGTTGCAACCTCAGGAAATGAGGTCATATTTAAGAAACTCTTGCCGCGATCTCATAAGCTCGGCACTTCATGGTTAATCAAGAACCTAAAACGGACATCTAATGCCTTACCTGACCGCCTCGAAATTCCAAATGGTTTCAAACGCTTCCTCTGCTGAAGGGGGTGCTGCAACCGACCTTGGAAACCTTCCTCGTTGGGATCTGACAGCCCTCTATCCCAGCATGGAGGATGAGAGCGTTCAGAAGGACCTGGCTCGGTGTCAGGCGGAAAGCGAGGCCTTCGAAGCGGCCTACAAGGGTAAACTTGCTGAGATTGCCAAGCGGTCCGGTGCGGAACTGGCAGCAGTCGTCAAGGAGTACGAGGCACTTGAAGACCTCATGGGGCGCGTCGCTTCGTTCGCGGGGCTTTGCTACACGGAGAACACCACGGATCCCAAGCGCCAAAAGTTTTATGGCGATGTGCAGGAAAAACTCACGGCCGCCAGTGTGCATCTGCTGTTCTTTGGGCTGGAGTTAAACCGCATCGATGACGCCGTATTGGATGCCGCCGCTCAGGACCACACACTTGCCTACTACAAACCGTGGTTGGACGACATCCGGAAGGAGCGTCCGCACCAGCTGGACGACAAGATCGAGCAGTTGTTCCATGAAAAGCATGTATCTGGCGCGGCGGCGTGGAACCGGTTGTTTGATGAGACGATTTCTTCCTCCCGTTATGAAGTTGACGGGCAGGAGCTTTCCATTGAGCCAACCCTGAACCTTCTTCAGGATGCCGATCCTGAAAAGCGTAAAGCCGCAGCGCAGGCTCTTTCCAAGACCTTTGCCAAGAACCTCAGCACCTTCACGCTGATCACAAACACGTTGGCCAAGGACAAGGAAACCTATGACCGCTGGCACAAGTTTGAAGATGTAGCCGACAGTCGCCACCTTGCTAACCGGGTAGAGCGCGATGTTGTTGATGCGTTGGTGAAGGCTGTGCGGGAGGCCTATCCGCGGCTCTCCCATCGCTATTACGCTATGAAAGCCAAGTGGCTGGGCGTTGAAAAGATGAATTTCTGGGATCGCAACGCGCCACTGCCCAAAGCTGACAACCGACTGATCCCATGGGACGAAGCACAGCATACCGTATTGACGGCATACTCCAAGTTTTCGCCCGAGCTATCCGCGATTGCCAAGCAATTCTTCGACAATAACTGGATTGATGCGCCTTCTGTGTCAGGTAAAGCGCCGGGTGCCTTTGCCCATCCAACGGTGCCAAGCGCGCACCCCTATGTGTTGTTGAACTATCAGGGCAAGGTGCGTGATGTCATGACGCTGGCCCACGAACTGGGACATGGTGTGCATCAGGTGCTTGCTGGTCCTAACGGAGCGCTAATGGCACCTACGCCATTGACACTGGCGGAAACCGCCAGCGTCTTTGGCGAGATGCTGACCTTCCGTGATCTGCTTGATGGTGCAGAAAGTGCTGAGAAGAAACGCATCATGATCGCTTCTAAAGTGGAGGACATGATCAACACCGTGGTGCGTCAGATCGCGTTCTATTCTTTTGAGCGAAAGGTTCATGAAGAACGCCGTCAAGGCGAGCTGACCTCCGAGCGCCTTGGTGAGATCTGGATGGAAGTTCAGGTTGAAAGCCTTGGGCCCGCCATTGATCTTGAAGGCGGCTACGAGAACTACTGGACCTACATCCCGCATTTCATCCACTCGCCGTTTTATGTTTATGCCTATGCCTTTGGCGACTGCCTCGTGAACTCGCTTTATGCAGTCTACGAGGAGGCTGAGGAAGGCTTCCAAGAGAAGTATTTCAATCTTCTCAAGGCGGGTGGCACAAAGCACCACAGTGAACTGCTGGCACCTTTTGGGCTTGATGCCACAGACCCGACCTTCTGGCAGAAGGGTCTCAGTGTCATTGAGCGCCTCATCGATGAACTGGAAGAGATGGATCAGGCGAGCTGATCAAACGCTCGTAAATTTCTTTATTGTTAGCCAAGGCTCCGCATATGCAAAAGTGCGGAGCCTTTTTGTTGCAACTTGGCCCTTGATAATTTATACGTTGTATAAATTATCAAGGGAGCCCCGAATGACGACAGGTCACGTTTACATAGCCCAATCTTTGGATGGCTACATCGCACGTCCTAACAACGAGATGGACTGGCTGCTGCGCTACAACAAGGAAGGCGAGGACCATGGGTTTGACGACTTTATCAAGCGCATGGATGGGCTCATCATGGGCAGCAACACCTTCAAGACCGTGTTGAGTTTTGAAGGCGAATGGCCCTACTACATGCCCGTGTTCGTTATGAGCAAGTCCCTAACGGATGCGGACGTCCCCGAGCATTTGCGCGATCGCGTTTGGATCACGGACAAAGAACCTGCCGACCTGATGGACTATCTGGCGCGGGCTGACTGGCTGACCGCCTACATTGATGGTGGGGCGGTTATCGAAAGTTTCATGAGGGCCGGTCTCGTTGAGGACATTCGGCTGTTCACTGTCCCCGTGCTGATTGGTGAGGGTCGCAAGCTCTTCGGCAACATAGGAAGGGACGTGAGCCTTGAATTGCTGAGTACCGAGGACTACGCCTCTGGCATCGTAAAGTCCCACTACCGCATCAAGAAGGACGCCAAGTAATGGTTCGTTCCGTTGGGCGTCCTGCGAAAGCCAGCGCACGGTTAAACAAGCAAATCATCGTTGAGAAAGCCCTCGAGCTTCTTGATGAAAAGGGCGAGGCTGGGGTGACGTTTCGTGCACTTGCGCGGGAGCTGGACGTAACCGCCATGGCAGTCAAGCACCACGTCGGGTCCAGCCTTGGCCTCATGACAAGCCTTGTCGATTTCGTCTACGAGAAGGCGATGGAACTGGAAACCCCGATCGTGGACCTACCATCTTTCAAAGCGCGCATGGAGCTCTACTGCAGCAATGTGTTGGCCCATCCGAACCTGCTTCTCGCCGTATTTGCCGATACTCGCTACTACACTCAGGTGATGCTTAATCTTACTGAGGATATACGCGCGGGACTTCGGGTGATCGGAGTGCGTGAGAGCGATGTTCCCACATTACTCAATCTTCTCGTGGACTACACGAACGGGTTTGCGCTCTCGGCCGCCGCAGCCATGAAGTCGGAGAATGCGGATCAGCTGGCTCGACCTGTCCCGACAATGGACGACTATCTGCGGATGTTGGACTTCTTGTTGGCGCGCTTCATTGAGCTTCCCGAAGCTGCAAACACTGAAGCTTCGTTAGGGCATGGTGTTCACCATTGAGCCAATGCTCAATCAAGGAAGTCGCCGCGTTGTCACCCAAGATGACGGATGGGTGGTTGTGACCAAGGACGGCAAACTCTCTGCACAGTTTGAGCACACTGTTGCGGTTACCGGTTCGGGTGTTGAGGTTCTGACACTGCGCAAGGATGAAACGGTGCCTTTCTTGCTCGCCACCTGAGGGTCAGTAGGAAGTGTTGCTTAACTTCAGGCGCAGGTCCTTCGCGCCTTTCCAGAACAGCGCCAACTGAAGCGCCGCCATTGGTGTGAACACATAAGGCAAGAAAACATAAAGCAGCGACTCGGCAGAGGCGGGCGCGTCCACCAGCAGTATGTAGAGGCCCAAGGCAAGGATCGGCAGAATCTGACCATAGACGAAGATGCGGAACGACAGAGGCAAATCTTCGAAGCGAATTCTAGGCTGATCGATGCGATTGTGCGCCATGTGCAAACCTTGTTTCAAAGCGAATTTCGAGTTCTGTTTCGGAGTCAAACTCTACCGATTCCTTTGATCGACATGCGCGAAAACGGCTGTGGTCGTTAATGAACCATAAAAAGGCCTTATTTTGCTTCCCGCAGATTCACTCTGGACACTTGTAACTATTGCAGTTTTACGGAGTGCACACCCGTTGTGGCCATTGAGCCGCGGAGCTACTCCTGATAAACCCTGCCTGAGAATTACCCTGAGAAACGAGGACACGCATGATCCCGCGCTATTCGCGACCTGAGATGGTCGCCATCTGGTCTCCGGAAACTAAGTTCCGTATTTGGTTCGAAATTGAAGCGCATGCCTGTGATGCTTTGGCGGAGCTGGGAGTAATCCCAAAAGAGTCAGCCAAGGTCATTTGGGAAAAGGGTGGTCCTGCGACCTTCGACATTGCACGCATTGACGAAATCGAGCGCGAGACAAAGCATGATGTCATCGCTTTCCTGACACACCTTGCCGAAATCGTCGGCCCGGACGCTCGTTTCGTTCACCAGGGCATGACCTCTTCAGATGTGCTGGACACCTGCTTTAATGTTCAGCTGGTTCGCGCTGCAGACCTTCTGCTGGCTGACATGGACAAGCTGCTGGCTGCTCTCAAGCGCCGCGCCTACGAGCACAAAGAGACTGTTACCATCGGTCGTTCTCACGGCATTCACGCTGAGCCGGTTACCTTCGGTCTTAAGATGGCTCAGGCCTACGCGGAATTTGACCGCTGCAAAAAGCGCCTTGAGATTGCCCGCGAAGAAATCGCGACCTGCGCGATCTCTGGCGCTGTTGGCACCTTCGCAAACATTGATCCTCGCATTGAAGAGCATGTGGCCGAGAAACTGGGTCTGGGTGTTGAACCTGTCTCCACGCAGGTGATCCCACGTGACCGCCACGCCATGTTCTTCGCGGTTCTGGGTGTTGTCGCTTCCTCCATTGAGCGTCTTGCTACTGAGGTGCGCCACCTGCAGCGTACCGAAGTTCTGGAAGCGGAGGAGTTTTTCTCCAAGGGGCAGAAGGGCTCTTCTGCCATGCCGCACAAGCGCAACCCGGTTCTGACTGAAAACCTGACCGGTCTTGCCCGCATGGTGCGTTCCTATGCCTTGCCAGCCATGGAGAATGTGGCGCTGTGGCACGAGCGGGACATTTCTCACTCTTCCGTTGAGCGCATGATTGGCCCTGATGCGACGGTCACTCTGGACTTCGCTTTGGCCCGTCTGACCAACGTCATGGAAAATCTCGTTGTCTACCCTGAGCGCATGATGGGCAATATGGACCGTCTTGGCGGTCTCGTGCACTCCCAGCGCATTCTTCTTGCTCTTACGCAGGCAGGCGCTTCCCGTGAGGACAGCTACCGTCTGGTGCAGCGCAACGCCATGAAGGTATGGGATAGCTATCAAACCTCAGGTGAGGCTAAGGTAGACTTCCTGAGCGAACTGCTCGCAGACGAAGACGTGCGCAACTACCTGTCTGAGGAAGCGATCCGCGAGCGCTTTGATCTGGGTTATCACACCAAGAACGTGGACGCCATTTTCAAGCGGGTGTTCAAGGAGGACTAAGATGAAGCTCTATGGTCTCAGAATTTTCGTCGATGATTTGACTGCCGCGAAAACCTTCTACATCGAGACCATGGGGCTTAGCCTCCACTGGGAATTGCCTGAGCTCGGCGCCTTTGGTGCCGCGCTCGACAACGCAGAACTCATCGTAGAGACCGCTCAGGATGCGGAAGGGCGGTCTTATGTCGGACGCTTCGTGGGCGCGTCTTTGCAGGTAGATGATATCTACGATGAATATGATCGGCTGAAATCCCTCGGCGTACATTTTGAAACCGAGCCGGAGGAGCAGGAATGGGGCGGCGTTCTAGCCCATTTCAAGGACCCGAGTGGTAACACGTTGACCTTGCTCGGTCCCTCGCGTACCGGCGGGACACCAACGCCGATGTAAGTACTCTCTGTTCAGTTGTTGAATACTGTTGATGGCGCTGCATCTTTCGCGGTGCCTGCCGCTTGCACCTGCGCGCACTTCGCAATATCTAGGTCGCAACCGTTGAGAACACGCACGTGACGCGAGGCAGCATCATGAAGATATCTGAAGCAGAGGTTCTGATCGTTCCGGGCTGGCAAAACTCTGGTCCCGATCATTGGCAGAGCCGGTGGCAGGCCAAGCTGTCTACTGCGCGCCGTGTAGAACAGCAGGACTGGGAGCTGCCACAGGTCGAGGCTTGGGTTGATCAGCTTGTTGCAGACGTGGAAAAAGCGACCAAACCTGTGGTTCTGGTAGCTCATTCTCTGGGGGTTGCAACTGTTGTTCATGCTGCACCCAAGATCGCGCCTTGGGTTAAAGGTGCCTACCTGGTTGCTTGCCCGGATGTCGACGACAGTTCGCGCGTGCCAGAATGTTTGCGCAATTTCGGCCCGCTGCCTACCGCTGCCTTACCTTTCCATGCTCATCTCACGGCAAGCCGTAACGATCCCTATTGTACTTGGGAGCGGTCGGAGCAGTTGGCGAAGCTATGGGGCATCATCCTGCAAGACGCGGGAGAGACCGGTCACCTCAATGAGGAAAGTGGCCAGGGGCCGTGGCCGGAAGGCTTGATTTCCTTCGCGCATTTCATGAAGGCGCTTTAAACACCTCATTATTGCTTTCAAATACGCACACCAGCCGCTCATCGTGGTTGCCTGTTACGTAGTAAAGCCTATCTAAGCTGATGAGTTTTAAGGTTTAGCAAGGCATACTGCGTCTCCGCTTGGAGATAGAGCAGCAGAGAATCTGGAGTGCAAATGGCAGTAGAACGGGATCGGGAAGGTAACCGCTTCAGCGCCCGCGTTGGACGGTACGCTCGCGTCGGTGCCAACATGAGTGGGCTCGCCGCCAAAATGGCGGGGGCTCGCCTGTTCGGTGCCGAGATCGACAAGTCCGCGAATGCTGCCGAAATTCGAGAGGTTCTCGGTAATCTCAAAGGCCCCATGATGAAGGTGGCCCAACTACTTGCGACCATCCCTGACGCCGTTCCGCCCGAGTATGCCGCCGAGCTTGCCAACCTCCAAAGCAACGCGCCGCCGATGGGGTGGGGCTTTGTAAAACGCCGCATGCGGGCTGAGCTGGGTGCGGGCTGGCAGGAAAAGTTTGGATCCTTTGATCATCAACCTGCTGCGGCCGCTTCATTGGGTCAGGTCCACCGTGCCAGTGACCATGCAGGGAAACCGCTGGCTTGCAAGCTACAGTACCCGGATATGGACAGTGCCGTTGAGGCTGACCTTTCCCAGTTCGACATGTTGCTCGCCCTGCATCGGCGCATGCGTCCGGCCATCGACACCGCCGATATCGGCGAAGAGATTTCCGACCGTCTCAGGGAAGAGCTGGATTACACTCGTGAGGCCCGGCATGCTGCTGTTTATCGGCACATTTTCGAGCAAGATCCTGAGATCAACATTCCGTCAGTATTGCCGGAACTCTCCACACGGCGGCTTTTGACCATGTCATGGCTCTCCGGTCATCCGCTCCTGAGCTACAAGGAGCATGCGCTGGAAGAGCGCAACGAGATCGCACGTATCATGTTCAAGGCGTGGTGGTCGCCTTTCAGTCACTACGGTGTCATTCATGGGGACCCACACCTGGGCAACTACACCGTCTTTGAACAAGATGGCCGTCCTGTCGGCATCAACTTGCTCGACTTCGGCTGCATCCGCATCTTTCCGCCGGGGTTCGTTCAGGGCGTCGTGGACCTTTACCTCGGTCTGCTGGAGGACGATCAGGCGCGGGTGATTTCCGCCTATGAGCGCTGGGGGTTTCAGGGGCTGACGAAAGAGCTTATCGAGATATTGAACATCTGGGCTCGGTTCATTTATGGGCCGCTTCTCACGGATCGAGTGCGTCCGATTGCTGAGGGCATTTCGCCCGGTGCCTATGGCCGCAAAGAAGCGTTTCGGGTGCATCAGGCCTTGAAAGAGCTGGGACCCGTGCGGGTGCCCCGCTATTTCGTATTCATGGACCGTGCAGCAATCGGCCTGGGCAGTGTGTTCCTCCATCTCCAGGCAGAGCTGAACTACTTCCGGCTGTTCAACGAGCAGATTGAGGCATTCGATGAAGCTGTGCTTGCCGAAAAGCAAAGTGACGTTCTGAAAGCCGCCGGGCTGTAACATCACCAAAGCGACCTAAGGTTATCCCGTCTCTAGTGCGTCAATCGAAAGGCGCGTTGCATTATTTCTCGATTTGGTGCTAATAGAATTATTAGTAATATTACGTGTATGGGGAGGTCTTATGGCTGACGGGAGCTCTAAGGCAATGGACTACAACGAACATGAGAATACCTACGAAGGTTTCATCAAGTTTGCAAAGATCGGTTCGGCGATTGTTCTGACTTGGGTAGTGTGTCTTGCGGTCATTGCTTTCGGTGGCACTGCAGGCTCCGTATTGGGAACGCTGCTCATCATTGCAAGTTTTGCAGCGGCAGTTGCCGGGGTGGTGTCAAAAAACAGTCCGATGACAATGCCCGGCGCAGTATTTGTTTTGTCGATGGTGGCCTTGCTGTTTACAGCCAGCTAACGCGACACACGAATTCCTCACGTGTTTTCAAGAGCCACGGCATTTTGCTGTGGTTTTTGTGTTTGGGAGCCCAACTCTGGACAAGAGCCTTGGTATGCTCAAAGAGCGCCGACAAAGGCTGTCGCTGCAAAGCTTGGAAAGGATGAACGCGCCGTGTTTCGGTTTCTAGGATTGATGGCTTTGGTCGCCATGTTAACCGGTGGCGCGTGCGTGATCCCCCAAGCATATGCGCTCTCAAAGGCGCAGGGTACCGTCGAGCCCTCCTTCAAGCAGGTCTTGCTGGACGAGGGCATTGATATTTCCGGCCCGGGCTATGAAATCCTTGCTCCTATTGAGCGGTCTGGCACGCTATTCTCCTTTCAGCTCAAAACGGACTTCGGCACCTTTCCTGTACGTGGAACAGCCTTGTTGCGAAAACGGCTCAAGGAGCTTGAGGCTTTGCGCCGACTGGAGCGGACCGATTGGGGCGCGCTTGCCGGAGATGGTGCTGTTGAAGCCGTGAAGCGGCCACTGTCCTTTCTTGGTGATCTGGTGCGCAGCCCGGTTGATACTTTGAGCAACAGCGCTGAGAATTTGGGGCAGCTTGTTGATGGAACAGTGAAGACGGTCGCCGGTGAAACACCGGTTGCTGCTGGACCTCAGCGCGAGGACGAGGCTACCTCCACCAAGATAGCGGCAGCTGTCGTGGGGCGCGACCGTGCACGCCGAGAAATCGCCGTGAAGCTGGGTGTCGATCCATACACAACGTTTGCGCCGCTTTCGGCGGGGCTGGATAAGGCCGCGTGGTCGTTCGCTTCGTCCAACCGGGTTGTCAGGCTTGCGACAATCTTTATCCCAGGCGGCGTGGGAACGGCTGTAACCGGTGTCATGACTTCCGCCGGCATTCAGGAGATGTTGGTTGAGAATCCAACCATTTTGAATGAGCGCATGCGTGAAGCGCTGAGCGACCTTGGGGTTTCACCTGAAGCCACGCGCGCGTTTCTTGGGCAACGGGTTCTGACGCCGGCTGAAAAGCTTGTTTTCGTTGCAGCCCTGCAGCAGCTCGGCCCAGTCCCGTCGCTGGACGAGCAGGTGCAGCTCGTCGCGCAGGCTGAGCACACAAGCAGCGCGTACTATATGGTGATGGCCGCGTTGATGGCGGTAAACTACCACCAAGAACAAGAGCCGCTCATCGAGTTCAAGCTGCTTGACGGCGTGCCATATGGCCGAACAGCAGCGGGCAAGGTGGTGGTCTTCATTGCTGGTGATCGCATTGGCTGGGATTTGGCACAGCGCATTGCCTTGATTGAACTGCAAGGCAAACTCGAGAGAATGCAGCCGGTTGGCGAAATCGAGTATCGCGTTTATGGTCTGGCGCAGGCGTCGCTTCATGAAGCGCTGTGGGATCGCAACGCCTTTATTCGGGAACGCGCACCGCTGGCAGGGTCACTTGAATTTCACTAGTTTATCAAAAAAAGGTCGTGCCATGAGGCTCGCTCGTCTGGCGCTTGCAGGGGTCCTTACCACCCTTGCGACCAGCGCTCTGGCATTTTCCCTCGGCCCCTACAAGGATCCATTGTTTGCCTATCCGGGAATCCTTGATCAATCCGCTGATGGGTCGCTGGTGGTGGTGGATTACCAAATTGAGCGGGACTTGCGGGGGCGAGATCAGGTTCCAGAGCGGCGTGTTAAGAGCGACTATGTCTCACACAAGCCGAGTTGGTCGGAGCGCGATACCAGCGTCACCGTCAATGGGCAGCGGCTTGCGCACATTCGTGTTGGCAAACCCAGTGCAGAAACGCGTGTGATTACGCTGTACCTTCACGGGAAAGGCGGGAATCGCCATCAAGGTGCCAACGACAACACGTTTGGGGGAAACTTCAACCGCATCAAAAACCTCATGATCCGCAATGATGGGGTGTACATCTCTCCGGATTTCAATGGCTTTGAACAGCAGGGCTTGAACGAGATTGCAGGTCTTATTGCCACCTACAAGGCAGAGGCTCCCAACGCCTCTGTGTTTGTGGCCTGTGGTTCGATGGGCAGCCTGTTATGTTATCGGCTGGCGCAAAGTCCGGACACCGCCAGCTTGGTGGACGGGTTGTTGTTTTTGGGCGGCGCGACCGATGAAACGCTGCTCACCAGTGCAGCGGTTAAGCGCCGGGTGCCGATTTTCTTCGGTCACGGCTCCGAGGATCGGGTTTATGACTGGACCCGCCAACATGCCTTGTTTCTCAAAGTGAAGAAGTTGCCCGGCGCGTACCCAGTTCGGTTTGCGCTGTTTCAGTCCGGTTCACATGGCACGCCGATACGCATGCTGGATTGGCGCAGGACCCTGAACTGGATGCTGGCTAACCCGCCCGGATAGCTGGCATTTGGCGCGCCTTGCACGGCGCATGGAACAGCGCCGCGACTTTACAATCGTGATTCTTTAGGAAGGAACGTTGCCGCCAACGCGGTTCAGCCCATCACGCGCAAGCTGGTTGCTGCGAGACAGCTGTATGGCGCGCATATAGGATTTGCGCGCTTCAACCATTTCGCCAAGCGCTTCTTCTGCGCGGCCCTTGTTGGCCCAAGCGGCATCAGAGCGATTGTTGAGTGCGGTGGCAGCTGAGAAATCCTTCAATGCGGCCTTCGGGTCATTCAGCGCCATGTAAGTAACGCCGCGCGCAATGAGGGGAGAGTAGGCGCGTGAGTTGATGCCGATCGCTGTAGAGAAGTCGTTAAGCGCTACCTGGTGCTGGCCCTGACTTTGGTAAATCAGCCCGCGATTGTGGTAGGCGCGTGCGTTGCCGCTGTCGAGGCGAATGACTTCGTTGTAGTCACGCAGTGCCTGTGTGTTCTGGCCAATGGCCCGGAAGGTATTGCCTCGGCCATTCAAAGCCTGCACGTAGTCTGGCTGGATGTTCAGCGCAGAAGTGTAGTCTGAAATTGCCTGTTGGTTGTTGCCCTTGCGCCGCTCCGCCAGAGCGCGGTTGGAATAGGCTTGGTAGTATCGTGGATTCAGGGAGATTGCCTGATTGAAATCGGCAATGGCATCGTCCAGTCGACCCGCTTGCGCATAAGCAATGCCGCGGGTGTTGTAACTTTCCGCATTCTGAGGATTGGCTTCGATTACTTCTGTCAGGGAAGAAATGTTTGCCGCAGAACCAGCCGCCGGATTGGTTGCCACGTTGTCATAGACGAGGCCGCCTGTTTGGCAAGCTGCAAGGCCAGCAAGCAAAAGCCCAGTACCCAACACGTTGCCAATTGGTTTGTGTTGGCGAAGAATAGATATAAGCCGCATCCGGCCACCCTCTGTGTGAACCACCAAGAGATCTCAGTCTCTCAAATCCCGAGTGGAAAGGCTATAGGCAAACAGCAAACGGACCAACCGGTTTTTCCGGTGGGTCCGTTTTGAGAAACTGTCATATCTGCGGACCCCGATTCTTTATGAAATCAGGATCGGGCCAGTCTTAGCGACGACCCTTGCCTACCAGCAGACCTTCACGCTGTGCGCGCTTACGGGCCAGCTTGCGAGCGCGGCGAACTGCTTCGGCCTTCTCGCGGGCTTTCTTTTCCGATGGCTTTTCGTAGTGGCCACGGAGCTTCATTTCACGGAAGATGCCTTCGCGCTGCATCTTCTTTTTGAGCGCCTTGAGCGCCTGATCGACGTTGTTATCGCGAACGAGAACCTGCACGCGTATATCCTTATGCTGCATACGCTGGAGGTCTTGAAAAAGACATCTCCCGCGCTTGATTATCGAGACACTGATGAAGAACGATGCGCCCAGCAGTGGTTCGGCAAAGTGCGAACGTGCACCGCTAATGCGTCGCCTGATGTTGCGCGTTCCTAGCAGAATGGATTGTGTCTGTCCACCGTGAACAGGTGGATTCAGTGCGATTTAATTGAAGCCCCACTTAGCTGGGTGCGTCAATTTTAGGTAAGGAGCTCCTTGGGTGGGCTATTTATTTCACCTCTGACCAAGATGGAAATGATTAGAGATGGAATAATATTTGACTTTAATAGTATTCGCCATCAATATTACTTAGATATCGTGCAAATACTTATGTGCAAATCCAGCGAGGCTCCCCAGCTCCGATCTCCCCTTAATCTCGGGGATTTGTGAGACAGCTTCATGAAGTATGTAGCCTGTTTTGTGGAATTGACGGCCTCCGTCAGGGGATTGGCATCCGTAAGCCTCCGTAGAAACTGAGGTTAATCCAAAAAAGACTCAATGGAGCGCTGGGGATTTCTGTCTGCGCGCGACTCAGCAAACGGCCTGACACGAGGATTGAGTAGGGCGCTCACCCGCATTGTTGAGGGTGGATGCAAGGAAGCAGATTGGTTTGTCGCTAGCGGTTTGCCCAAATTGACGATTGCAGCTGCGCTCTACCGTTTGACGCGGTTGCCAGTTGTTGCCTGCCACTCCTATGCACTCAGAACTAAGGGGGCGTGTGTCCGTGCTGAGTTTAGTAGGCTTGAATTGACGTTTCAGGAGGGGCTGTTGTGATCGCATATCTTATAAAGAGTTTTAGAGACCACCCCGCATCTGTCGGGGAAAGCTACTTTGAGCATGCTGCTTTCGCCGGTCGAACCGGCGTGCTGCTGATAGCCGTGGGGCTGGCTGCTTTGGTGCATGCGGTTTTGCCGTTTGCCTTTGAACGCACTGCGAGCCGCACCATCCTCAGATTGGCCGCTCGTTTCCACAATCGAACGGGAACTGGCGATAACTGACTCCGGTACGCAAGTAGATGTAGCTGTAGCGATGTTGTTATCCTAAAACTGTGGGACGGCAACAAAGCGCGCGCTGCATTTTCGGAGAACTTATAATGTGTAGATGGTTGGCCTATCGCGGAGAGAGCATCTTTTTGGATGACCTGATCTCGCGTCCAGACCATTCACTCATTGCTCAGGCGCGCCGATGCACCGAAGCCAAAGTAGATACCAATGGCGATGGGTTTGGTATCGGCTGGTATGGTGAGCGCGAGGTGCCGGGGCTTTACCGGGATACCCAGCCGGCATGGGGAGACGACAACCTCATGCGCTTGGTACACCAGATCAGATCAGGTCTGTTCTTTGCCCACGTTCGGGCCTCTACAGGTACAGCGACGTCACGTGCCAACTGTCATCCGTTTGCTGTTGGCAAGTACATGTTCATGCACAACGGCCAAATTGGCGGCTATGACAAGGTGCGGCGGCGTGTTGAGAACCTGATCAACGATCACTACTACCAGTTCCGGCAGGGTACCACAGACAGCGAGGCGCTGTTCCTGGCCATTCTGAGCCATGGTTTTGAGGTTGATCCTTACGGCGCCGTTCAGCAGGTCTTGAAGAAGGTTCGAGCGCTTATGACCGAGGCGGGTGTGACCTGCGCCTTGCGTGTGACTGCAGCTATTTCCGACGGGGAGCGGCTTTACGCAATCCGTTATTCGAGCGATTCCATCGTCCCGAGCCTTTATTATCGTCTGTGCTCCAACAATCTGACTGTGGTTTCTGAGCCGCTTGATGAGACAGCGACAGAGTGGCATGCAGTTCCCTCTGGACATTTCCTCGCTTTTGGTGGCATAGCAGCTCCCAGCTTCATGCCTCTGGACATTGCCCCTGCGGCCCCCGAGGTTTTGACCCTCGCTTAAGCGAGGCAAGCCATCTTCATTTCCGCAAAGCTTCTGTGCTGTTGGTCCGTTCGGCGGCAGTTTTGCGGCTCACATTTCTAGGAGCAAGATATGACGCCGGTAGAGTATGCCAGCGGCAAGCGGCATGGCTTTTCTTCGTGGCTCGCTGAAACGAAGGCAATGCTGATTCTGGGTGTGCCATTGATTGGTGCGCAGCTTGCTCAGATGGCTATCAATGCGACCGATACCTTGATGATCGGCTGGTTGGGTGCAACAGAGCTTGCGGCGTCTGTTCTAGCACTGCAGCTGTTCTTCATGACGTGGCTTGCAGGCCTTGGCATCATTCAGGCAGTAATGCCGCTTGCCTCCCGTGCTGAAGGGCAGGGCGATGTCCGCGGTGTGCGCCGCGCAGCGCGCATGGGTATCTGGATTGCTGTGAGCTACACCTCTTTGGGCATGGTGCTGCTTTGGCATGGGGAGAGCATTCTGCTATACCTCCAGCAGGACCCAGAGGTTTCGAAAATCGCTGGTGAATATTTGCGCGTTGTGCAGTGGTCGATGTACCCATCGCTCATCGTTGTCGCGCTACGGTGCTTCCTGACTTGTATTCAGAAGGCACAAATAGTGTTGTGGGCGACGCTCGTCAGCGCGGTGGTGAACGCCGTTTTGGACTACGGCCTGATCTTTGGTCATTGGGGCTTTCCGGAAATGGGCATTCTGGGGGCTGCCATAGCGTCCATTGGTACTGCAATCGCCTCTGCCGTTTTCCTTGTCGTGTACATTCTCTGGGAGCCGAAGGTCAGAACCTATGATGTTTTCGTGCGCATTTGGCGTGCGGACTGGGGCGCGTTCTTTGAGATTCTGCGTTTGGGCTGGCCGATTTCTCTCATGCTGCTTGCTGAGACGGGCTTGTTCGGGGCTTCTGCCTTCATGATGGGATGGATTGGCACGCTTGAGCTGGCGGCTCATGGCATCGCAGTTCAGTTGGCAGGCATTGCCTTCATGATTCCGGTCGGCTTTTCCAACGCTGCAACGGCACGTGTTGGTCAGGCGCTTGGCCGCAATGATGAAGATGGGCTGCGTCGTTCAGGTTGGGTTGCCATTTGTCTCGCGGGATTTTTCGCCGTGATCGGTTCCATGCTGTTCTGGCTGTTCCCAGAAGCGCTGATCGGCTTGTATCTCGATGAAAGCAATCCGTATGCAGCTGATGTGCTGCGTCTAGGGATCCCTCTTCTTGCAATTGCTGCACTGTTTCAGCTTGCTGATGGTGTGCAGGGCGTGGCCGCAGGTGTACTGCGCGGCATGTCTGACACCACAACACCGATGATAATTGCCATCATTGGGTATTGGGCGATCGGCTTCACCATGGCGTATGTGCTGGCATTCCCGATGGGGTATGGGCCGGAAGGTATTTGGGCCGGACTGGCGGCTGGGCTCATGTTCTGCGCGGTGGTCCTGACAGTCCGTTTTCACAAGCGCAAGGAATGGAAGCTGGTCCGGTTTTAAGCGGCGCGCTGGCTTTCAAAGATCCAAGAAAAAGGCGGCTTTTGAAGCCGCCTCAGACTGCTGACAAAGTGATTGAAAGTCCTCGCTTTATGCGGGGACTTTTGATTCAATGGGGTATGTTGAAGAAACCCTCCCCCCAGCAGACCGCTTTTGAGATGGTCAGTCTCGAGAGTT